>CP090851.1:1254297-1567871 GCA_041879415.1 Vibrio chagasii | reverse complement strand
AACCCCATCACTGGTTTCTAGAACCGGAATGGTACTAAATGGATTAACTGCGACTAATGTGCTCGGTGTTTGCCACGGGTCGACCCATTCAAGAACCATTGGAGCATCACACAAATAGGCCGTTGCTAGCACTGCCCTGGAGAATGGAGAGGTGTCGTTTAAGTACAGTTTCATGAGCGATTCCTTTGCTAAGAACTTGTTTGAGCAGTGTTTAATGTCTGCTGTTTGGTTGATGTAAATGCGATGCAGAGTATCGACAAAATCAGTGCACTCGCGCTGATCATAAATAACAGGTTATAACTGGTGAGTTGAGGGGCGTAGTGAGCCATAACGAAGCCGACGATTCCTTGCGATATAGCAAACGCCATTGTCATTGCTCCCCAAGATTTCGTATGGAGTTGTGTCCCAACGATTTCTAAGGTGTAGGTTGATACCAGTGTTACGGTGCCAGGCGTAAACATACCGACCAACAAAGATGAAGCAAAAAGTGCTGTTTCACTGGTGCTTAAGAGCGGAAGAGCAACCCCGGCAGCTTTGCAAGTAAACGCCGCTAATAGTGCTTTTTTAAGTCCAAACTTATCGCCTAATATACCGGTTACTATTGGTCCAATCGCTGCTCCTATACCAAAAACAGCCCAATAAAACCCACCGCTCGCAAAACTCATTTTTAGCTCTCGAACAATATAGTCCACCCAGAAAAGAGTATGAGGTAAATAGCCGATAGCGCTGAAGGTATAGGCTAACAGTACACAGCTAACACTGATGCGCTCATTCTTAGATAAGGCATCAAACGTCGATGGACTTTTATCACAATGGGTTGGCTTAACCTCAAGAGACCAAGCGTTCCACGTCAGGACAGTTGCAACGAAAGCGATCGCCCCCATACCTAACCATGCACTCTCAACGCTCTGGTAGATAAGTAAAGGTATGATGGTTCCTGAAATCATCGCGCCAATGCCAATGCCTGAAAACACGACGCCACTGATTCTTGCTTTCATTTCTTGCGGGTGAAGGCTGGTGATCACAGGGGGAGCGAGTACCATGAGTATCGCTCCGGATACACCAGCAATAGTTCTAAGTGTTAAAAACCATTCAAAGGGGACAGACTTTAAGGCGCAACCCAGATAACTAAAGCTACTTAGCAATAAAGAGGCACGTATGAGTGTGCCTGTTGAATAATATCTTTGTAAAAAGCTCGAAGCAGGTGCTCCGAAAATATAGCCAATCAGTGTAGCTGCGCCGAGTATGGAGGCATCTTCGCTTGAGAACCACCCACTTTGAATGAGCACAGGCATTAATGCTATGTAGGCAAAGCGGCCAATACCATTCCCAACTAGTGTTGCTGCGAGCCCAGCGAAGGTGCTGCGGTTTAGTAGCTTTACGTGCTGCATATCTCATACCGTTGGTTTGCGTTAGTAACATTACGCTAACATTTAAGGCTGAGCTATCTAAGCTGAGTTTTTACTCTAATGCTTAAGGTTTGATGACAACTTACATTTTCTGTAAGTGTCAGATTGGTCATTTACATTTTCAGTCTCTTGTTGATAGTGGGCAAGGGGAGGAACTGAATACCGATCGTTATGTGTGCTGAGATACATTGAGCGACAAAGAATGTTCTCCCCCTCGAACGTATATCTCAAGAGATCGGCTGGCTTGATTTGAGGGGGAGCTAGAGGGGGAGGTTTCTATTTACTAATCTGAAAGTGACGACTTAGTTCTTGATGTCCTTTAGGTGTAATGATTACTTCACGGTATCCTGGGACTCGTTCTATCCAATGATGCATTTCGAGAAACTCGAGTAACGATGCTCCTAAGAACCCACCAAGGTGGTACTTTCGTTCACTCCAGTCCAAGCATGGGCAGCATTTCTTGCGTTTGGTTTTTGCTTTAAGACAAACACCGAGCTTTAGAAACTTCTCTTTCCCCTTCGATGTTAGATCACTTCCATCACTCTCAAGCCAACCATTTGAAACGAGTGAGTCATATAGCTTTACTGCGATGTCTCCAGCTAAGTGATCATAGCAAGTTCTTGCTTTTAGAAGTTCTTCTGGCACTTTTGATCGCGAAGGGTTACTTGTTTGAAAAGTCACACCCATCATACTTTCTAACAATGATGCGATACTCTGGTTATACAACCTAAAGTATCGATGCCGTCCCTGAGATAAGCTCATCAATAGGTTTGCTTTGACTAAACGCGATAGGTGCGAACTGGTTGTGGATGCGGAAATGTCCGCAACAGCGCTCAGTTCTGTTGCTGTCCAAGCTCTTCCGTCCATAAGAGCACATAGAATCTTCATTCTAGAAGAGTCGGACATAGCAGCAGCGAGTGCTGCCATGTCTGTTTCTTGACTATAACTTTCTGATACAACGGAAAGGTTATTTTGCTTGCTCAAACTCTTGGCTGCCTATGTCGTTAATTGGTACTTTCAATGTATCTTGGCTCGTGACGATTATCAATTCGTCATATTACCCATGAGCTTCGATGCTATCTTTAGGGGCTTCAGAGCGATGGTTCATACCATAATCTCTCATGACACCTGCGACTCTCAGTCGGTAGTCGTTAAATACGCCACCACGCCCTTTAGATTGTGCAAATCTATGTGATTCCAATGCACGCCATTCTTGAATGGATTCTTCATTTTCCCAAAATGACAGAGAAAGAACTTTACCTTCATTGGTAAGACTTTGAAAACGCTCAACGGAAATAAACCCCTTTATTTCAGCTAATTGTGATTTTATTTCATTGGCGATATCTAAGTACTCTGCCGTTTTACCTTCAGCAATTTGAACCTCAAAAATAACAGCAATCATATTTTTCTCTTTAATATATTTGAATTGATAGAATCATTCTAACGAACAGATTTATTGATACTTCGTTCTCGGTCGAAATATGGTGGTATATGGGTTTAAGTGTTGGTCTCGCTTAAAAAGGTGGCTTTTGGTGAAACGAACCACGGATAAAGCTAACTTTTTTCGTCGTAGGCTTTTCGAGCCTGCTTAATTTCTTGTTGATGATTGCCGCTAATCAGAGGTGGAGACATCGAAAACGAAAATGGCGTTTTCTAGCTTCTGTGTGGTACCACGTATATGGTTGTAATTGTTTGATAAAAACTGAGGCCTCGCGTTTGTGAGGCCTTAGTTTTAAATGGGGAGTTGAATGTAGGGTGTGAACCAAGAACTGGAAAAATACGCGAATGATTCAGGGTAAATAACGAAATCTAACCTGTCCTTTATTAGGAAGTTAAAGTTTTACAATGCCACGAGTCACTTTAATGCCACCAATCAAAGTCGAACCACCGTAGTCTTTCGCTAACCTTAATAACGTGTTATGAAATCCATGATTTGGGAAAGCTTGTTCTACTTCTGCAATCATGGACTTAGCGAGCCCTTTTTTAACCATTCCTTTTGATGCATCAATCCAATCAGCCTTTCGGCAAGCTTCTATCACTTTTTCATGTGGGCCTTTGTAAGGTGTTATTTTGTGATGCCAGTGAATAGCGCCTTGTAAAGCATCAGGGTTTAATCCCCAATTCTCCTGTTCATTGTCATTTAATGCCACGGCTTCTGATGGTTCAAGGTAAGCGAGTTCATGGTCAGTCCATAGGCCGATATCGTGATAGACAAATGCGGTTTCGACTAACTTTTCAAACTGTTCATCATAATCTAGAAAGTGCATTGCGTAAGTGATTGTTCTATACACGTGGTTACGATAACCAAGATAATCTTTCCCAATCTGTTCCTTATAACGCTCAAGTAGTAACTCTACCCGTGGTCGTTCTAGCTTTATTTGAATATCGCTTCCCATCAATGTTTCCTCATGATGCCATTCTATTGTTTATTTAGGAGTTTAGACCAACCTGCAATGAACAAGATAATTGGTTGTGAGTCTCTGAGTTAGGTTACTAAAAGTATACTGGTTGAAACTCGTCTCATAGTGTCTTACCTTTTGAATGAATAACTTATGGATTCGACCTAAGGATACGAGATGACATATTCACAGAAACTCAAAGCAGGTGATGCTTTTCCAACGTTAGAAGCAACAACTTTGGATGGGACTAGCGTTACATTGGGTAAGCCTCAAGGCGATGCAACATGGCAAGCGGTGTTTGTTTATCGAGGTAAACATTGCCCACTTTGTACTAAATATCTAAATGAAATCGAGACCTATAAACAGGCCTTCAGTGATGCGGGCGTTGATATTTTAGCTGTTTCTGGCGATTCTAAACAGCAACTGGAGCAGCATTTAGAGAAGCTCGATATCAGTTTCCCGATTGCTTATGGGTTAAGTGAGCAACAAATGAAGGCGTTAGGGCTTTATATTTCTCTACCGCGCTCTGAAGCAGAAACGGACCATAACTTTGCAGAGCCGGGGCTATTTGTGGTTAATGAGCACGGTAATGTCCATGTCGTTGACCTATCAAACAACCCTTTTGTAAGACCAGAGCTTGGCGCATTAACTCGCGGTTTAGCGTGGATCCGTGATCCAAATAATCACTATCCAATCCGAGGCACATTAGACTACTGAGTCTTCAGCCTCCAAGATAGAACGAAAAAGGCAACCTAATAGGTTGCCTTTTTTATAGGTTGTTTAGTGATTGTGTTAGTTAGCGCTATTTCAGTCTAATATTGTTACTTTCAGACCACTTTCTCAATTCATCGAGAATCGTTAGGGCGCTCTCTCCGAATTCTGTTAGCTCGTAGCTTACTGCGAGTGGCTTGTCATTGAGCACGCGACGTATGACCATATTTTCACTTTCTAGTTCTTTTAGGCGCTGGTCAACCATCTTCTTGCTGGCTCCCCCCAACATTCTTGAAAGATCATTAAACCTCACCGGGCCATCTTTCAGATGGTAGATGATTGAACCTTTCCATTTTGAACCTAAGATTCGCATGCCTTTTTCTATCGCACAAGGCTCACCGCAGGCACCGACAACGCTTTTACGCCCTTTTGGGTCAACTTCCACTCTTGCTTTCATACAACCTCACTAATCAAGAAACCAGATAGCGGGACTCATTCGTTGAAAGAAGCCACAATTATCTGGTTTTAGTCTTACGTCATAGTAGCACTGCGTGCCAATTGAATTAAGTTCGCAGTAATGAAATTAACAACGCAACACAGGAGCCTTCAACTAAAACTGTTCGTCTAGGTGTGCTTCAAAACGAGCAAAATCACTTTCGATATCGCTATTTTTCATCACGTCATAGCAAGCAAAAGTCGGTAATGCAGACATCCCGAAGAAACGGAAGTTAGCGTGCATATGGAACATCAAATCATCTACACCTTTACCTTGGAATAGGAATTCATCTTGATCATTAAAAGACTCTTTTGGTGCATTAAATGTTAGTGAAAGCATGTACTTGGTATTAGTACGAGTACCACCCGTACCATAGTTTTTGGTCGGTTCTTCTGCACTGCGACCATCAAAAGCACACAACGCACCACCCATACCTGCTGTGAAGACTTCATCCATATATTTCTTAAAAGACCAAGGGATCGTCATCCAGTTTACCGGCGATTGTAGAATTACGCGGTCTGCCCATTCAAAGTGTGCTAGCTGTTCATCAACAACCCATTCCTCTTGCATGGTGACAACACGAACTGAATGACCTTTTTGCTCTAATAGTGTCACAGCTTTATCTACCAAAGAGGCGTTAAGTTTACCTTCTGAAAATGGTGATGGTTCGTGCGCATTGATGATAAGAACGTTACTCATGATGTGTTACTCCGCAAAATTTGATTGATACACCTTTGTGCTGGTGGCTTGCGGTATATATTAGTGACCTGGAAATTCATTACAATTAGTATACTTTTAGTAACCTAGTCCAAATATTAGCTTGAGTGGCTTGCGCCAAGGACGACACAGAGCGGGAGAGCTAGGATACTTATAATCGTTAGATTAAAAAACAAGGGCCTCGTGTGTACGAGGCCTTTTGTTGGGAACAGCGAAGAAGGGGGCGGGTTCAAAGTGGGGAGTAACGACTTACGACTTATCAACTAACATCATTAATGTTGATTTAAATGCTTCGAATCGCTCTTTTCCTACTTTAGCAATTTGCTTTTGTTCAATGTCATGCAAAATACCAAACAGAATGGCATGAAGTTCTTGGCCTTTTTCTGTGACTACAGGCACCTTGTCGCGCTTACTGTTTGGAGCCTGAACCAACTCTATAACCCCAAAATCAACCAGTCTTAATAGAGATTTATGAATAGACTGCCTTGAAATTCCAGACATTTTTGCATATTCACTCAAGCTAATGACTTGACGTGAGATCATCATAAACACTTTACCATCGGCTGGCCGAATGCTGGCAAATTCCGTTTCATCCAAAACCGCTCGCATATCCCCCTCCATCATAAAGTAGAGGTCAGTCACTAGGCCTTTGATATTGCTCTTATCCAAATTAACTTTCAATTTGTCACCTTAGGTTGACATTTTTTCCACGTGCTTATTATTAAGCTCAATGTCAACCAGGGGTGACAATAAGCAGTTGGAGAAAATTAAATGAAAAAAGCTATTTTATCAGCGGTTACGGCTTCAGTCATTGCACCAGTGACATTTGCAGAAGAGATCTATGCTGGTGTTGATATGACTAAGGATGTAGCGATCAAAACGAGTGCTGGATATACCTTGAAAGGGAATCTATTTAAACCAACGACAGAGGGTGAATACCCAGTTATCGTGACAATGACTCCTTATGGCAAAGATAAAGAGCCTCATTATGGGCCTGAAGACGGCATCATCGATGCTTCAGAATATGCAGCCTATGAAGCTTTAGACCCTAAGTTTTGGGTTCCTAATGGTTATGCTTTGCTTGTTGTTGATACGACTGGAATGAATAACAGTGAAGGCCAGTTCTCTCTATTTACAAACCAAGAAGCAAAAGACTACTACGACGTCATTGAATGGGCTGGAACGCAAGAATGGAGTAACGGTGCTGTTTCAACTTCTGGCGTGTCATACCTTGCGATGAACCAATGGAAAGTTGCCGCGATGAATCCTCCGCATCTTAAAGCAATTATGCCTTGGCACGGTATGTCTAATATTTACCGTGACATGATGTATACAGGTGGTATTCAAGAAACCAACTTCTTTAGCTACTGGTATGGAAAAATCATCACAGGTAACGCGAGCGCGGCATTACCAGATGCACTGAGCTATCAACAAAATAACCCGGTCTACAATGATGTTTATGCTCAGCAAGTGGCAGACTTATCTAAGATCACGGTGCCAGCCTATATCGGCGCTGCATGGAGCGACAATGGTCTTCATTTATCGGGAACCATCAAAGCATTTGAGCGTATTGCTTCTGAAGAGAAATGGCTTGAGATCACGGGTCGTAAAAAGTGGGAACAGTATTACACGTGGGGAGCGCAGAACCGCATGCTTGAGTTTGCTGACCACTTCTTGAAAGGGAAAGATAATGATTGGGAGAAAACGCCTCAATTGCGTTATGAGCTAATGGATTCTTACTACCTTGGTGAAGAGAAGTACGCAGAGTCATTCCCACTACCTAATACGCAATACAAAAAGTTTTATGTAAATGCTAATACACTTGTCGAAACGACGGCTAATCAAGTTGAGCAGGTAGTTATCACTGATGAGCAGCCAGCCCGCTTCAACTATACATTTACGCAAGATACTGAAATAACGGGTCAGGTGAAAGCGCAGTTATTCGTTGAAACCACACAAGGGGATGATTTAGATATCTTTATCGAAGCGGAGAAATTGGATGCCAATGGCAATAAAATCAACTTCCCGATCTTTGGCTCAGATGATGGTGGATTTACCTTTGGTATGCTGCGAGCTTCTCAACGCCAGTTAGATAGTGAGTTTTCTACCGATTCTCTACCTGAGTACACATTTACGAACCCAAAGAAGTTAAAGCAAGGTGAAGTGGTTCAATTGGATGTCGCTTTATCACCAACGAGTGTGAAGTTTAAAGCTGGAGAGGTGCTGAGTTTGGTGGTGTCACAACACGACATTAACTCGAAAAAGGCTAAGCATGCTAAAACCGTTAATGAAGGGAATATTCTCTTAAAATTTGGTGGTGAGTATAACAGCTACCTGCAATTACCAATTGTTAAGTAACTGGCAGAATGAAAGAGTGTAGTGCGAGCACTTATCGCTAGTCGATTTAATATAAATAACGCCAAGCTTAGTTATTAAGCCTGGCGTTATTTTGTTTAAAGCCTTTTTCAGAGAAATGCTACTTTACTGCGTGAGCAAACTCCGCCGCGAAGTCTGTGAAGTTACGTGGTTTGTTACCGGTTACTTGCTCAACAGTATTAGTAACTTCTGCGTAGTGGCCTTCACCAAACCATGCGAGGATCTCTGCCAGTTTTTCTGCTGTCCAATCATCCATTCCAGCTTCTTTCATTGCCGATTCTGCTGCTTGTTGTGGAACGTTCACATACTGAATGGTTTTGCCTGCTGCTGCGCTTAAGATCTCAGCTTGCTGTGCAAAGGTTAGTGCTTCTGGGCCTGAAATTAAGTAGGTCTGATTCTCATGTCCTGATTTAGTCAGTGCAGCAATGACAACCGCCGCGACATCACGAATATCGATCACGCTCTGTTTTGCATCAGCAAGTGGTAAGAAGAACTGACCCATACTGTTAATGGTGGCTAGACTACCGTACAGGTTTTGGAAGAACGAGTTAGGCTGAACAATGGTGTAGGCAATGCCAGAAGCTTTAACGATGTCATCGGTTATTACGTGAGTACGAATGATCTCGGAACCGGCATCCGCTTTTGCACCCATGCCAGAAAGCTTCACAATATGCTCAACACCCGAGGTTTTTGCTGCTGTAACTACATTTTCAGTCCATTGCTCATTGCTTGGGCTTGCTGGCATCGCAACGTAGATCTTTTTCATACCAGACATTGCTTTGATCATTGCAGCCACATCGTCAAAAGTTGCGATACGCAGTTGAGACTCTTCTAAACCTAACTTTTCAGCTGCGCCATTGTTTCGAGCCATAATGGCAAACTCTTGCTTTGCTTCTTTGAGTTGACGTACAACCTCTGAGCCAGTGTTACCTGTTGCGCCTAGAATTAAAATATCCATCTCAAACCTCTTATTCGTGTGTTGTGTCGAGCACTGTCGTTGGTATGAAGAAACTATAGCTAATCCCATTAATGTTGATTAGATGGTTAATTTGAGTTTCAATATCCCATATATGGGATGAGTTGAAGAGGGCAGATGAAAGAGATATCGTCGTTACTACTATTAGCGAAGGTCGTAGAGTTGGGCAGTTTTGCTCAGGCGGCGCGTGAACTCAATGTTCCGACAACAACGGTCAGCCGTAAGATCCAACAATTAGAATCAGAGCTAGGCGGTAAGCTGCTTAACCGTTCGACTCGGGCGCTATCGCTGACTGAGCTAGGTCAGCAAGTTTTACCGAAAGCCCAGCTGATCGCCGATACGGTTTTTGAACTCTACAGTGAAGCGGAAGAGTTCTCATCACAGCCCAAAGGGACCTTGGTGATCACTGCTCCACATGCATTTAGCCAGGACATTCTAGCCCCAATGCTTGCTGAGTTTCAGCGACGATACCCAAGTATTACGATTAATCTCTCCTCATCGAATCGCTTTCAAGATCTCACTAAACAGAATATCGATTTTGCATTTCGCCTTGGCCCTTTGCACGATTCGTCGATGATTGCTCTCACACTCTCTCCTGTTCGCTATGTTCTTGTAGCAAGTAGAGATTATTTGAAGCGTAAGGGGGCAATTAATCATCCAAATGATCTTTATCAGCATCAATTGCTAAGAAATCATGTTGATGGCTACTTCCTACCTTGGCGATTTGAATACGAGGGTGAGGTAGCGGATATCGGTGAGACGAATGGTGTTATCTGTGATGACTTTAATGTCACTCAACAATTCGTTCTCAATCATGCTGGTATCGCTTATTTGCCCGCTTCGTTGTTCAGACATCAGCAAGTAAGAGACAACGTTGAATTTATCCTACCTGAATGGATCCCACAGCAGCGAAGCATGTTATTGGTTTATCAAAGTAAACAACACCTACCGTTGAAGTCGCAGCTCTTTATTGAGTTTGTGAAAGAGAAATTAGAGGATTTTGGTCAAGCGCTAAAATAAACAAGCTGACCTCATAGATACTGAATCTGTATTCCTTTCTCTCCTGCGACAAATAACCACTTCAAATGAGTTTCTCAAATAATTAAAAGTTATCTGAATACGTATCAATCCCAAAAAATAACATTCTAAAAGTGATCGTGTAACAATTTGTTAACGATCTGTATTGTCTCTGTGTTCTCGGTATTAGTTGCATATCGCACTGAACTAGGAACACAACATTATTTTTGAGGATCTGAATATGAACGGAAAACTAATAGCGGCTTTATTCATGCGTGATCATATTCAAGACTTCCTTTTAGAATCGGCGGCTTAAATAACTCTCTGGCTTAGACTTTTAACATCGCGGAGCTCATTCGCGATGTTGGTTATTATCGCTATTGCATCGGTGATAGCGAATACGGGGTGGCGAGTTGTGATGAACAACTTCGCTGTCGACACTGTTGGTATGACTGGGGCTGATGTGGGTGTACTGCAGAGCGTTAGGGAAATTCCTGGTTTGCTCTCATTTACCGTGCTGTTTCTGTTGTTTATCGCGTCAGAACAGAGAGTCGCGGTATTGTCGGTTGCCACATTAGGGTTAGGGGTTGCAGTGACTGGATATTTGCCTTCGATTTATGGTTTCTATTTCAGCACGACGATCATGTCTATTGGTTTCCATTATCTAGAAGCAGTAAACAAATCACTCTCAACTCAATTGCTGGCAACTGAGAATTTTAGTGAATCAATGGGAAAGATTCGCTCTGCCGCGTCATTTTTCTCCATGGTGACTTTTCTCGGTATTATGGTCGCGAGTTATCTGTTTGACGTTTCAGATAAGGTCATCTTCTTTACTTGTGGCCTAATATGTTTCTCTCTGGCGGTTTATTTAATCACGTTTCGAGATACTCCCACAGAAGTTAAGCAACACACCAAACTCGTTATACGGCGTGAGTACACAACCTATTACATTTTGACCTTTTTGAGTGGGGCAAGAAGACAAATCTTTGTGGCATTTGCTGGCTTACTGATGGTGACCAAGTTTCATTATACCGTCCCGATGATGGCCGCGCTGTTTATGGTCTCTAGCTTAGCTGCGACGTTTGCTTTGCCTTATGTTGGGCGCTTAATCGATAGAGTAGGCGAGAAGTTAGCGCTGATCATTGAGTACGCTGCGTTGGTGTTGGTGTTCTTATGCTACGCATTTGTGGATGATCATTATGCGGCGGCAGGGCTGTATGTTGTCGATAGCATTATTTTTAGTTTTGCGATTGCTTTAAATGCCTACTTTAAAAAGACAATTAGGGAAAATGAAGTGGCTTCAACGGCGAGTCTGTCGTTCACCATTAATCATATTGCAGCTGTGTTCTTGCCATTTTTGTTGGGAATAATTTGGATGTCTGGTTATCAATGGGTGTTTGTTACAGGAGCGGTGATTGCTTTGATTAGCCTATCGGTATCTCTGACTATGGGAACGGAGCTCCATCAGCGAATTAATGGGTTCCATAAGTTACAGAATCAATAGCGGCTCTAATCGAGAATCAAAGTACTTACATTGAAGGTTCTGCCCACTTCTCAATGCTAAAGCAACTAGAATAACCACAGCCGTTCAACACAAGGTTGATGGAAGCGGTTAAGTAGGGCGGTTGTAATGGTCAGGTAGGAAAACTAAGGCCTCGTGGTCACGATGCCTTAGTTTTTTGAGAATTGTAGAGCTAGCATGTCTAAACTCGAATAGGTTGGCAGTACGGATAGTACACACCTTTGCAACTAACGCTTGATACCATTTTGCTCTATGTTCGGTACCAGTATTTTGTACGCCTGATGAATAACATAATGAATTATGTCATTGCTTTGAGAATCCATTATTTTTTGTCTTGAGATTCCTTGTATTTTTTCGCAATCCACTCATGCAAGTGAAGTCCCGTTTGACGCTTCAGGAATACACTGATACCAGCCAAAATTAACAGTCCAATTATTGTGCCCATATTTATCTCCACGCTTTGTTTGTCGTTTGTAATTCAATTGAATCAACAGATGTTCGTATTTGAGTTAATCCATCGATTTCATCATTTTATCTATATTTAGCCCACCAAGATCCTCGAGGTTATTCTTGATCTCTTCATCGATTGATAACTGGTGTTCCACTTTCTTTATTTCCTTCTCAAGAAACTTTTCAACTTCTTGAGATACGTTGAACATTAAGCCCTGCTCACGCGCTGCTTTTCTCGCTCGTTTTAGGCGAAAATCTAACTCTGATGGAATTTTAATGTTCAGCGATACTTTGGGTTGTTTTTTTTGTAATGACATATCGGTTCTCAACTTTAGTTAGAAAATACTATAAACTTTTCTACCTTTTTAGCAAGAAAAAATGAACAAAAAGTAACCTTAATTGAGTTGGGTGTCTTATTTTTAGGTGTACAGATGAGCATTTTTCAGAGCATTAACCTGCGTACGGTTACACTAAGTGATATGATTTTGTTGAAGAAATTAACGAGTAAATGAAGTTAAAGGGTGAGTACGATGGCAAAAACGATCTCATTGGTACTTGGTAGTGGTGGTGCAAGAGGCTTGGTGCATGTTGGCGTTATCCGCTGGCTAATCGAACATGGCTACCAGATAAAATCTATCTCTGGTTGTTCAATTGGCGCACTTATTGGTGGTGTTTACGCTGCGGGTAAGTTGGATGAATTTGAAGAGTGGGTCACCAGTATTGACCAGTCAGATATGGCGATGATGTTGGATTTTTCGTGGCAATCGAGTGGTATATTCAAAGGGGATAAGATCATCGATACACTGCGCGAGTTGATCGGTGAGATTGCAATTGAAGATTTGCCAATCCCATATACTGCGGTTGCAGCCAACGTTGCGGATGAGAAAGAGGTTTGGCTTAAATCGGGCTCTCTGTTTGATGCGATTCGTGCTTCTATCTCTTTGCCACTGTTTTTCACTCCCCATGTCATTAATGGCGAAGAACTTATTGATGGTGGTGTACTTAACCCTGTACCGATTGCGCCTACCTTTGGGGACAATACAGACGTTACTCTGGCGGTGAATTTAGGTGGTGAACCTGAAATGGTACAACAAGAAGTGCCCCCTGTTTCTTTACCTGCGAAAGAGGGCAATTTGCACGATAAGGTCGTCCACTTTATCGATAATCTCGGTAGTAGCGTAAAAAGTAAAATGAGCTTTAACTTTGTAGCTTATGACATCGCAAACCAAGCATTTGATGCGATGCAATCGACCATTGCTCGTCAAAAACTGGCTGCTTATCCTGCTGATATTACGCTTGAGATACCTCGCAATGCTTGCGGTACCTTAGAGTTTGACCGCTCACAAGAGATGATAGACAGAGGGTATCATTTGGCACAGGCTAAACTGGGCAACCGCCTTTAAGATGAGAGACAGAAAAACATGTTGAAACGGTTACGTCAGATGAAAAAGTGGAAGCTCGCGTCGTTTAGCTTGGTCCTTCTCGTTGTCGCTTTTTATATCTATCATCAGTTCGGTAATAGCATGTCCCGTGTTGATGAGGCTAAATTTTTAATCGGGCAATTGAATACGGCTTTAGATGCCGCTGAGCAATATTCCCATGATAATGGTTCTTTGCCGCCAATCACTTCCGATACAGACCCGAGCTTCGGCTACCTAAATATCAATCACTTAATTGAGAACCCGAACTTACCAACATGGCAAGGGCCGTACTTACCTTATGACGATACGTGGATTGGTGGTGATCAGTACATCGACCACCCAGATTACATAGCAACCCAATTACTGATTAAGGAAAAGGGGAGTCGATGGGTTCGAGGAAGCTCGGAGACTGGTTGTAATGCGTCGTCATCAGCCTGTTCCCTTGCTGCTTGTATTTGGTTGGTGCCAACCCAAGTGGCGCAAGAAATCAATCGGATTGTGGACGGTAATATGAGCGAAGAAAACTCGGATGCGACAGGGAAAATACGTTACGACAACGCTTTTGGTGGGGCACTGGTATGCATGATTGGAGAGGATTATCCAATGCCTTCTATCCAATGAAGTGAAAGATTGCCGCGTCATTTATTAGAAAAATTTTATGAAAAATAAGCTTATGAGAAAACGATCCAGTTATAAAAAATTGGCTCGTTTTACTTTAAGCGCTATTAGGTTTTGCGCTGCATGCTTGGCATTTCTGTCTATATGCCTAGCTTGCTCTATCTATGGATTTGATTTGGTTAAGGTAACGAGAAAGGGCTTCCACTAAGTCTGACTTAATCAGTGGTTTCGTTAACACTTCATTTGCACCTGCCTCAATGAAAGCTGTGGTTGATGTTTGCATGATATCGGCAGTCCAGCCAAAGATTACAAGATCATCATGTCCAGCTTGTCGTATTTTTCGAACCGTTTCTAACCCATTCATTTTCGGCATATGGTTATCGATAATGACTAGGTTGAAACGACCTGTTTCTAAGTGTGTTAAAGCCTCGAAGCCACTATTACAGGTAACACACTCAACGTTTAATTTATCTAAGAATCCTTTGGCGATGATAAGGTTCATTTTGTTGTCATCTGTTACGAGGATCTTAAATGGAGACAGATCGACTTGCTCTGTTATTAATTGCTTATCATCTTCAGCCTTAATGGATGGTAGGTTAATAACAAAGCTGAACTTGCTTCCCGTACCAAGCTCGCTTTGTACAGTAAGTTTGCCGTTCATCAAGGTCACAAGCTTATGGCAAATGGCCAATCCAAGTCCGGTCCCACCATAATGTCGAGTCGTTGATACATCTGCTTGCTCAAACTCATTAAAGATTGAGCTCAGTCTTTCTGCCGGGATACCGATACCTGTGTCTTCGACCGTAAACTCCATCGCAGAGTGAGCCAGTGGGTTGATACTGACAGTAATTGAACCACTCGCTGTAAACTTCAATGCGTTTCCAACTAAATTTAGAATGACTTGTCGGATCCGAACTGAATCACCGCTGTAGACAGAGGACGCATTGCTGTTATCCAGTAAAGAAAACTCAATGCCTTTTTCTGAACACAAGGTTTGATAAGTGTTTAATACGGGGTTGGTGATATCGCACATTTTGAATGAGTGTGGGTCAATTTCTAGACTGTCATTCTCAATTTTGGCTAAGTCTAGAATATCGTTAAGAATGGCAATTAAGTGCTCGCCTGAGTCGAGGGCTAACTGAAGAACTTCTCTTTGCTCGGCTTTTTCCAAGTCTTCAACCAACATCTGTAGAATACCCAGTAAGCCATTCATCGGGGTTCGAATTTCATGGCTCATTGTCGCCAAGAATAGTGATTTTGCATCATTGGCTTGGCGTGCATTATTTGCTTGTTCTTCTAATTCCTTCTCAAGCTGCTTAAATTCTGTGATATCCCGTTCAATGGCGATAAAGCGTTCGACGTCACCTTTAACGTTGCGTAAAGGTACGATATCAATATCAATCCAGTAGGGCGTTTTGTCGATCGCGTAATTCAATATTTCCGCTTTAACTTGGTTCCCCTGTTGAATTGCAGAACCTATTCGATTTGCCGTGCTAACAGAAGTCCCTTCACCTTGTAGAAATGAGCCTGGTCTTAACCCTTTGATAGAGTCTAAGCGATAACCTGTCATTCGTTCAAAAGCGCTGTTTACCCATTCTATACGCCCTTTACTATCAGTTATCACAACGCCATCTCTGGCTGTTTTGACTACTGTGGCAAGAAGGTGACTTTCTCGTTCTTGCTCTGCTAGCCGCTTGTTGGATTCTTCTAGTAGCTTTTTAGAACCAGCCAATTCTTTATGAGGGTTAACGAACAATTTTTGCCCGATAAAAAACACTAAAATAGAGCTGAGCGCTAAGACGATCAAAAGCCCATTTAACAGTTCCTTCTGTAAGCTTGAGAGCTGGTCGGTAACAAATGAGCGGCTTACCCCTTGGGTTAATACTAAGTCTCCTCTTGTTAAAGCCGTTTGAGTCAATAACCAGTCTTCCTCACTGTATTTATTGGTAATTGGTGTGTGTGAACCATGACTATGTGAGTGTGTATGGGCGTCATCTTGTTCGATGAGAGAAGCGATCGGTGGGCTGACTTGGCTAAGTTCGTACCAACGTTCTCGATTGGTCACAAAAGAACCAAAGAAATCGTCGTAATCGACAGCGGTTTCACCATATAGCACGCCTACGAAATCACTGCCTTGAAGTAACGGCATAAATAGTTTTATACAAATATGATTGGTGTCATCGTGCAAAAGGTACAGAATGCGATCGTCGACTTCTTGATTGGCAATTGCTTGAAAGATAGCTTGCTCTTGCTTTGATGCAGGGTGACGAAATGTATCTTCAAACAACAACTGACCAGTGCGATCTCGCACGGCAAATTGCATTGATTGGTTCTGTCCCTTGAATCGCTCTAGATTGAATGACAGGCTCTCTATATTTGAGCTTGATGCTGCGTCGATGACTCCTTGATATTGCGAAGCTAAAATGATGCGGTCTTCTGCAACCTCGAGGTATTTCTCCATAAAAATTTTGGCCGATTCAAGCTCAAAGCTGCTGTTACCGCTTTGCAGTTGTTTGACGGTTGATTGGCTGTAACTAGAGAGCAAATAGAGTGAAATACCGCCGTATGTCAAAGACGTAAGCAAGAGAAAGAGTACAAGCAACACTTTGGGGCTAATTGAAGATAGCTTTGCCATGCTTAAATGACTTCCATGTTATTTTTCAGAGTTATATGAAAAATATAGGATAGATATCTTGTTTATGAGCTTGTTTGTCCTTTTTGTCGAATAGTCTAGGCGATGACTTACTCCACTCTCTTTTCCCTTGGTTAGCCGAGAATTTGAAAAACGCGCTTAAATATCTATGTTTAATATACGAACGCTAATACGAAAGGGGTATGTTAAACATGAATGCCACTCCCATTAAAATTCTGTTTGTGTGCGTGAAGAAAGGTGTAAGAGCGGCTATCGCGAAGGCGATGGTTGATCAGCAATCTAACGGGATGATTCAAGCTAGCTGCTCTGGTTTTGAGGCGGGACAAACCCCTCAAGTTATCTTAGACGAGCTGTCTAACGTACTTGACCTTGCAATAAGAGGCGAGAGTAAAACTGTATTTGAATACAAGAAGACCAATGAAAAATTCGATTATGTGATTACGCTTTGTTACCAATCGAGCAATGAGCAGTGCAACTTATTTGTCGGATGCGTCAACGTGATTTGTTCTCACGTACCCCATAGGCTCCATTGGGCTATCCCAAATCTGGTTGCTGCCCTAGAGCTATCAGGGAGCGAAAGGACCCAGTTTGTAAGAGAGGTTGTAGAACAGATTGATCTCAAAGTGACGCAACTTGTGGCAATCGCAAAAACAGAAGGCTAAATGGTCCCTCAGTTTTCATAAAAGTGGATTTACTTACCTTACTGGTAATTTGGTTTTTGTCTTTACCTGTCCAAAGGCGAAGCTGGATTCAATCGAAGCAATATTGGGCAGGCGAGTTAACTGTTTGCGAATAAACTGCTCGTAGCTTTTGAGAGACTCACTCACCACATGCAATAGGTAGTCGTGATTCCCCGTCATTAGAAAACACTCCAACACTTCATCAATCGCTTCAATGTGCTGCTCAAAGTCTCGCATGTTCTCTTCAGTTGGTTTTTCAAGCTTTACCAACACAAACACGTTTACGGGCAGGCCGCACGCTTCCTGATCGACACTGGCGTGATAGCCACGAATGATCCCTTGTTTTTCTAATGCTCGTACTCGGCGTAAACAAGGGGAGGGGGAAAGCGCTACGCGGTCGGCTAACTCTTGGTTGGTGAGTCGTGCGTTGCTTTGCAGTTCAGCCAGTATCTTTTTGTCAATTTCATCCATTGGCATATTCCATCAATATCAAACAACACTCGGCAATATTATTGCTCAAAGTGTATGTCTTACTTCGTAAATAGCAATATTTAACATCTATGTAACACTAAAATTAAAGGAGGTACAACAAGGATGGAATGACTAAGCAATTATGAATACTTCTACTCAACTTAGCCCACTGCGTAAAACTACTAAGCATGAACAAGCAGAAGCTCTTGCCATTGAGCAAGCAAAACACTTTGGTATTGATCCAAGCAGCGATTACGGTACCACGCTGGTGGAATTGGCGACGACACTGTACAAAGCCAATACCAAAACACACGATCTTTGGGCTTTGACGGTTGATGGCCTTTCAGAGCTGGATAAGAGTGACCGTATTGCTTGGTTTAACGCCAAACGTTTCTTGTCATTCCAGATCGCTAAGATCCTCGATAACTTACAAAACCCAATGCGTGCGACCTACCAATCTATTGCGACTAACAATGGTAATTTCGCCTCCAAAGGCGCGTATCCGATTTTCGACAATGTGGCGGCAATCTTTTCCGCCAGCCCGGTGATTACGCGCACGGCGACCTATCTGTTTGCTTGTACCGAATGGATTGAAGATGCATTCAACGGTAAAGAGCCACTTCACGATATTTACTCTCGACTGCTGAACCCAACCTCAATTTCTCTGGCGAACCACATGGTTGATCTTGAGGCAGGGTCTAGAGCCAACGAGTATCTTGCGTGGAACTTTAACTCTGGGATGGCGGCCATAGATGGCTTACTCAGTCACTTGCTAGGGCATGAAGATATTGTGTTGGCTTCACGCAACATCTATGGCGGTTCGTACCAACTGTTGGAAGATTGGTTTGGTAAGCCTTCGAACCTCAATGTTGCTGTCGAGTGGGTGGATGGTTATTCCGGTGATGAGTTTGCGACTCGTCTTGATGAGGTCGCACACAAGTATGCCGACCGCCTCGCTGCAGGTAAGAAGATCTACGTCTATCTTGAGTCACCGTGTAACCCACATGGCTACGTGTTAGATGTCGCCAACATAAGTAAGGTGACTCATTCTCGTGGTTGGGATGTGATTGTGGATTCGACGGTAGGTACGCCACTGTTACACCCAGTACTTAAGCGTGATGATGTGATGGAAAGGCCAGATTATGTGATTCATTCCTACACCAAAGAGCTGGCCGGTTCTGGCACCACCACAGCAGGTGTTGTGATTGGGCGCAACGAAACCATGTTTGTGCCAAAAGGGGAAGAGGTCACTTTCACCAAACCCAATAGCGATGAGACGACGATTCCTTGGAACGAAACCCTGTTTTGGAATGTGTATTACATAAAAGGTGCCTTCTTAGATGCAGACAAGGCGTTTGAAGTGCTCAACGGCATGAAAACCTATGAGATGCGTGTGGTGCAGAAAACCATTAACACGCTGACACTAGCAAAGATTTTTGATGCTCACCCAGACATTAATGTGTCGTGTCCTGCTTTGCCAGACAGTGATAACTATGACCACTGTCAGAACAACATGTACTTAGGGTTGCCAGCCGCGCTATTTACTATCGATATGGAAGGAAATGGCGATCGAGCACCAATCAATCGAGATGGATTTAAGCAGTTCTTCGACATGCTTGAACCCGCTATCGGTATGCAAGTAAGCCTTGGGCAAACCAACACGGTCGCCTTGTGTCCGGCACTGACCACGCACTCAGAATTGAGCGACGAAGCACTTAATGAGGCGGGTATCAAGCCAACGACTATGCGTATCTCGATTGGTTTAGAAGATCCTCGCATGTTCATTGCACACATTATCGAAGCCGCCAAGTTGTCGATTGACCGTAAACATGTTGATTTCTCATCGAGCTTCCCAAGTAACGAGCACATCGACGAGATCTATATGCAAACCTATATGGACGTACACCAAAAGTTTGTGAATAGTCTGCCTAAGTTTGGGCAGCTTAGTCAGTAAAGAGCTTAGTCAGCAAACATATTTAAAGTTTGAAATAGCAAGTAAGGGCACCCTACAGACGCATGAGTCGGCAGGGTGCTTTTCTTTATGTGTTCGATTTTCATTCTCTACGGTTGGTTGTAAATAGTTCGAATAGCGAACTTGATCGCGTGTCATCAAATGGCAATTAACGCTTTCTTCTGGTGGGTAATATGGCGTCAGATTTCAGAGCACCACTACTAACTAAGAGAGTATTTTATGTTCAAGAAAACACTGATTGCCGCTTCTTTAGCTATGACAGCTGCTTACTCAATCGCTGCTCCGGCGCCCGTTCAGGAAACGGCACCAGTCGCTGCAGAAGCGCCTCAAGTTGTTGTATTTAAGAACGTTAATGTTTTCAACGGAACTGAAAATAAACTGTACAAGAACCACTCGGTTGTCGTCACAGATAATAAGATCACCGCTATCACCAAAGGTGAGGCAGACATTCCAGCAGACGCCCAAGTGATTGATGGTGAAGGTCGTACACTGATGCCAGCCTTAATTGATGCGCACATGCACTTAACCATTCCAAAAGGTTTGCTAGGTACTGATGATATGCGCTGGACAGAGATTGCTATCCACGGCCAAGAGTTCGCAGAAATGTATTTAGACATGGGTTTCGGTACGATTCGTGATGTAGGTGGTGCTGATGGTTCATGGACCGATATGGAACGTGACGGTCGACTAAAAGAAGTACCGCGTATTTACGCATCGGGCGCCCCAATTGCACCTATCGGTTCGCATGCCGATGTTGGTTTACAGTCTCGTCGTCTTACAGATTCACCACAGAACTTGGAAATCCTTAATATCATGAGCAACGCGAATGGTGTTGAAGAGATCAAAGAACAAGCTCGATACAACTACCGTCAGGGGGCTCAGTTCACTAAGGTGTTCCAATCGGGCGGTGTGTCTTCGAAGTTTGACCCATGGCAGTACAACTCTTACCTAGACGATGAGATG
Organism: Vibrio chagasii; assembly: GCA_041879415.1. Lineage (NCBI taxonomy): Bacteria > Pseudomonadati > Pseudomonadota > Gammaproteobacteria > Vibrionales > Vibrionaceae > Vibrio > Vibrio chagasii. Next base: position 1,547,020 of record CP090851.1, on the reverse strand, counting down.
AAAGCCGCGGTGGCAATCGCAGAATCTTATGGTTCTTACGTTGCAACGCACGTTTATTCCGAACAAGCGATGCATCAAGCGCTCGACCTAGGTGTGAAATCTTTAGAGCATGGCTTTATGTTCAAAGCAGAGATGGCGGGTAAGTTTAATAAAGAGGGAGCATTCATTGCTACAAACCTCACGGCATTCTCGCCAGATCTTGCGACCATTCCAGTGGTACAAGATCCTCTGATTCAGAAGAAGCTGGCTTCGGCACAAGCGGCGTTTGGTAGCTACCAGAAAGAGATGAAAGCCGCGGAAGATGCAGGGTTTGATCGCCGTGCCTTCAACGTAGACTGTGTAGGTGTTGCAGATACATGTGCCAAGCAGATTGCTCATGAGATTTGGTTGAACGCAGATATGTTCGGTAACTTCTCTGCGCTGCGTGCAATGACATCGACATCGGGTCGTATCTCTGCCGAGCTAATGCAACCATGGATTGACCCATACTCAGATGCAAAATTGGGTGTGATTGAAGTGGGCGCATACGCGGATATCCTACTTATCGACGGTAACCCACTGGAAGACATTACACTGGTTGGTGGTCGTGATACTTGGTTTGGTGAAGGTAACGATGCCAAGAAAGATGGTTCTCACCTAACGGAAATGGACCTTATCATGAAAGATGGTAAGATCTTCAAGAACACACTTTAAGGTCGAACACCAAAAAGTCCGGCGAATTCGCCGGACTTTTTTGTTTTGTGGATCGCTATCTTGAAAGTTGGGGTAAGTCCCTTGAGTCAACAGCCTTGAGTTGAATAGTAATATTGGGGTTCGCTCAAAGTGCTAAGCAAAGAGTAATGGAATAAACAATAGGTAGAGGTATCTGGGTGGATATTTTCGGTGCCTCTAGGAATGAAATAGAGAATACTTTTCCCTTGATTACCAGCATTCCGTGGGAATACACCCCATTCCTCTTGCGGTATATCATTGTGAGAACCTAATTTCTCCGAAGAAAAATTAATCACTTTAACAATGTTGTCGTAGGTTGGTTTGATATAGCCCCACTGAGTTTCGACATCTGTGCCATTAAAGGTCACACTACCTGCGGATAACTTTTCTTGCCCTTCAATAACCGCTTGAGAATAAACCAGTTGGTTGGCTTCTTTTACGCTTCCGCCTAATCCATGTAACGATGCTATTTGAGCATCTGAACTGAGATTTAAGAACCTCGGCGCTGCGATGGCTGCAAGTACACCCAAAACAACGATAACCACAAACAGTTCAATAACTGTAAACCCTTTACGACTCTTCAACACTGCTTCGGTCCTGCCCAAATTTACGAACCAAGGATCATACCGTGTGTTGCATATCCCTTTGAGAATATAAACAACTTATGAATGGATCCTGATTCGGAACATTCAGAGATGGGACTTTTAACTCAATAACGCGGACATTTAAGGCTTTAAGTTACGCCTAACTAAGTCGTGCATTTGTTTTATGGTCATTAGTGCTAACCAGATGATCTCTTCTACTGATTGCTGACCAGTGGTTGAAATTGGGTGATTGGCATCGGTTTTGTTGGTCAGTGTAGGTAGCTCATGTACTCGATTATCACGGATGGTGTTGATTAAGGCATCCATCGCATCATGTATTAGCGCCTCTACTTGTTGGGAACCTTGGTATTGGGTGCCTTTTCTTACCAGTGGAACGAGCAAGCAGAGATAATGGCTTAGCAGGCGATAGTGGCTCAACATATCTTCGTAGTAGTGAGGATCGGCGCGAGTGTGTTTTGGCTCTTGCTGCATCTCATTATAAATCAGTTCAAGGTCGCTTTCTGCGGTTAGCATGGCGGCACGTTGCTTGGTTAGTTCAATATGGTCATGTTGTTCGGCATCGATTTGAAGTTGTTCATAGCAATACAGGAACAAGCTTTTCGAACTGTTGAGTGCTTTTATCGCTTGATTATGGATCTCTTTGCCTCGCCATTGAGGCCATAGCAAACCATAGCCCAATAGAACTATCGCACCGCCAATCACATTATCGATCAAACGTGGCGCGGCGAAATCGAGCCCTTGGTGTGCCATGGTTTGGTAAACCAAAATCAATAGCGCGGTAATACAACCAATAGCCAATGAGTAGTGGCGCATAATATTAAGCATGGCGACGGGTAAGAGTATCGCGATCAGCACTATCATTGTTGTGGCTGATACACCTATTTGGATCAAAGACGTCGCAAACAATACGCCGGCAGCAGTGCCTAAGCAGCGTTTCCAAGTTTTACTGCGTGTTGCCAAAAAGCTTGGCTGAATCACCATCAGCATTGAGATAAGTACCCAGTCAGGGCGAATTAATTCATAGTATTCTGCGATGCCAGCACCAAGTGAAAACATCAAACCGACTCGGGCAACGTGGCGCCAAATAGGGTTATCTCGTTTGGGTAGGCGAAATGATAATTCGAACGGTTGTACTTCAAAAGACCGCTCATACGCGGGTTCACTCAACTCAATACGACGTGAGATGTGTTTTACGGCGAACGCCCAATAACGGAAGCGAGGTTGATCTTCTAGCTTCACCGCCTCAATCAAATCATCGGCTTCTTGTTCTAAGGAGCTTAAGTGCTGTATGTCTTCATTGGTGTTGTGCAGAAGTTGCTTGGCTTTATGTTTTAATCTTTGCTGGCAATGTTGGCTCCAAACTAACAGTAAATCACGCTTGTGCTTGTTGGATTGAAATTGGTTTAACAGATCTGGATTGCTGGTGTGGCTGCTTATTACGATTTCAAATATATCGATAGCGAGGTATAGAGCTTCCCGAAGTTTGTTAGCATCGTCATGTTTAGAACGGAATGACTCAGACTGTAGAGCCTGCTGGAACAGCTCGATTAGTTGATACTTAATACGTCTTTTTAACGCTTCATTTTCTCCACCTAACAAGAACTCTTGGCGATATTGAATGTAGTCTGCTAATGCTTCGTAAATTGCAGCTAAGCAGACACGTAACGCATAGTGCTTCCACAGCGCAAACCATAACCAACTAAACAGTGCGAAAGTAAGAGGCCCAAGTATCAGCATAGGGTACAAGCTGAGTGTGGTTTTGGAGCTGTGAAGTGATAAGGTGACAATAGCTATCAACAGGCTAGACATGCCAAGTCGTCCCCAGAATGGACCGTTTACTGCAGCGCTCGCAAGTAAAGCACCTAAGAGACCAAAGGTTACCCATAAAGGCAGGCCGCTAATAAGTAGCAGATAACTGACTGCTTGAGTTAACGCCCAAGCGGTAGCGGTAATAGCAAAGCGAGTCCAACGCTTTGGGCCAGCAGAATCCAGCCCACTAACTAAAGCGGCAGGCATTGTCATCAGCGCGGTCATCGCGACAGCCGTTTGATTGAATAACACACCTAAACCAAGAAACAACACAATGGCGCTGGTGGCTCGAAGCCCAAGATTGACCGAAGGGGAGTACCAGATTTTACGTAGAATGGCAGGGGAGAACGTCATAAAACCTCTTTACTTGCTGTGTCTTATTCAGTGTAACGCCAAACTCCATTGTTGTGCTGGTTTCAATCACAAGTTGATAAATTGAGAGTATAGAAACCTCTCAGCTAAGGGAGTATGGGGAAGGCGATAAAGAAAAACCTGCCATGCTCGGCAGGTTTTTTGTTTCAGCACCAGTTCTGTTTTAAAGGTAGAGTGCTTGGTATTCAATAGAGTTCGAAGAAAGTGAGATCTTACTCAATCCAATCTTTTCACTACGATTATATTCGTCGATAGAGTGGTCAAACCCGTAGGCTGTTGAAGGCGCCATATATTGAGTAATATCTTGTCGGGTCACTGTTATTCGATCATGCCCATGACCGCAAATGACTTCACGCACGCCATATTTTTGAAGTACCTTCATTACAATAAAATCGTTCTCCAGGCGAATTGCTTGCATCCAATCGGCACCGACGGGAATCACAGGGTGGTGAACAACAACGATAGGGTTGTCGGCTTTTCTCAGCTGTTTCTTTAATTGGGCGATGCCTCGATTATCGATACGCCCTGAACCGAGTGGGTGAACTCTGTTTTTAGGTTTGAAACTCGAATCGAGAAATAGAAATTCGCGCTCACAAACGGTGGCTTTATCGGTGACAAGAATCGCCGAGCCTTTTAGTTCTTCACGCATTAAGCAAGAGTCATCATGGTTGCCTGCAATCGCGTAAATCGACTTACCACTTACGTGTTGCTTAATGAATGCTTCCAATCCAACGTAGTCGCCAGGTTTTGGATTACAACAAATATCACCGGTTATGAAAATCGTATCGCAGTTTGGATCGCTATCGGCAAACTCCAACGCTTTACGCAAGTTGTTATAGCTGGCGTCATCAGAAAGGTGGCAATCGCTGATTTGGTAAACGGTGTTCATTGATGTAATCCGATTAAGAACATGAAGTTGATTGATGACAATATAGGTAACAAAAATGCCCACCAAATTGGCAGGCACTGATAGGGATTAGCTAGCTTTTGATGCTTTGTGCTGCTCAACCATAAAACTAATTGCATCGTCACTTAAGCATGACTTACTCACGTATTGGCGCTGCTTGCCAATATGAATGATAAAGCCAAGGTCAGTCTGCTCAAGCTCGTCGATCTGGCTCCACTTTATCGTGTTGGTGGTCTTATAGTTTTTGTAACTTACGCCGTCTAAATCACCTTGGAAAACTACTTTGCTACCAGCTCCTGAACTGATTCTTTGTCGCCACAACCACCAGGTTCGTTTGCAATACACGCTGAACGCTTCAATGACACTCAATACAATGAAGAACCAGCCAACGTAGCCGCTTGGTAATAGTTCAAATTCAAGTAGAACCCAACCAAAAAGAAGGAACAAAAACGCCTTTAAATACGCTTTAGGGAATTGAGTTGGTACGCTCGTTTGATCATAACACTCAGCAAAGAAAGCTTTGTCGAGGGTGTACTCTGTGGTGAAACCGGAATCTTTAGACATGTATGGCTACTTTAAGGTTCTCTGTAAATGGACTGTCAGTGGGCAGGTGTCCCACGCTGCGATTTCGCAACTTAATTATTGTATCGCTTCTCACTGCTTTTATTTAGAAATTTTGGCTCTGTTTTGTAAATCGATGATACTGGTAAGTCGTATTTAAGTTATTAGTAATGCAACGGTTGAATAAGGTGCATGCCAGTAAAGTACAAAAGGACTCTTGTTGAGAGTCCTTTAGTCTGTGGGGATGTTATGAGGCCTCTGGTAATTTTAGAGTGCATGTCTATCAATTACATAGTAAACACTGGCGACATGCCGCGGCCTTGCCCACTCATTAGCAATAAGCCAATCAAGACAAGTAAAACACCGCCAAACAGTTGTAAATAATGACCTGCGACTTTCAGTGACGCACTGTTATTTTTGTTACCTGCTGCCAAATAGCGTTTTACCAAGTTCTTACCCGTTAGTGTCATGATTGCAATCGTCGAGGTCGTGAACGCGGTACCTATCGCCATCGCAAAGGCACTGACAACGCCCATCCAATATAAGCCAACCATGTTTGCGAAAAGCAGAACCATAATCGCACCTGTACATGGCCTTACGCCAATCGTAACGATGATTCCTGCATATTCGCGAAGTGTTGAAGCTTTATTTATAGCGTCCGCATCGGCAACATGCTGGTGGCCGCATCCACAGTCTGCATGAGAATGATCTGCGTGAGCGTGTTCTGCAGGTTGTAATGCGTTTGATGGGGTCAACATCATTGAACCAGCTGGTACTGATGAGCGAAGCGTCATTGGTGGTTGGACTGAAATTGGAGAAGACGTATCGGCAGCTAATGTGGTGATCGCTTTTACTTTCAACTTTGGTTTGCGGATTGAGCGGTAGATGTTTCTAAGTGCTTTCCAGCAGATCAACGCACCAATCACCGCGACTAAAGCAAAGCTTAATGAAACAAACATGTTTGCTTTGTCGTTCACCATTCGCATAGAAGCGCTAAAGCCCCATAGCAAGACACTTACTAATAGGATCGCGACCAATGCTTGTAAAAATGCAGAGACGATAGTCAGAACTAAGCTGGCTTTTGCTTTTGTTGGGTGAGTAGCTAAGTAGGTCGAAACGATGACCTTGCCGTGTCCCGGGCCTAATGAGTGAAGCATGCCGTAGATAAAGCTGAACCCGATAAGGTAGCTGCCCGCACCCCAAGGGTTGGACTTCGCCTCGTAGAGGAGGTCAGCAAGCTCTGAATTAACTTCTCTTTGCCATTGAATGCTGGATATGACTAGTGATGGCCACATAACCCACAGCTGGTACGCACCTACTGCAACAAGTACTAAGGCTGCAGTGCCCATAAGGTAGTACTTTGTTTTTAATTGATTTTTCTGCATTAAAAGCACCTTTATCAGAAATCTTTTTCTCGATGATTAGATTGATTTAACGAGCGCAGACGCTTAATGGTCGAAACGCCTAATCGTAAAAAAACGCCTTGGTTAAGCACCAGGAACCGCTGCACAATGAAGCTCGACCGACTGAGTGAATAGCTGGCCTAACGTGTTGTCTGGATCGGCATCGGCTGGTAACGACATCGCATAACTCATTTGCTCAGGCGTTGGGTTCGGCTCGATAATTTCTAACTTACATTGCCTTGCGAGTTCTGGAGACAACGTCACGTCTTCATTAGCGATCCACGACATATCGACAAAGTAGCTCGGGTCAAAAATCAGCATACGTAAGGAGTCACGTGTTACAGGCTTAGGTTTTGAAAGAGGTAGATCGAATGTGAGTACCATTTTGGCTTTGTCACGCTTGAACTTCGCATGTTCAGCAACCTGATATTTAATTGGCTCCTCGCCATCGTAGAAATAGGTGAAGTAGTGTTCGTACATCATGTTTTCGATCACTGAGGCCGCAAGGTTCTTGAACGTCTCTTCCTCTTTATCTGGAGAAACGTCTTCACCATCCAGCATATACATAGAGGTCATGGCGTCAAAAGACCACTCCATAGAGAGGCCGGTAATCATGCCATTCTCACCCTCAATATGAGTTTTCATTTCGATCCAAGAGTGGGGGTGTGCTTGTAGGTTCGGAGCAAAAGTCAGTATTGCTAACCAAAGTGTTAAATGCTTAACAGAGCGTAATTGCGTTGAGAAACGACATAGATATCGTGAGGAGAGGCAGCTGAGCACCTTGGTTAGATTAAATAGCTGTTTCATGAGACATAATAGTTAATTGATGTAATGTTATATTATAACAACTGGTGGTGCTGTTCACATCAAATTTGTGTCATGTTTTAGCTTTCTTCCTTTAGTCTCCGTATCCAGAGTTCGAAGATTATAGCTTTGCTTAGATTTTGTCTTGCGGCGTGAACACGGATCATCGATATAGCAAATGAGCAAAGTTAGCACTTTGGACAAGTCATGTTTGTAGTGATCAACGAAATGAGGGCCTCAAGCTCGCGAGGCCTTCATTTGGTGAGAGACGCTGAATCTAGATACTCAACAGCAATCGTTACTTAAGTACCACAAATTGCTTGTGGTTAGCTCCAAATTTACATGGCACCGCTTGGTTTGCTCTGACTACCGCACCTTTGAGCTCGCTAAGAGTGATATACCCAGCCCCAAAATCACATTGAGCATTCGGTAGCTCGAAGTTACCTCTTTGGCTAGATATCAACAGGCTAGTTTCAGCAAATGCATAGGTTGTGCGTTTTGGTTTGATGCCGCGTAGCTGGAATATAGTGTCTCCGTGGTATTGATTGTAGGCAGTGGTTTGATAGGCATCTTGTTCAACGTCATAATTTAGGTTTAGTCGTTTTGAGTTGGTTGGGCTGCCATATTCACATTCTATTGTTGAGGGAACTGATAGTGTATCGCCCTTTAGATTCCCTAAAACCTCTAAACCATTACCGAAATCACACCTCGCTTGTGGACGTTCAACAGTTACTTGTTCTGACATTATCAGCATATGTGGATTGGAAAAAGAGTAGAGGCCAGATCGATGCTCTATGCCAGTTAGTGTAACTTCTGTCTGGCCATGCCATGCTTCGTACATGGTGCCTCTTAGAGTATGCTCTTTCGTTACGGTACCATCTGTATCAACACCTGACTCTTCAGCAATGATGGTGTTCAAGTAAAAGAAGAATTGAGAGCCGTTTTTTCTCCAAGAGCAGATAGGGCCTTGATTTTCTAAATCGTTAAAGTTCCATCGAGTGGTATTTTCTTCAGGCAGGCGACACCTCATCTTCCCCCCAATATCGTAACCCGCTTCAGCATAGAACTCAGGAAGGTACTCTTTTGTTCTTATGACTGCACCTAAGGTACCTTCATTCACAGCATTAGCGTCGGCTGTGACTAGGTCTACAGGGAGTTTTGCCCCAACCGTGTACACTTCGCCCTGTTGGTTGATGATAGTAACAGAGCCTGTGACCTTGTATTGATGTTTGATGACTTCGACTGCTGGTACCGAACTTGATGCCAAAATAGCTATGACAGAAATTAACTTTCTCATATTGATTCCCTGTTGTTTTGTGAAGGTATTCGCTGAAATTCCTTACTAACAAGGTTGTTCTTTGTTGCATATTGAGGCAATGAGTACCTAATGATAAACGAGTAATAAGTTGGTAATTCTTTACTGAGGGTAAGGTTGCTCTTTGTTAGAAGGTCAAGGTTAACTTGAGATGCTTAGGGCATAGCTAGAAAACGCCTCGCAAGTGCGAGGCGTTCTACGTTGGGCAAGGAGTTCACATTCTAGAAGAATTTCTTAATCGCTTTTTCGGCACATGCGACATCTAAGTGTCCACCTGGAGCACCGCCTACACCAATCGCACCAATCATGGCATTGTTCAGTTGTACCGGAACACCGCCAGCTAAGAACAGCAAGTTGTCATCCATATTTTGTAGTGGTTGCATGATTGGCTTCTCTGCAATGAGCTTCATCAGATTACCTGATGGCTGCTTCATGCTAGCGACCGTAAAAGCTTTCTTGCGTGAGCTATCAAGCGTGTGGATACCAGCGCCATCTGAGCGAAGTTGTGCAATCACATTCCCTGATAAACCGACGACCGTAGCCGACACCTTGTAACCATCAGCCTTGCATTGGCTAACCGCTTCATGAGCAAGCTTGAATGCCGCTTCTGATGAAATTTGAGTGAAAGAGACCGTTTGTGTTTCTGCCGCCATTGCGTTGTGAGAAAGGCTAAGGAAACCAAGAGTTGCTGCTATTACAGTTAGTTTTGTCATTTTCATGTTTACTCCATTAAGACATTCTTTTTCGTATATAGGGTTTCGATGAGTGCTGGTCTGATATTGACAAGTCACTCTTAATCAACAGGTTCATACTAACGAATGCAGGATTACCACTGGCTTTCTAGAACATTACAAAGTTGCAATGTTGGTTATATTCGAGACAGGATGTTGATAAAGTGTATTTAAGGCACAGCGAGGAGATAAATGGACGTTAATGAAAATACTGTTGATCGAAGATGACATTCATATCGCACGATTTTTAGTGAATGGTTTTCAGCAAGAAGGGATAACGGTGACTCACGCAATAGATGGTATTGATGGGGTGCACGAGGCCGTTACTGAAGAGTACGACGTGATCATTCTCGATATCATGTTGCCAAAGAAAGATGGATTTGAAGTGCTTGCTGAGCTAAGAGGGCAGGGCTACTCGACCCCCGTCATCATATTAAGTGCTAAGCATTCGGTAGAAGAACGCGTGCAAGGGTTGCAGTCGGGTGCGGACGATTACTTGGTGAAACCTTTTGCGTTTCCAGAGTTGCTCGCACGTTGCCAAACGTTGGTTCGTAGGGGAAAGCAGCCGTCACCTCAAGCCTTAGAGCTGCATTATGGTCCGCTTAGCTTAGATCTTCTGAAACACACACTACAAAGAGAGCAACAGACGATCACTATCAACCAGCGTGAGTTCATGTTGATGAAGTTACTGCTCGAAAACCCAGAATCTGTGATGTCGAAAACGGCGATTCTTGAGCATGTTTGGGGACATCAGTTTGATCCACAAACCAATGTGGTTGATGTGCTGGTGTGTCGACTGCGCAGCAAAGTCGACAAGGGCTTTTCTAAACCGTTGATTCACACACTTCGAGGGGTTGGTTATGTCCTCAAGTCGTAATATCGAGCAAGCGCTAGCTAAAACGCAGAGACATTTGTTATGTCGTTTTATGTCGACGTTACTACTTTGCTTGTTGCTGGTGGAAATGATCGTTGGGGCCATTTTCTTTTTCGACCTTTACCAAACTGAGAAGAAGATCCTTACGTCAATGTCGACGGAGTATCAACGTATTCTGACTTACGATTCTAGCGAACGTTTGATTCACGTTTTAGAGGCTAACCCCCATCGGTTACGTGAGAACAACATCGCCGCTTACAAGGTTGAAAAGGGTGCTTTATCTGAAAGAACGTTCATCGCGGGAACATCAAACCTATCTCCAGCACAGCCTTTATCTCACTTCCAAATTGATGAAAATCGTTCGTGGTTAGAAAGCTTTATCTTTAGTCCCTATATGTCTTTATCTATTCAAGGAGATCAATACGATTTCTGGTTGGTCTTGGACAACCGATCGAGAGATTATATCGCTTACAATCAATGGTTAATGACCTTGTATGCCTTGCTTGCACTTGTTGCGGTTACTGCGGTGTTTACTCGTAAAATTATTCACAGTGCGATGTCCCCATTGATTACTTTTGGTGATCTGCTCGATAAGCTTAAAAAAGGGCAGTTAGAGCTTCCAAGCCATAGCATTCAGGAAGATGCTGAACCTGAAACACAACAAGGTCTCAACGTTATCAGCTCTAGCGTTCACACCGCTGTTGCCAAGCTCCAGCATGTCACGACAACATTGAATACCACTGTCGATGCGATTGCCCATGATATTCGAACTCCTTTGTCACGTATTACCTTGGCGTCCCAAACTGCATTGCTGAATAATGTCGATGAGCAGGCTATGAAAGATGCATTGGCAGACTGTTCTGAGCATGCGATGCAGGCTAGCAATATGCTTACCGCATTGATGAAGCTTAACGACGAACTAACTGGCAAGCGCACTCCACAGAAGATGTCGACACAGGTGTCGGATGTGGTTAGTAATGTGGTGAGCTGGTATGAAGATGTCGCAGAAGATAAACAAATCGAGCTAGTGGTTGAAGGTAAGCGTGACCTTGTTGTTCAGTCCGACCCAGACAAGCTAACTCAAGTGTTGGTTAACCTTGTAGACAATGCCATTAAGTACACGGAACCAGAGGGGAAAGTGACGGTTCATATAGAGAAAAATGCTTTGGATAAGGTAGAGATTAGCGTTCGAGATACTGGTGTAGGCATAGAGCAGAAATATCTGGACCTGATTTTTGAACGCCTTTACCGAGTCGACAGCAGTCGAAGCAACGTTGAAGGGTATGGTCTCGGGTTATCTCTAGCACTTGCAATGGTTGAGAACTTGGAAGGAAGCTTAACGGTGGAGTCTGAATTAGGAGCAGGAAGTACCTTTACTCTTACACTGTGATGCTTTTGCTTTAAGGTTGCGTTGTATTAACGTTTGATACCGTCATCTCAAGCTTTGAACTTTAGCCCGCTCTTTTGCACATCAAAAGGAGCTTTTCTATAGTTAAGGTAATAACTATTAAAGCTAGGGCAGTATTGAACTCATCATAAAATACCTTCACTTCTGATCTCTCCTGTGCGTTTTCAGTTGATGAGCCTTCGTCTTCGATTCAATTCATCGCTGCCCATTCTGGAGGGCTGCTGATGCAAAATTTCTTCAAATTGGTACTTAGATTTTGTGCCGTTTTCTCTCTCTTAATTCTCCCTTTCTTTAGCTCAATGACTTCATCAGCACCACTTAAAGTTGGCGTTTATCCTTGTCCTCCTTTTGTTATTGGTTCGATGGATAATGAGTGGGATGGCCTCAGTATTGAGCTGTGGGAAAAGATAGCCAAAGATATGGATGTTGAGTTTACGATAGAAAAACATCCACTCGACGAGCTGCTCAACGCCATTGAATCAGAACAGATAGACATAGGGGTGTCTTGTATTTCAATCACTCCAGAGCGAGAGATTTTTGCTGATTTTTCCCATTCGTTTTACGAAACGCACCTTGCTATCGCAGTCAAAAAGAAAGGCTATCTTGAAACTTTACACTCGATATTCTTCAACCCAGCTTTGTGGTTGATCATCGGTGTGGTTGTATTTATCGCAGGTGTCATCGGCGCATTTTTCTATATGCTCGAACACGGTGAAAACCAGAAGCTCTATTCGATGAAAAGCCGAACTGGACGCTGGCTAGAGAGTTTTATCCTTGGTTTACTTTTCATTACTCGAGGCCCATTTAATTACTTTGAATTTAAGAGTTTAACGGGGCGGATTGCTACGGTGTTTATTGGCGTATTCAGTATGCTTTTCATTGCCAGTATTACTGCTGTATTAGCGAGTAAACTTACACTCAGTCAAGGATCTTCTCAGATCAAAGGTATTAATGATCTAGCGAATGTCAAAGTAGGCGCCAAGGTCGCGACTACGTCCTCTCTGCTATTGACCAGCTTTGGTATCAGACATGAGAACTATGTTGATATGCCTAGGCTTTTGGCTGCTTTAGAAGAAGGAGAAGTCGACGCCATTGTAGCCGATGATGTAGTGCTTAAATACATGATTGGGAATGGCAGAATGAGTGGCAAATTTGAAGATTTAGAGGTGTTACCGTATCAGCTAGAGAAACAAAACTACGGTTTTATCATTACAGAAAATAACCCTTACGAAGAAGAGATTAACCGCGCTCTGTTGCAAATTCGAGAGTCTCGTAAGTGGCGTAAAATCTTAGTCGAGTATTTTGCAGACAACTAACCGAGACAGCGATACATAGCGTAAGGTATTAGCTGTTAGTCTGCTCTGATTCCAGCGCTGAGGTTTTGCGTTTTTTGTAATGTTTAACACCTGTCCAAACGACATAAGCGGCTACAAAAACGATCAACGCAGAGCGGAGTAGGATAGGCGCATCATGCTCTAATTGCTTAACATGGGGGGCGATACTGGCAAACAAACGGCTGGTAAAAAGCATCCCCATTACAAACATAACAACTTTATTCATCTGACTCGCCACTCAATTAGATACGTTACACAGAGCACTTTCTTATCGGTTCGCTTATCAAAACGGCCAGGAACGACTCTGCTCGAAATAAAAGCATGCGCTTCTCAAGGCTAACCGTCAACGCGATATCGGTCTAAAGCCAGTAAGCTAAAGTTTCGTTTTTGGAAGTGAGAGTAGTTAGGTGTAGGAACTGTGCTTGATCGAAGCGTTTATAGACTCATACGAATAAGAACCTATAGACGCTTTTCATTGGTAAGAAAACCTTTCGGTTGGCGGTGTTAACCTCAACTCATTAGCTTGCTTTGGCGAGATCAACCGTTAAGGTGATAGGCGCTTGTAAGTGAGGGTTAATAGCGGCTCTGAGATCTTCTTCATATTGGTCTAACCAAGCGTAACGTTGGCGATATAGCTTTCGTTTTTGGCGTTTAAGCGGCTCAAGATCTTTTCTTATTGCGCGCAAAGGCAATACGTAAAAGTACTTGTTGTGCAGCTTTCCGTTGTGCTCTTCCCAAAGCTCATCGTATTTTAGAGTGAAGTTTTTACTTTTCTTTCCGTACCTAAGCAAATTATATGCATGGCTCGCTTCGTTAACTGCATAAATATTTTTAATACCAAGGCTTACCGCCAACAATCGGAGTGTCTCGACTATGAATGATTTAGGTCTCAAACCGTAAATCGCTTTAGTAAATGTACGGCTGAACCCGTTACCATTAGCACCACCTTGAACACCACCGATGTAGATATCATTGTTGAAGACTGAGAATGATAGGGTGTACATCTTATTCAATTGCGAATCGGTCAGTGACAAGGTGAGTTCACCTTCTTTCCTTGAATTACGTTCGAAGCTGAGGTTTAAGAGGTAAGTCAGCCCATCAATTTCTAACTCCATGAGATTAAGTATATCGTTGTATATTCTGATTCGAGCTAGTTTGTTGAAGGTATCTTCAAACCAATCGTAATGTTTTGACAAAATCTCGATTTTTTGTTTTTTATTAAAGCCATTGCATAGATAAGGGGTGACAAACTTCGATAGAAAGTTCGGATGCTTTTTGAATAAGAGCTTTCTCTCATCAGAATCGAAGTTCTCATTCATTTTTTTCATATCTGAGTAGTAAAACAGTGCTCTAATTGTAAATTTAGCTATCGCTCTATATTTACCTTTACTTTTATGGACATTAGCGTCAATTCCCATACGAACTACATTCATAATCACCTCAAAAGAAGAAGCATCCCCCGAACACATTCGCATTGGGTTTTACATTCTATACACTCATAAACATCAAGGCTGCGATGATAATGAAAAGTGAAATTTAGGTATGTATAGGTATGTATGACAATGTAATAGGACCAATTACTTAGTGGGTGGGTTTGTGAAGATCGAAACGGCTAGTTCACTGGTACTTGAGGTTAAACAAAAATGCCACTGCAAAGATGCAGTGGCATTGTTTATCTATCGCTTGTTATCAACGCAGGGCTAAATTAAAGCTCTAACAGTTTGGCCAGTTCACGCTCTTCTAGAAGCTCTTCAATACGTTGTCGAGTTTTAGGTGCTTGGTTTTCTGTTGATTTACCTGCTTTTTTAACGCGACTGCTTTTGGTTTTGTCCTGTGGCGTAGTCATCGTTATTTTCCTTATCGTTCTGCGTTTTAAGGCGCTAGTTTAAAGGTTACACGCCTCTTTTAACGCTTTACCCGCTTTGAATGCTGGTGTTTTAGATGCAGCGATTTGAATTTCTTCACCTGTGCGTGGGTTACGGCCGGTACGAGCTGCGCGAGTGTTTACTTTGAAGCTACCAAATCCAAGGATCGCTACTTCATCACCGTTAGCAAGTGTTGTTGAAATACCTCCTACAAGTGCATTTAGCGCGTTACCCGCTTGTTCTTTTGAAATGTCTGCAGATGTAGCGATGTGTTCAACTAATTGAGATTTGTTCATATTCTTGATTCCTTAGTGAGTAAGGCTGGTGTCTACCTTTGGCACCTAGCTTGAGCGATCTTATCAACACCAAGTACGATATTGTCAGTGATTAGGTAGGGCTTTGTTAAGTAACCAACAAGATCGTTTAGAAAACCACCAATTGACCGTTTGATACAAGTTGTTGATTTTTAGCGTTTTAAATACGAATAGTAGAAGGTCTTTCAGGACATTCTGATTTTGAGGGGTTGGAAGAGTCGTCATCGTGCTAATTATCTGCAACCTGAGTTATTCGTTTTTACTTGGTGATAGATATAGAAAAGCCCAGCGAAACGCTGGGCTTTGGGATAGGCTGCTCGAGCGATATTATTTATTGGTGACGAAAATCTGCTCTGTCTCTAGCGAGGTCATGTCACGAACTTGGCGCCAGATGTAGTAAAAAATACCTAGCATCATAAGCAGGCTTGGAATCGCAATCGCAGGGTAGCTATATAGAGTCAATTTACCGAGCTCTTCATTGAACGCCGCAGTACCCGCAGGGCTAGTAACAATCCAAGTCGCCAGGAAATAGTTCATCGCAGAAGAGAATGCGAACGTGCTAGCGAACATGTAGTTTGATGTCATTAGGCAACGATCAAATTTAGCTTGGTTTCCAAATTGCTTTAAACGCTCTTCAATTAGAGCAATGTTCAACAATGCAGGCGTGAAAATCACTTTTTGGATGAATGGATAGCGAGTAAAAGTAGAGCCGAGTACCGCTAGACCAATTAAGCCAGGGATTAAAGCTTCTTTTAGAGCTAACCAACGCGTGTCTAGCTCAAAGAAACCAATGCCACCAGTTAGTAACACGCTGACAAAGCCAAGTGCTGCGATGAAGTTAAACTTCTTGTTGCGGATTAGTTCCATACCACCGTAAGCAATAGGGAAGGCGAGTGCGACAAGCAGTGCTAAGCCAGTTCCGAGGTGCTCTTCTCCGCTGAACTTCATAAGGATGAATGACGGAAGAAGGACGTTAAATACGACTTCAAAAAGAGGACTCGATTTTTTGTTTTCAGTGTTACTCATAATCTCTAAATACATTGTGTTATGGATTTATTCTCAGGGATTGTTGTTTACCTCGCCTGAGATGTAAAGCCTAAAGGGGTCATGCTATGTAACGACATGTGACACCGACGACATCTTTTAAGGTGTTTTTCACGTATTGCAGGCCAATAAATGCATTATGCGCGACGCTTTTTAAAGGCGTGCCAGCCTGCCGTTAGAAGGGTTTTGACCACGACTCCTAGTGCGCTAAGTTTTGGATCTGCGTCTTTCCCTGCGGCAATTCGCCACATTTGGTGTTCATACCAAACCAACCCGACCATTGCCATTCTATCCAGCGCAGGTTTTCCTGTTGTAGGGACGTCTAATGGCATTCCGTGAGCTGGGTTTGCCATTAATTTATTAGGAAAGTCGGGGTCGACTGCCATTGTTCGAGCAATCCCAACGAAGTCAGTGGCTGATGTCTGCAAAGCGTCATTCATTGCCGGTGCTGTTCTAAAGCCACCAGTTACCACCAGAGGTGTGCTAACTAACTCTCTTACCTTGACCATATAATCTAAGAAATACGCTTCACGCTTAACTGTGCTTGCTTTTACGGGTTCACTTTTGTTCTTAGAACCCATCATCGACGGGCTCTCATAAGTGCCTCCGGATATCTCAATAAGATCGATACCCTCATGGCTGAGTGCTTGAACCACTTGCATCGATTCTTCTTCGGTAAAGCCGCCTTTCATGAAATCTGCGCTGTTAAGCTTGATTCCGACAGGGAAACTTTTTCCAACTTCATTACGAATCGCGCGGTATAGCTCGATCACAAAGCGAAGCCTGTTCTCTAGTGAACCTCCCCATTTATCGTCACGCTGGTTGTGTCTTGAAGATAAAAATTGGCTGATAAGGTAGCCATGTGCACCGTGTATCTGCACTCCAGTAAAGCCGGATTGCTTTGCTAGTTTGGCGCTTAAGGCAAACTTGTTAATGATGTCATGGATTTCAGAGTCGGTTAGCGCTCGCGGTGTATTGAAGCCTTTTTCTAGTCCACGCTCCAGACTAATAGCCGATGGAGCAACAGGTTTTTCACATAAGAACTTCGGGATCTGTTTCCCTGGGTGGTTTAGCTGCATCCAAATCTGCGAGCCATTTTGCTTGCCCGCACTTGCCCATGCTTCAAATTGAGTAAGGTCACTGTGCTCATCTAGAACCACATTGTTGGGTTCGCCGAGAGCGCCTCTATCAACCATTACGTTGCCTGTGATGGACAAACCAATGCCGCCCTGCGCCCAGCGTTGGTACAAGGTAGCTAGCCCTGGTTTAGGATTATGCTGTTTGTCGCCAAGTTGCTCACTCATGGCCGATTTGAATAGGCGATTCTTAATGATTTGACCGTTGGGAAGAGAAAAGGAGTCGCTTAGGCTGATAGAATTCATAATGGGTGGTTGCTGTATTCTTTTGAGTGTTGGTTGTAGGGCTTAGTATGTCCTATTTTAATGTCGCTTCCGAGTGGTTGGTTGGACTTTCGTTGGGGAGTGTGTGGAGGTTTGGACTTTACGCACACTCATAGGGTAATGCTGTGATTCTCCTATGAGTGTCTGGACTCGTGTTAACTCACTCTGTAATCGACCTTTATTTATCGAACATTAAGTTGAAGTTGAGTGGCACCTTATCGGAAAGCGCTAATCCGCCTACTGTTGCCGAAAGTTTGTTTAGATTGTCTGCCGAAATACCAAAATCTGCACCATTGACGATGATGGTCGAAGTTGAATTCACCATGACAAAACCATCAGAGGGTACGACTATGACTGGGAAATCGATGGTTTTGCTTACACCATGCAGAGTCACTTCTGCTGCTATCGTCGTATTTTGGGGTTCACCTGTTAACAGCGAAGGCTCAACGGATCCCGAGATCTTAACTTCAGGAAAGTTCATTGATTCAAAATACAGCTCGTTTAGCCTTTGATCACGAATAGACACACCAGTGCTAATACTTTTCAAGTCCAATACAATTGAAAATTTCCCATCTTCGGTAAGCCCGCCGGACGAAGGCTTGATGGAAGCGGGTTCAACGACGAACTGCTTTTTAATGGTTGCGAATGTGACATTCGACAGCTTCGGATCTAATGTGTAGCCGCTTTCTGCAAAAGACTGCGCTGATATGACGGTGCAAAGAAGCCCGATTGTTGTAAGTAGTTTATTCATAAGTTGTCACCACATAATGGATTACCAGTTGAACCAAATAGCGCTGTTCGTATTTTGAACAACTTTGAGAAGTATAGGAGCAAGCTCAGCTCAACACCTTACTCATGCGCTAAATTCGGTAGGGGGCACACAGGTCATATTGGTACTTATGGAACCATGATCTCCTGAGTTGTTTGAATGTGTGTTGTTATGTTATAACGTTTCCTTAATTTGTTGTTTTGGCAAACAGAGATATTGCCTCTAGAGAATACGAGCACGCAGCAAGGAGATAAGATAATGAATGCCGTTTTAGCTGAACCTTTGACAACGAGTTGTAATCAATCGTCAAGTATTGATGGAATGCTAGCTCATAAAGGGCAGAAGGGCCGAAATCCATCTTGTAGTGCAGCTTCATCCCCGACAGTGTTGGCTGACATTTACCAAGATGATATCAATGTCGCGATATGGCAGCGTAACTTTGATGAGAGTTTTATGTCTGAAATCAATGAGTTCATTGCGGCTAACCCAAATTTTAGTAAGTCTGTTAGCGTGTCGCCTGAAAACGCTTTCGACAAATTGGAATTCGCTACAGACGGAACGGCTTCAAAAGCCCTGCTAGAAAATATGACTGAGTTGGTGGACATGTTCTGTTGCTTGTTTGAGCTTGAAGAAGTTGGTCTCCGTTTGGCTGTATTGAATCAGGCAATGTGTCCTCGCTTTCATTTTGACCAAGTACCTTGCCGATTAGTGACAACCTATCATGGCATTGCGACTCAGTGGCTAGAGAACGATGCGGTTGACCGTTCTAAACTTGGTCGTGGAAGTAATGGCCAGCCAGACTCAGCATCTGGCCTCTACAATGACGAGTCTGACATCCAGCACATGTCCGCTGGTGATGTGGCGTTATTGAAAGGGGAGCGTTGGAGCGGTAATGAAAACAGAGGCCTTGTCCACCGTTCGCCTGTCACTTCATCTGAAGAAACTCGATTGTTACTGACCATAGACTTCGGTTAGTTCTTTTTGGCTGATGAGCTAGATGAGATGAGATGAGATGAGATGAGATGAGCAAGCAACGGGAGTGTCGCTTGCTCTTTTTCACTTAGGCGAAGATTCGAATGCGGTGGCCGTCTGGGTCAATCGCGACAAAGTTGATACCAAACACGGACTCTTCTGGTGCTTGTTCAAACTGGATTCCTGTCGCTCTCCATTCTTTATAGAGGTTTTCCAGAGCTTGTTTATCTGTCATTGCTATCGATAGCTCAGTGCCGCCACCAGTTACTTTGCTTGTTGGCGTTAGAGCGTCAGATTGCTTGAGGGTGATCTTCACGTTGCTTGCAAAAGTTAAGGCAGCAAACGTTGGTGATAGCAGTGTTGGCTCACAATCAAAGGCTTTGGAATAAAAATCCATGCTGCGGTGAATGTCAGTGACATAAAGGACAAATGAATCGATAGTAAACATAACTGCTCCTAGTTAGGTTATCTGGTGTGGTGTTTCTTTGGACAGCAGAAATATATCCCGACTTAGTGACAGTTTTTGTCAGTAGCGAATCACTTTGTCTGTAATTCCTTCCATGCTTTGCCATTCTTTGAGTAAGCTATGCCGTGACTTCGAATACTTTTCTTCCAACATGGCCCATTTGCTAATTCTATCGAGCCTGAAGTTTCGATAGGCACTGCGTGTTTCACACCAAGCGACCAATACATAACAGTTTTCAAATACGCCGATCAGCATAGGCCATATGACCCTAGAACTGACTTTTGCCTTGGCGTCTGTGTAGTGAATTTGTGCTTTGTTCTGGTGTTTAATCGCTAGTTTTATTTCCGACAGATCAAAACCTAAGTCTGCAACCTCAATAATTGAAGCAACACGAATGATATCTTCACTGTGCTTAGCCTGATGGTCTGGAGGGAGCACGGCCGAGATCTTGGCAATCGCATTTCTAGCCGATTCACTGAACTCTCCATTAGCTTGCTTAGCGACCCATTCGGCACCGAGTCGCAGCGCTTCTAGTTCGTCCGAGGAGAACATCATAGGTGGTAGAGTAAAAGAGGGTTTAAGCAGGTAGCCAACACCAGCTTCGCCATCAATTTCCGCGCCTTGTGCTTGTAGCGTCGCAATATCACGATAAATGGTACGTGTACTGACATTCAGTTCGTGAGCAAGGTGATCGGCAGGCACGGGATATTTGTGACAGCGCAATAATTGAAGCAAGTCAAAGAGGCGTTGGCTTCGAGACATAAGAAAACTCTATGGACATAACGACTTATAAGATTAATCGAATGATAGGGTAAACGCTATTTTGATTGTGATAGATGAAGCAATAGGCGTGGCATTTACCAATCACATGATACTTGTGAATTAATATTGACTCTTAGCGTATGATGTTCGACATTTTGGTTTGATCTGGATCTATCTTTCGGCTTACATATACCTTAAATACAATAGCTTAGGGCATTTTATAATTTATTTTAATGTGTAAAATATATCAGCTTGCTTGCAGCGTGGGAACGGTCCTGTTTTCGGCGCTATTTATACAAAAATTATAGGTTTCCTATGTTAAAGAAACTCTCACTTAAGAATAAGCTGGCGATCTCTGCCAGTCTGGCCATCATCCTGGGGGGGATTTTGGTTGAAGCACTTTCATTTCGCGCTTCATTGCAGCGTTTGGATACAGAAGTTGAACAGCGTTTAGAAGGTGCATCGGCTTCATACAATCAATACGTATCGGATTGGATCTTATCCAAAGAGCGTGCGCTTACTTCTCTGTCTCAAGAATCCCAAAAGGAAAGTTTGGTTACTCACCTGAAACAGGTTCGCGATTCTGGCTCTTTTGATAATGTCTTCTTAGCGTATCCTGATGGCTCACAAGAGAATGCCAACGGGGTAGTGCTACCACCGGGTAATGATGATCCTCGTTTGTGGGGCTGGTATACCAATGCGGTTGCAAACCCAAGTAAGGTTTTCATGGACAACCCTACGGTTGCGGCGGCAACGGGAGCGAATGTAGTTTCACTGGGCACTGCAATGCAACTGCATGGCCAGCAGGTTGTACTGGGCGCGGATGTTGAAATTACCGACATTCTAAATAGCCTTGAGAAAGTAATTCTTCCTGGTGAAGGTTACATGTTCATCGCGACCAACAAGGGCACGGTTTACACACATGCAGACACTAAGCTACTGAACAAAGATATCAGTTCACTTGGTTTGAATTTTTCAGATGTGCAAAAGGCATTGGTAAGCGGTAAGGACATCTCTATTGAGTTGAAAGGTACCGACTATGTCCTGTATGCGCGTGCAATTGATGGAACCAATCTAATTACGATTAGCGTGGTGAATCATGACTCTTTAGTGGCGCCACTCTTTGACGCTGTTATCGGTCAAGTGTTGGTGACATTGCTAGTGGTGGTGGTTTGTACGGTACTATTTAACTTACTTTGTACCATTTTATTCCGTCCACTAAATCATGTGTCTCAGGCTCTGGCGCAAATTGCGAACGGTAGTGGTGACTTAACTCAACGCATTCATGTTGATAATCAAGATGAAGTGGGTGAGTTGGCTCAGAACTTCAATACGTTTGTTGGTAGCTTGCAGCAGCTAATCGGTCATATCCGTAGCCAATCGGAGCAGTTGAATAGCCAATCTGAACAGAGCGCACAACGTGCAAATCTTTCGGTGAATGAGCTGAACCATCAACAGCAAGAAATCACCATGGTTGCAACGGCAGTTACTGAAATGGCGAGCGCGACGCAAGAGATCGCATCGCATGCAGAGCAAACGGCAAAAGCTGCGCAAGACTCAGCTGCGAGTACCAACAGCGGTCATGCATTGGTTGTCGACACTAAAGGTTCGATTAATAACCTAGCGAATGAAGTGAACGAAGCGGGTAGTGTGATTAGCGATCTGAATAAACACGCTCAAGAAATTTCGACTGTATTAGCCACCATTCAAGGCATTGCGGAGCAAACGAACTTGCTTGCTTTGAATGCTGCAATTGAAGCCGCTCGTGCCGGTGAACAAGGGCGTGGCTTTGCCGTAGTAGCTGATGAAGTTCGTGTGCTTTCTCAACGTACTCACTCTTCAACGGAAGAGATCAAGGCAACGATCGATGTTCTACAGCGCACAACAGCCCAAGCCGTTGAACTGATGGAAACGAGCTCGAAGCTAGCACTACATTCTGTAGAAGATGCAGACCGAGCTTCTCTAGCGCTAGAAGAGATCAACACGTCTGTTGCCTTGATTAGCGACATGGCGACTCAAATTGCGACTGCAGCAGAAGAGCAAACCCATGTAACGGGTGAGATCACACAGAACATTACGACCATTAAAGATGTGACTGACCACTTGGTGGTAGGTGCTCAGGACAGTTTAACCGAGTCGAATGAACTTAAGAGCCAAGCCGCTGGTTTAAGTGACAAAGTGGCGACTTTTAAGCTTACTTAAGCGTGTAATGGACTGATGCCTGATCAGTCTGCTTGCATTAAGCAATAAGCCAAAGCGACGTACATTACGTCGCTTTTTTTGTGCTTGCTAGCTTCAGTCTTCTGATTCACGAATGTCTGTTAGACAGGTCGTTGGTTTAATCTAGAAGATGATGACACATTAATTCGACAAACTCCTTTGGCGCTTCAAACATCGGAGTATGAGATACACCTTTAAGCGCTACTAGTTCAAGCGAGCTAAATGTCTCTTTTAAAGGCAACCACGTATCCAAAGGCGCGATGCTGAAATCAAGCTCACCAATGGCGACAGTAACATCCAGTTGGTTAGCATGGGGTAGCGTAGCGAGGTTTATTTTGCCAAAGGCATCACCCCAGAGCGAATCCAGTAGCGTCGTATTGGTTGTAACTTGCTCCCAAAAGGGGAGCTCATTAAAACTAGGATCTGCCCAACGCATCGGGCCTAATCTATGACACAAGTGCGCAAACTTCCTATGTGGTTCTCTGTTTATATCGTGTTCAAGTTTTCCAAGGCTTTGCTCCAAAAGGCGCTTTCGCTCGTTTGAGGCATTGTTCTCCCAGTAAAGCAACTGCTTAGCTTTCATCGCCTCCGACAAGTTTGGCGGAGCACCTACTACCATCACTTTATTAATTTGAATATCGGTCAAATTCGCGAAATGAAGTGCCATGTACGCGTGTCCGGAATGCCCCAGAATACTGGTTTTGCGAATATTGAAATAGTCGCAGATAGCTTCAATATCCTTGGAAATGATGTCCAGAGTGATGGTGTTGTTCTGCGTGTCGTTTACGGTTTGAGCAAAGCCTCGATGATCTAGGTACAGACAAGTAAAGTGATCGTGAAGCCTTGTTGGAATCACTCTTTTGTAATAATCAACACTGCCAATAATCAATAATTTCGGTCCTATACCATGCTGCTCTACTTTGAGTTGGTATCCATCGCGCTCAAAAATTTTCGATTTGTTTGCTGTCATAATTTGTTCTCCTTAGCGAATTTTCTGTACCTTATCGTGATAAATAATCCTGAAAAATAGGCTAATATGAGATTCAGTATTAGCAGTTTTGGGATAATTAATTGGAAAGAATCGATAATGCTTAGTTGAACTCATTTATTTGTGTCTTTGAACAGAGTAGCTTTGTAAAGGCATCAGAACGCTTGCTAATTCCTAGCTCAACGGTAAGTAGACATGTTCAACAGCTTGAAGCTGAGCTTGGTAATAAATTGTTCTACCGGACAACCAGAAAGGTGACGCCAACTTCGGCTGGTGAAATGCTTTACAACGAAATCCGAGAGCCTCTTCGTCAATTGAGCCAAACATTGCAAAATGTCAGCACTTCAACGGAGTCAATGAAAGGCAGTATTCGCTTGAGCTCACCAGACATCCCTTTCATTGGTGAGGTTCTCGCTGATTTTGCTCTGAGCTACCCCAATGTTTCTCTGTTTTGCGAACACAGTACGTCGATAGAAAGCGCGTTAAACAGCGATCCTGATATCGTTATTAGTTTTGAGCGAGGCTCGCTTGATGATCGTGACTGGGTTTCACGGGCATTGTGTCAATGGGAGAGTGCGGTTTTAGCTTCACCATCTTGCCTGGCGGAATATGGCTCACCGACCACAGTTGAGGAGCTGTCAGCAATGCCTTGTATTTCAAGTTATAAAGCGTTTGCTGGTAACCCCTGGGTATTTAGTGATGCAGAACACTTGAAGAACATGACCATTAAGTCAGACATCAATGTTGATGGTGGGTTTATCGCTAAAGCTATAGCTGTTAAAGGGTTAGGTTTTGTGGCGCTACCAAGAGAATTCTGTCGAGATGAGTTGGACCGGGGCTCGTTAGTCGAACAACGGTTAGACCTTGAACTAGCCCCATTAACGATTTACATCCATTATCGGTCAATGAGTTATCACACGCATCTCACCAAGCTCTTGGTCAGCTTTATACGTGAACGAGCGAACTCATCTACTTAGATCGCTTATGTTACTAGCTCACTTCTGCTAATTCGCTTCTGAGAATTCTCGAAGTGCGCTCATAGCTTGATCTGCTTTGTGCTTCTGGACGAAGATATGATCGTGATAATAACCTGCAATCACATTGGCACTGATTCCGTAAGAGCCAAGTTTAGTTGCAAACGCGGCAGTCAGCCCTACGGCTTCTAGGCTCGAGTGTACCGATAAAGTGATCATGCTAAACACACCGTCGAAACTTAACTGCGCTTGAGTCGCCACTTCTTCTGTTAGTACTAAAGTTAACCCTTCTTTTTCTCGAAAGGTCGCCATCGGATTGAGGTGGACATAGTCGGCTAGTCCTCCCTCTACCGTACAGAAAACATAATCACCTTCAATGAGCTCGGGTGACATGGACTTTAACAGAATGTCTAAATCGGTAATGGCGGTCATCGTTTTCCCTATGTAATCGCGTTGGTTTATGGTGTTGGGTAATGTAGCCAAGATAGAGATAAGCTGTCGGCGAGTACAATTAATAATATTTATTCACCATAAGTACGACTAATCGCATTTTGTTTGATGCTGCATTTTTTAATTTTTGCGGGATTTTTGGTGTGTGATATGTCAATAGTGAAGATCATTCCTCTCGCATACACCATTTTTATCCAACCATTCAACTTTTGTTAAAATTAGAGCTTTTGATCAAATTATATAAAATGTGATTGCATAAGCTTTTCAAAATAGTTTGTCCCGACTCGAAGTTCTTAATGTGATGAATGTAAATTAATAAGCAATCTCATTCGTACTGTCTTAGGTTGAATTTGTAACATTGTTGCTTCACGTATTGAGCGTATAACGCTAGCTGTCTGCATTTTCGTGTTTGTCGTAGGTAACAACCAACAAACCTAAAATATCAAGGAACAAGCTATGTTAAAGAAAGTATTAAGTTGTTGTATTGCAGCCACATTTGGTATTTATTCCGCATCAAGTTTGGCTCAGGGTTCTGCTTTAAATTCGATAGAAAACTCACAACAACCTATTGCTCCACTGATGTTGGCTTCATCAGATGACGCGATCACTGATCGCTATATTGTTGTATTGAAACAACCGCAGATGCTAATGAATGACGCGGCTGGATTACAGCAGTTTACTCAACAAACGGTAGGCCAAATGGCCAATTCGTTTTCAATCAAAACTGACGATGTTTTTGATAGTTCCATTATTGGCTTTGTGGCAAATCTAGACGCACTTCAATTAAAGCAACTCAGACGTGATTCTCGCGTTGAATACATTGAACAAGACCAAATACTAAGTATCGATCCTGTTGTTTCAAATGAAGCTGTTCAAAGTAACGCGATTTGGGGGCTGGACCGAATAGATCAGAGAAGCCTTCCTTTGGACCGAAATTATAATGCCAATTTTGATGGCTCTGGCGTAACGGCTTACGTGATTGATACGGGCGTTAATAACAATCATGAGGAATTCGGCGGTCGCTCGGTTTCTGGCTATGATTTCGTGGATAACGATGCTGATTCGAGTGACTGTAATGGGCATGGTACCCACGTTGCAGGAACGATTGGCGGCAGCCAGTACGGTGTGGCTAAAAACGTTAACATTGTTGGGGTAAGAGTACTTAGCTGTTCGGGTTCAGGAACCACATCAGGCGTGATATCTGGCGTGGATTGGGTAGCGCAAAATGCATCAGGGCCTTCGGTCGCCAATATGAGTTTAGGTGGCGGTCGATCAACGGCATTGGATAGCGCGGTGCAAGGCGCAATTCAATCCGGAGTGAGCTTTATGTTGGCAGCGGGTAACTCAAATGCCGATGCGTGTAATACATCCCCGGCTCGTGTAGCAAGTGGTGTGACGGTGGGCTCAACAACCAGCTCTGATTCGCGTTCAAGTTTCTCGAACTGGGGCAGCTGTGTTGATCTATTCGCGCCGGGATCTCAAATTAAGTCTGCTTGGTATGATGGCGGCTATAAAACGATTAGCGGAACTTCCATGGCGACGCCACATGTTGCCGGCGTTGCTGCCTTGTACTTACAAGAAAATAACGGCTTAACACCGCTTCAACTCGCAGGGTTACTGAACTCAAGAGCCTCGGAGAATAAGGTTTCTGACACAAGAGGAACCACCAATAAACTGCTGTATAGTTTGACTGATAGTGGTTGTGAACCGGATTGTGGTGGTCCAACACCTGGGCCAGATCCAGATGGAAAACTAGTTTCTGGCGTGCCGGTTAATGGGCTGAGTGGCAGCCGAGGACAAAAGGACTACTTCTACATAGACTTAGAACAGGGCCAACAGCTGACAGTGGTCACCATTGGTGGCACAGGCGATGCAGATCTGTATCTTCGTTTCGGGGATAAACCAACGCTTAGGACGTGGGACTGCCGACCTTACCGTTCGGGCAATAGCGAGACGTGTACGGTGAATGTCACCCAAAGCGGCAGATACCACGTGATGTTGAATGCATACTCGGCTTACAGTGGTTTGACGCTCCAAGCAAACTTTTAAATTTAGGTTTGAACGACGGTTTCAAAAAGTTACTCACTAGTTTGATAAGTTTAGAAGCCAGATAGCCAAAGCCCACCTTGTTGTGGGCTTTTTGGGTTTGTAGTAGGCAACAAAAGGATATGACGTTGTTTTCTTAGATTGATAAGCGGGAATTGACGCTACTTCGACGAACTTTCGGTTACGTCTCAGAAAAGCTTGAAGTTTGTATGCTAGATTTAGTAGTGATACACAACTGGAGATATCGATGATCTGGCTTTCGGTGAAAGTACTACAGATTGGACTTGTCTACGGATACAGGAAGTATCAACAAACAAAAAGAGCTCCAGTGTAGGGGCTCTTTTCTTTTGTTTTTCGAATGAACGCGTTTTATGTTGCGTGGTCAGGAAAGAAAAATCGTTTCTGTCCGGTTTAATAACGAGTAGCTAAATAACGCCACTTCATATCTCTTAACCGATAAGCGAAAGTATGTTGAAAATTGAACCCATTACCCCTCACATTGGCGCTCGTATTCATGGATTAAATCTTTCGGATTGCAGTGAAAGTGAACTTGATGATGTGTACCAGGCACTTGTTACTTATCAAGTCATTTTCCTAGATGAGCAAAGCCTCTCGCCTGAACAACACTTAGCACTTGCAAAACGGTTTGGACAGCTTGAACCCGCTCATCCTTTCTTCCCGTGTGTAGAACAAGTTCCGCAAGTCAGTGTGATAGAAACCACTCGAGGTAATGCGCCAATGGAGAGCTATTGGCATACCGACTTAACTTGGCGGGAGCGTCCGTCTAAAGCCTCGCTATTACATGCTCAACATGTACCGGATGTCGGTGGCGACACGATTTGGTGTTCGATGACCGCAGTGTTTGATTCATTAGATGAAAGCATGAAAGACAAGCTAAGAGGCTTATCAGCAACGCATTCATTAGTTGCGTTTGAGGGTATTGAATCGGAGCAAATCGAGCTAGATTGGCATAAGTCGTTGCTGAAAACCGCGCAAGAAAATCCGCCAGTGGAGCATCCCTTAGTACAAGTTCATCCAGAAACGGGCAAAGAGACGCTATATATCAACGAGCAATTTACCCGTTACATCAATGAGCTTGAGCGTGAAGAGGGTGATGCACTACTTAGCCAGCTGTTTGAAATTGCACGACGACCAGAGTATCAAGTGCGTTTCAAATGGAACAAGGGCTCAATGGCGATATGGGACAACAGAGTGACTCAGCATTATGCTGTGATTGATTACGGTGATACGCCAAGAAAAATGCACCGCGTAACAGTGACCTAAGGTTGTAAATCAAGTACAAGTCGAAGCGCCTAAATATTTTGACTCACCGATTAATGTGATTTATTTTTAGCGCTAATGTTCAACTCAAAACAAATACAAGGAGGATTTTTATGAAAGTGTGTGAATTTAACTTCGCGCATATTTTTTGGTACGACCAAAACTCAAGTTTTAAAACTATCGTGCTGCGATAACCAAAACTTGAGCGAAGCATTTCAATACAACCTTCAATAGAGTTTCTTCACTCTAGTTTACTTGGTTGTTGTCAGCGAATGACGACAGCGCTTTGTTGCGCTTGAAACTTGAGTAAACAAATGACTACATTAATATCAACATCATCCATTTCTTACGATCTAACATCATGCCGACTATTTGATGGGCTTTCCTTTACCATTAAGAAAGGTGACCGCATTGGCCTTATTGGCAGTAATGGTTGTGGCAAAAGCACCTTATTACGTCTGTTAAACAAAGATTTACCTGACTTTGTTGGGAATGTTTCCTTCGCCTCGAATGTCGTAGTTGCCTTGATTGAGCAACACCTGCCCAAGCGACTGTTGAGTCTCTCAATGCTTGATGCTGTGACCGATAACCTTAATTTAAACATGCAGCAAACAGAACAATGGCGTGCGCAAATTACTCTTTCTAATTTAGGGTTTGATGAAAGCTATTGGAGCCAGCCGGTAGGCACTTTAAGTGGCGGTCAATACGCGCGAGTGTTAGTCGCGAGAGCATTGATTCTTGAACCGGATGTCCTGTTGCTAGATGAACCAAGCAACCACTTAGATCTGCCGACGTTACTTTGGCTAGAGCAGTTTCTAAAAGATTGGAGAGGGACGTTTGTCATGGTTTCGCATGATCAAAGGTTACTCGACCACGTCACCGATTCTACATGGGTGTTACGTGACAAAAGGATACTTAGCTTTAGCCAAAAGTGCACCGAAGCTCGAAAAGCATTGGAAGATAAAGACCGAACGGATACTGAAAGGCAACAAGCAGAAAAGAAAGAGATCGACCGCATCGAAAAGAGCGCTCATCGTTTAGCGATTTGGGGGCGTGACTTTGACAATGAAGGTCTGTCGCGAAAAGCAAAAAGCATGGAAAAGCGAGCCGAAGGGTTACGTTCGACAATGACACGTTTAGATTCCGTTGAACCATGGACACTGAGCTTGTCCGGTGAATCCATGAAAGCCAATCGACTACTTGAATTGTCGGAGGTGCCAATTACCGCCGCTGACGACCAAGCGCCACTGTTTAAAGTGCTGTTCCAGCAGATAAAGAGTGGTGACCGTGTTGCTGTGCTAGGTAAAAATGGGGCGGGGAAGTCGTCGCTTCTGAAAGTACTGTGGGCGAATTATCAGGCGTCTCAACTTGGAGATGATGCTTGTTTTCACCCAAATGCTGAAGTCGGGTATTACGACCAAAGCTTGCACCAATTACGTGATGACCATTCACTAATAGATTCACTTTACTCATTTTATCCTGTTTCTCAGGAAGCTAGGAAAATGGCTTTGATTAGCGCGGGTTTTTCCTATGAAAGACACGAGCAAAAGATCGCAGAGCTGAGTGGTGGCGAGCGTTCTCGATTGCTGTTTGTTGGGCTATCGCTAGCGCGGTATCACTTCCTATTGTTGGATGAGCCCACTAACCACCTTGATATTGAAGGTAAGGAAGAGCTGGCGAATTGCTTAACTCAATTCGAAGGGGGGCTACTCTTGGTCAGCCATGATCGAGAGTTGATTGAAAAATCATGTAATCGGTTCTGGTACATCAATGACGGTCAACTTGTGGAAATGACATACTTAGATGCGGTGTATGAGGCGATGTCTGTCAGCCATCAAGGTAATAACGTGGAAACTTGCTCTGTGTCGATTCAGTCTAACTCTACAGTCTGTGTCGATTCAGGTTCTGAGTTGTTTAAAACTGCTCACCAGCAGTCGCAAAATGATGAAGAGCGCCTTTTAGAAAGGCTATTGGAGCTCGAAGAATTACTCAGTAAGGATCAAGCTCGTAAAGCAAAGCATCAGAAGCCTGATCTGCAAGTGAAATGGCAGCAAGAAATAGTTCGGATTAATACCATGTTGGAACTGAATTAGCCCGACTTGTAATGAACTGGGTATAACAGTGCTCAATATCTATTGTTAAGTAGAATTCGGCTCTTTAGTGCTGTATTGGCTAAAGAGCCTTTTGTTACGACTTAATATAGAATTAAACACAACGGTTAAATCAGTCTCGCAATCTCAATCAGGCGAGCTTAACGCCTCGTCGGTATTATCTCTCCGAATTCTTTATTGGGTAAGAAAAATGAATGTAGCGAAACATCACGAGCGACGAATACGAAATGTGTGTGATTTCATTGATAGACATTTGGATGAGTCATTAACTTTGGAGCAGCTGAGCTCAGTGGCGGCAAGTTCAAAGTACCACTTTCACCGTATCTTCAAGTCGTTTGTGGGCATTAGCACTATTCAGTATGTGTTGTTTGCTCGGTTAAAGCGCGCTTCTTTTCGTTTAGTTTTTGAGCCGGAGTACAGTGTCACCGATATTGCGTTGGAGGCTCACTTTGAGAGCCTTGAAGCATTTTCTCGAGCATTTTCGAGGCACTTTGAACAGACACCTTCTCAATTTAGGAAACAACCCAACTGGCCATATTGGCGTTCAATATATGAGTTTAACTCACCAAAGAGTGGAGAAGAGATAATGGATGTGAAAGTCGTCGATTTTTGCGAAACAGAGGTTGCATTGATTGAGCATAAAGGAAGCCCTAAGCTGGTTTACAATACTGCTGCTAAGTTTATTGATTGGAGGAAGTCGACGGGTTTTTCTCCGGTAAAAACCAGTGATACATTTGGTGTGGCTTATTCTGACCCTTCAGATACCCCTGAAGATGAATATCGCTTTGATATTTGCGGAAGTCATAACGGGGATGTGCCAGAAAATGTCTTTGGTGTTAAGAAGGGGATCATTCCGAGTGGTCGCTGTGCGGTTGCCGTACACAAGGGCAACCATGATTTAATCGGTGACACGGTAAGTTACCTATATCGTGAGTGGCTACCAACGAGTGGCGAATCTTTGAGAGATTTCCCGTGCTTTTTCCAGTACGTGAATCTAGTCCATGAGGTGGATGAATGTGATTTACTGACTAACATCTACCTGCCGATACGCTAGCTTTATGAGTCACAGATAACAAGAAATGAAATCAATATTAGGCCTCGTATCAACGAGGTCTTCATGTATTTGGCTGCTAGGTTGAAACAGATTAAATACAAAAGCGCGTATATATTTGATTCAAACCTCACTGCTCGGAGGTGATGTGTAATATAATCGTTCGGTTATAATAAAAACAAAAACTCAATCATAAAACTAGTAAACGTCTGGGCTTAGAGAATAAAGAATTTCGTATGAACGCTATTCGTAAAGTTTATCAATATGCTGAACCGAATCTAACCCTCGTAGGTTGGATGGGCTTTGTCGGTTTCCCTGTTTACTTTGTCGTGTGGGAGTATCTGTTCCCGCAGCCTTATGAAAATCTGACTCTCCGTCTATTATGCTCGGTGTTGTTCTTCGGCATCATTTTCCGTAAACACGTTCCGTTCGAATGGCGAAAGTATCTGCCTGCGTATTATCAAGTCGCGATTACGCTCTGTCTGCCATGTTTCTTCTTCTACATGTTGCTGATGAACAATTGGTCCAATGTTTGGGTCATGTCTTTCATGTCGGCAATATTCCTCCATATTCTTTTGGTTCATGTCACAGGAGTGATGTTTGCACAAACCTTTGCCGGAATAGGGATTGCGACCTTTTGTGCTTGGGTAGCACAAGGCTTCTATCTTGAGATAACCATGAACTGGACGCATGTGCCGATTTTCTTGTTTATCTATCTATTCGGTAACCTGTTCTATTTCCGTAATCAGGTGGAACACGAGAATAAGGTATCCCTAGCAAAATCTTTTGGTGCCGGTATTGCACACGAAATGAGAAACCCTCTTAGTGGCTTATTAACTTCTATTGACGTTATTCAATCGATACTGCCAAACCCAAAGAGTGGTGACATCAAAGAGCCATATGCACTGAGCGCCGAAGAGTTAAAACAACTGCGTGACGTGGGTGACGAGGCAATGGAAATCATCCATTCAGGTAACGAGACCATCGATCTATTGTTGACGTCGATTGATGAGAACCGTGTATCTCGTTCAACCTTTAAAAAGCACTCTGCACAAGCGGTGATCGAATATTCAATCGACAGCTTTAACTACAAGCGCGCGTCGGATAAATCAGCCATCTCTTTGGATGTACAAAGCGACTTTGATTTTTTAGGAAGCGATACTTTGTTGAAGTACGTGATGTACAACCTGTTCAAGAATGCGTTCCATCACCGTAGTCCGGAAGACTTTCACATTCATGTCACCATGAGTAGCGATGACGTTAGCAATCAAATTGTGGTGACGGACAACGGGGCTGGTATCTCGAGTGATGCAATACGTCATATTTTCCAAGACTTCTATACGACCGGTAAATCAGGCAATTACGGGTTAGGCTTACCATTCTGTCAGAAGGTGATGCGTTCGTTTGGTGGTGAGATTAGATGCCAATCAGAGGTCGGCCAGTGGACTCAATTTACGATGACATTCCCATCTTTAACATCAAATTCAGTCAACGAGATTAAGAGTGAATTGAGAAAGTTAAAGTCGGTATTGATGGTGAGTGATCAAACCGTCCTGAATAAGAAAATGACGGAAATGTCTCGATTTATGGGATTTGACCTCACGACTTTGGATGTGGCATCTGCACTTAAAAACAAAGAGTATCAGTTCGAATTTGATCTAGTGTTCGTCGACATGGAGAGTTTGGATTTGAGGGCAAGTAGCCTTGATAAGCTTGAGTCTTTGTTGTCGTTTACAGAAGCGCGAATTGTTTACTTGTATGAACATCATCCTATTCAACGGGTGAGAAATATTTCATTTGAACCGATTTGGGTCGAAACTCAAGTTTGGCTGTTGAACACCAAAGCAACGATTGACCGTTTACTGTTTGACTCGAATTACGTGATGCCTTCGGTGGCCGCTAAGCCAATAGAAAATGCAAATAAGCGTACCATTATGGTAGTGGACGATAACGAGTCTCTACGTCGTTTTACGGCGATGTTGTTGGAAAAACAAGGCTTTGAGGTGGTACAGAAAGAAGATGGTCAACAGGCATTAGACGCTCTAGACTCAGAGGCTATCGACTTGGTTTTGATGGATATTGAAATGCCTATCATGGACGGCGTCGAAGCTTCTCGACTCATTAGAAGTGCGAATAAGCCTTATTCTTCGGTGCCGATCATTGCGCATACAGGGGACAGCTCGCCAGTCACGCTAGAGAAAATGGAGTCATCAGGCATGTCTGACTTTATCGTGAAACCGGCAGACAAGAACCGATTATTCGATAAGATTGCTCATTGGATATAGTGGGCTTGTACGCGACTGTGTTTGAGGTTTGAAGTAGACCAAGTTAACTCGAGAAAGAGCTCAGCAATAGGCTGGGCTCTTTTAGTTTTGCGACATGATAGCGTCCATTCCGTCCTGCCGTTTGGTTGGTGATTAAATTAGTGGGTTCAGTGCTATACGAACTCTAGTTCTGGATGATGGTATGCCTGGTGACAAACCGTGAGCACATGATCGATATCCCTTGGTGTCATGTCTGCATTCACAGAGAAGCGGATGATGTTTTTGTTCTTGCCAGTCGCTGGGCGACAAAATACCGCACCGAACACATCTCGTTCCTCTAAGAAATCACGCACACGTTCCGTATTTCTCTCACTACCACACTCTAAAGCGATGATCTGAGATTCGCTGCGGATGTTAAAGCCAATTTGTTTAAGACCCGTAGTGAGTGCTTTAGCGTGTTTGAATAAAGCTTCTCGTTTATCGTCCGAATCTTTAATGACAGCCAAGGTTTTCTCTAGGCGAGCGACCTCTTGTGGTAATACGGTCGAGCTAAAAATCGCAGGGTAGGCGACAAAGGGTAGTGTCTCAGACAATTGTTTGGGGCCTAAGATCGCGCCAGCACGGTACGCAAAAGTTTTGGCCAAGCTTACAGTAATGAAATCGACTTGGTTAGTGAGTCCAAGTGCTTCAACGAGGCCTGCACCTTTGGTGCCATGAGTCCCCAGAGAATGCGATTCATCAACCACGAGTGCACAATCAAACTCTTGCGCCATTTCGTAGATGTCGCGGAGTGGGGCAATCGTGCCAATGGTGCTATAGACCGAATCCACAACAATGACGCCAGAGCCATAGCGCTCAAGCTGCTTGCGCAGATGGTTCATATTGTTATGCATGAACGGATGTGCGCTCGCACCTGCGGATCGAATACCTTCCCATAAAGACATGTGGGCAAAGAAATCAATATACACGGGGGTTTGTGGTGGACAGATGGTTTGCAGTAAGCCGATGTTCGCCGCCCAACCAGACTGAGACAGCAAGCAGCTCTCCATTCCTACATAGTTCGCTAGTTCATTTTCAAAAGCGGGTTTTGAATCCTCGTCTTGCAAAAAAATAGCTGACATGACGACATTGTCATCATGTTCACCAATCGCTTGCTGGTGGGCTTGTTGAATCTGTTTGTTGTGCGATAGCGCGAGGTAATCATTGCTTTGCATCACAACTGAATTGCGCCTAGGACGTTTACCCAGCACTAAGTGTGTTTGGCTTTCGTTCTGGGTAATGAGATCTTCTATGTAATGGTTTAAGCGTTCTTCAATAAAGGAAGGTAGTGGTTTATTTTGGGTTTTATCACTCATAATAATTCTCTTCATATACAGTAAAACGCCAGCGCTGACGGGTGTATATTGACGACAAAAAATGAGGTGTCATTAGCTAGGTTGCATAAATGGGCATACCCTTGCAAACTCAGCATTTAAGGGTTTTAAGGTGAGTGGATTTCCTTACGGTAACGGGCTTTAACCCAGTTTAAATCAGAATAATAAATGTCTTTTTATAACAAATAACGATGAAAAAATTAAAGATTCAAGCTTGAGTAGTAGCTATTTGCTGACACATTGGTAGATAAGTTCAATCAAGTCATCTAGCTGTTGTTTGGCCTCTCCCTCTAGCGCATAACCAAAGTTGATGCGTAAGCTGTTGCTGTAGAGATCAAGAGTGCTGAACAGATGCCCAAGCCGAATATCAATCTTCTTCTCAGAAACCGCTTGAGCAAACACGATATGGTTGAGGTTAGGGATCTGTAGCCAAAGTACCATGCCACCTTGTGGGCTGCTAATTTTGACGTCATCAGGAAGGTTTTGAGTCAAATAACTCAGGTATTGCTGGCGTAAAGAGAGGATTTGAGCACATCTTCTTCGAACGTGTTTTGCGTATTGACCAGATTCAATAAAGTCAGCGACAGCGAGTTGAGTGGGCAGGGCAACGCCGTAGCTTGCAGCAGAAAACTGCGCTTTGCACTCATTAATATACCTTCCAGGTAAGCACCATCCTAAGCGGTAACTCGGTGATAAGCTTTTCGAGACAGAACCACACCATAAAACATAACCACCTTTGTCATAGTATTTGGCGGGCAGTGGCGTGTGCGAAGAATAAGAGAGTTCTAGATACACATCGTCTTCGATGATCGGCACTCGATATTCATTCGCTAATGCCGCCAATTTCTGCTTTTGGCTGGCAGACATATTGATCCCTTGTGGGTTCATATGAGAGGTGCAGAAGATAGCGGCATCGACACGCTTACTTTTCAGATGTGCTTCCAACTGCTGCAAATCTACACCGTCGTCCAGAGATGGGATCTCGATGATCTTACGCGACATCTTGCCAAGTAATTCGAGTATGCCATTAAAGCATGGTGAGCTAATGGCAATGGTATCGCCTTCTTTGGTGCATGATTCAAGAGCGGCTTTTATTGCAGACATACAGCCAGCGGTGATCACAAGTTCGTCGGGTGAAAAATGCACATCAAGCTTAGCAAAGTGAGTGGACAATGCTTGTCGTAATATCGGCTCGCCTTGAGTATCAGGGTAATGGTTGAGCCTGTTACCCATGCGTTTGATAGAGCGGCGGAAACTGCGTTCTAGTTCAACGACCGATTGCTGATCATTGGTGGTGCTAGAAACCCCTAAAGGCCCATTTATTGCGTTGTGAGTCGATGCAGTTTGTCTAACTCTGGAAACCTTACTCTCAAACTGTGCCCATTCAGGTGTGGAGTGAGCAGGCTTATGAGGAGAAACAAAATACCCAGCTTGTGGTCGAGAGTGAATCCAGCCCTGAGACTCTAACTCTTGGTAACAGCTGACTACAGTCGACATGCTGACGGCTTGTTGCTTAGCTAATTGACGAAGCGAAGGCATACGCCCACCTTCGGGTCTTTTCCCACTTGCAATCTCATTAATAAACTGATTCGCAAGTTTTCTGTAAATGCTCATGACTGAAGTTAGCTGTA
Organism: Vibrio chagasii; assembly: GCA_041879415.1. NCBI lineage: Bacteria > Pseudomonadati > Pseudomonadota > Gammaproteobacteria > Vibrionales > Vibrionaceae > Vibrio > Vibrio chagasii. Next base: position 1,510,205 of record CP090851.1, on the reverse strand, counting down.
CTGGTTTTTGTTGCAAAAATTGTATCTGTACCGCTTTTGTTGTTCAAGGGATACTCTTTCAAAACAAACGAGGGGGACAGTATGAAAAGAAATGATTTGTTGCTAGCGGTATTGGTGATGGCAATTTGGGGATTCAATTTCTCGATGATCAAAATGGGCGTAACCAATGTTCATCCGTTGCTGGCAACGGCCGCGCGTTTCTCGCTAGCCGTGATACCAGTGATATTTTTTGTCGCAAGGCCAAATGTCGCGTGGCGCTATCTTGTGAGTTATGGCTTTGTGTTCGGGGTTGGAATTTGGGGGATGGCATCATGGTCAATCACAGCTGGTCTCTCATCCGGGCTTTCCTCAGTATTGCTTTCAAGCAATGTGCTTATTGGAATGGCTGTTGGGGTATGGGTTTTCAAAGAAAGTGCGTCGGTTCGTAAATTAATTGGTGCGATGTTAGCTTTGTGTGCACTTGCGGTCTTAGTGTCGGCGGCGAAAGGGAATATCACCGTTAATGGCGTTATCTTGATTATGATTGCAGCGTGTAGTTGGACTTTAATGGGCGTGATTGTTAAGGCTTCCAAAACTAAGCAGGCGTTTGCGTTTAATGTGTGGGGAATGCTGTTTGCACCAGTGCCGTTGGTGTTGTTTGCTGTGATGTTGCACGGGGATCAAATCATCTGGCAGGGGATTGAACAATGGAATTGGAACACAACGATTGCGGTGCTGTTTCAGGCTTATCCAACCACGCTATTTGGCTATTGGGTGTGGAACAAGTTGTTAATCCAATATCCATTAAGCACAACTGCACCGTTAACTTTGCTCGTGCCAGTCTTTGCGCTGATCAGCGGATACTTTATGTACGACGAAGTATTGTCAGTCGCCCAAGTGGTTGCGTCGGTGTTGTTCTTAATCGGGATTGGTTTGATCGTTAAACCTGCAAAAGCGGTGATTAGCGGTACATCAGGTGACAGAGAAACGATTGGTGTCGGTAAACTAACGTAGTGATGCTTACTCCAATGTCTAAAAAGCCCTATGAATGTCTTATTTCATAGGGCTTTAGTTTTAATTATCGATAGGGCGAACTTAGTTAACAAGACAATTTAGAAGCTGGCTTTCCAGATCACTCTCTATGCCTTTACCAATGACTTCAATTCTGCTTTCACGGCACTCATCGAGTTCTGATTCGGTCAAACCATCCTCTGTTAAGTTGTAGCCAAAGATACCATTTGGAGTAATGAACACGGCCTTCATACGCTCAACTTTCAAGCCGACTAGAAAGTGTCGTAAACGCTGGTGATCAAACAGTTTATCAGCTGCAAATCGCCATCCAATACTCTCGAAGCCTTCACCTTGGTTGGTCGCTTTGAGCATGCCACTTTCTGGCATCGGTAGTTCAGACGCAAGTGGCTTATCTTGTTTATGAGCATGGTGGTGATGGTGCCCATGAGCTTGGTGATGATAAAAACTACTGCTTCCATCAAACTCGTCGTATGGGATCTTACCGTGATGAGCAAAGATCAGCTTAGTATCAGGGTGACAAATCTGAGCAACGTATTCGGCAAGCTTTTCTGCATCACCCTTGTTATAGAGGTCTAGTTTATTGCCGACGATCGTATCCGCAATGGTAATTTGTTGGTTGAAAGTATCGTGGTCAGAATAACGAGTATCAGACAGCTTGCGAGCATCTACCAAGGTGATGTTCTTTTGCAGTGACAGCACTTTACGATAATGTTCAGAAGATAATACTTCTAACACTTCTTTTGGGTGGCCAAGCCCAGTAGGCTCAATCAGTAAGCGGTCTGGCTTCGCCTCAAAAAGCAACTGATTGAGTGCTATCTGCATGGGTAGCCCTGCTGCACAACACATGCAGCCCCCTGGTACTTCGCGAATAAAAACTTGCTGCTGTTTGGTTTGATTGCCTTCGAATAAACTTCCATCAACGCCAATTTCACCAAACTCATTCACCAAAATAGCCCAATTCTCATCGGCTGGTTTGTGCTTCATTAAGTTAAGAATCGCAGAGGTTTTTCCTACTCCGAGAAACCCAGTAATAATGTTGGTCGGAATCCCAAGCAAGGGGGATTTATTAGAGCTCATTAGCAATCCTTCTGTAGCCTTGAACAAGAGTATGGTTGGCAGAGACAACCGATTCTGAAAACGCCGAGTATTCTGGTGGTACTTTTGAAATGCTGTTTAGATCAAAGCCTGAACCTATGTTGGTCATCGGTGGTACATGAAAATTCTCAGGAAGGTCGAGTCCGTCCACCACGCAGTTATGACGAATCACGCAACCTTTACCAATGACGGCATTGAAAACGACAGAGTTGAAGCCGATAAAGACATCGTCACTGACTTCACAAGGCCCATGGATAATGGAGCGGTGAGCGATAGAGGAGCGTTCTCCTATGGTTACCGCAGCACCGGCTTTTGAATGGATAACCACACCATCTTGAATATTGGTGTCGCGCTTAATCACGATGGCTTCCATGTCACCGTGTTCATTAACCTCATCGGCACGTATCACGGCATAAGGACCAATGAACACGTTGTCTTCAATGATGACCTTGCCACAAATAATGGCTGTTGGATCAATGAAGGCAGTTTCCGATACGTTTGGCATATGACCGTTAGGGTTTCTTCTTAACATATTGATTTCTTTTTATTGATGGTAATAACTGCTGAACTAGCGCTCGAATGACAGCCTCATTGCTGGAGAGTGATTTGTATCTTGGATGAAACTCGAATCTGCATTGCTATAAACCTTGGTGCCATTTACCCAAGTATGTTTGATCTGGGAAGAGAATTCGTGACCATTGAATGGAGACCAAGCACATTGATAAAGGTTGTTTTCCTGATCAACTAATGTTGATGCTTGTGGGTCGACGAGTACTAAGTCTGCGAAGTAGCCTTCACGAATATAACCGCGCTCTTGTATCGCATAACGAATGGATGGGTTATGTGCTGTTTTCTCTACGACTTGTTCTACGGTCATGGTTCCGGCATGCACGTGGTCAAACAGAGTTAAGAGGGCGTGTTGTACAAGAGGTAAACCGGCAGGCGCTTGCTCATAAGGAACTTGTTTTTCTTCCCATGTGTGAGGAGCATGGTCTGTGGCGATGATGTCTATTTGATTGGTGCTAAGGGCGGCAAGTAGTGCTTCTCTATCGCTTGGAAATTTGATGGCTGGGTTGCATTTGATTTGGTTCCCTAACCTTGGGTAATCTTCATTACTGAACCAAAGGTGATGAACGCACGCTTCAGCGGTTATGCGCTTACCTTCGATTGGCCCTTTATCAAATAGTGCTAACTCTTTCTCTGTAGTGATATGCAATACATGAAGCTGACTATTGTGCTTTTTAGCGAGCTCAACGGCATAAGAAGAAGAGGCATAGCAGGCTCTGTCATCTCTCAGGATAGGGTGGTCTTCAATCGTGAAATTTGCTTTCTCTCTTCTTAATTGCTCTTGGTTTTTAGCGATAACAGGCCCGCGTTCACAATGGGTGACAATCAGGACGGGAGAATGACGGAATATGGCATCGAGTGCTTGAGGGTCTTCAACCAACAGGTTACCCGTTGAAGCACCCATAAATACCTTTACGCCACAGTGCTTGGTCGGATCGAGCTGTTTGATTTGCTCTAGGTTGTCTTCAGTTGCACCTAGGTAAAAAGAGTAGTTAGCCAGTGAACTCTGTGCTGCGATATCAAATTTTTTCTCTAAGGCTTCAATGGTCGTAGTGGCAGGGTTTACGTTTGGCATTTCCATGTAGCTAGTAATACCACCGGCGACAGCGGCACGTGACTCTGTTGCGATTGAGCCTTTGTGGGTTAAGCCGGGTTCGCGAAAGTGGACTTGATCGTCAATCATCCCCGGGATGAGGTAGCAACCTTTTGCTTCAATGACTTCACAATTTGAATTGGGCTGTATGTTGTTTGCAACCTTTTCAATTCGTTGGTCGACAACTAATACATCTGTCTCGGTTACGGTACCTTCATTGACCACGTAGGCATTTTGAATGAGCGTTGCAGGCATAGCGTTTCACTCTCTCCTTGTTAATTAGGCTAATAAGATTGGAAGCTAGTTATTAGATGTAGGTACTCTTAGTAGGGTGTACTCACTTCGGGCTTAGCGCACTCATCACAAACACAGCTGATCTCTAACTGAGGGATTGTGACGGTGAATCCTTGTTGTTTCGCGTGAGATTTAAGATCGCGAATAATAGAAGGGTTGATGGTTTGTTCACTTATCTTGTCGCACTTAGAACAAATCAAAAATTGTGGGATGCCATGTTCATGATCACAAAGGATGTGGTCACAAAGGATGTATTTATTTGATACCTTAATCTTGTGTGCGAGGTGGTGTTGTTCTAAAAAATCCAAGACTCGGTAGACCGACATCGCTTGAACATGTTGATCAAAATGCTCTTTGCAATAGTCGACTAACTCGTAGGCAGACAGCGCTTTATCGGCATGTGCCAACGCACGCAGTATCAGCAGCCTTTTGGCGGTGAACTGTTTTCTATTGTCTTTACATCCTTGTTTGACGTGCTTAATGATCGCTTCAATATCTTTCATTCTAAGTACTAAAATCCTTCCTAATTGCAATGTTATAACATAACAATCTGACGCTGTGAAATGTACTTTGCTGCAGAGCGTCACTAAAGAGGGAGATTGACGGTATTTGAATACAGATGAATCACAGTAAAAGTCAGTACACAATCAGTGATAGCATTGACCGATTCGAATTAAATTCTGAAATGATACAAATCTCATATTTAATAATGATTATTTCGTAACCTCTGTTGAGATGGATATCAAATCAAGTGGCTGATTTTATTGGGGATAGGAGAAAAGTCTCAAAAATTATTATTTAGACGGGTAAAGTTTTAAATTCCAAATTATCAATAGTAATTGGAATATAGTTCTATTTGACAACTGTTAGGCAGATGTTTTTTAGCTATATATGTGAAATTCAGAGCGAGTTATCTTTCTGATTTGAAAGAATAATCTGACAGTTGAGATAAAAAAGTTGGCGAAAATCAGAAGCTTGGCATACACTTTCCTTGTAAACGACCTTATCTCATTGATTGAATAGGGTAAATGCTTTGGCGCTACTGGCGATAGTAGCAATGATTAACATAGCTTTGAGGAAAGTTTTATGGCACTCACGAAGGCCGATTTGGCTGAGAACCTGTTTGAGACACTCGGATACAGCAAGCGGGATGCCAAGGAAACGGTTGAAGTGTTTTTCGAAGAAGTTCGTAAAGCGCTTGAAAATGGCGAACAGGTAAAACTGTCTGGTTTTGGTAACTTTGATCTTCGCGAGAAGAACGAGCGACCTGGTCGTAACCCGAAAACTGGTGAAGACATTCCAATTTCTGCTCGACGTGTTGTTACTTTTAGACCGGGACAAAAACTAAAGGCCCGAGTTGAAAATATTAAAATCGAGAAGTAGCCAAGCAATAGACCACGCCTAGCGTGGTCTTTTTGTTTGTATCACTGTATTTCTTCTTGCCACTCGTTTTCATTCATCTCGCATCTCGCATCTCGCACGATTTCTCATCAGCGTTCAGTTCTCCTGAACGGTAGTTAATTCTAATTGAATTTAAATACACCGCTCTATTTGCTGTAATGCGTCCACTTTATGACCGATCAAACTGATTTTTTGATCCAGATCTTAGGAGGATGTGTGCGAAAAGCCGCTTTAGCTTGGGTATTGCTTTTGTTTCCCGCAATAGGCCAAGCAGCCGATTACCAACAAATTGCCAATATGTGCGTCGCTTGCCATGGCAGTACTCAAGACACTTCTTTTCCTTCTATTCCGAACCTGAAATGGCAGAACAAGCCTTACTTGGTTGAACAGCTCACGGCCTTTAAGAGTGGACAACGTTCCGATAAGACCATGTCTAAAGTTGCCCAGCTTTTGTCTGAGCAAGATATTGAGCAGCTTGCCACTTACTTTTACACACTGAATCACAAAGGATCGCAATAATGAGTTTAGATAGAAGGCAGTTCCTGAAAGCTGCGTTAACTGCAACCGCGGCGTCTGCGTTGCCGGTCTCTTGGGTGTTCGCAGCTAATCGCCCTGAAGGTTTAGAGGCCCTAGATATCAATGCCTTAACGTGGGCAAAAGCAGAAGATTTGCCGGATTATTATACCGTTTTAAATACCAACCCTTTGAATGCTTATCCGCCAGAAAGCATGCTTGAGCCCGCTGTTACGCCTGCCAATGTTCCATTTGTTCGATGGAATGGTTTGATGCCAGATTTCAATAAAATGGACCCGGATACTTGGACGTTCGAAGTGAAAGGGGAGTCTGTAAAACAGAGTAAAACTTACACAATAGCGGAACTCAAATCGAAATTTAAGCATCACTCTCAAAGCCTAGTCTTGGAGTGTGGTGGCAACAGCCGCAATAACTTTTACCCAAGCACAAAAGGCAATCAGTGGAATAACGCAGGTGTGTACTGCGCACAGTGGACAGGAGTGTTGCTTAGTGATGTGCTAAAAGACTGTGGTATCAAAGATGACGCGGTTTACGTGGGCAACCATGGCTTCGATAAGCACTTAAGCGGCAAAGGTGAGGCCATCTCACGTGGTGTACCGATTGAAGCCGCAATGACTGATAACGCTTTGATTGCATGGGAAATGAATGGCGAACCTATTCCATATCTTCACGGTTTCCCACTGAGAACGGTATTTGGAGGACGCCCAGCTTCTGTCTCTCAAAAGTGTACCACGGGTATCAGTATCCGTAATAAAGTGCATGATGGCCATAAAATGGCAGCACCCGCATATCAAGTGCCTAAGCACCCAATCGCACCTGGTGAAAAAGTAGAAAACAAGGATTTTAGAATCATTGAAGAGATGATTGTGAAGTCGCTGATCACCTCTCCTAAAAGCGGTACTGAGTTTACGCTAGGTAAAAAGGTCAAAGTGAGCGGGCATGCATGGGCTGGGCTAAGAACTGTCGAGAAGCTCCAAGTCAGTTACGATTACGGAACAACTTGGCATGATGCAAACCTCAAGAAACCCGTTAACAAAGGCGCATGGCAGCAATGGGAACTTGATCTTGAACTTCCTATGACGGGTTATTACGAAATATGGGCGAAGGCCACGGATAGTGAAGGTGATAGCCAGCCTGTTGTTCAACCACAATGGAACCCAAAAGGGTATCTGTTTAATGGTTGCCATAGAGTTGCGGTAAGAGTTTCGTGAGGAAAGTCATGTGTGATCATTCAACTCAGCACAACAAGCGCTCTTATCGTAAAGACATTATGAGAGCGGCGCTGGTCTGTAGCTTGTTAACCTCAATGCTTGTGCATGCCGATGAAGTACCGGATAACCCAAAGGCTTTCTATGGGGTAGATAAGAGTTCAGGTTTAATCATGGCTCCGGGATGGGAGTTAGTGAAAGGCCAATGTAATGCGTGCCACACGAGTCTTATAGTAGCGCAGAACAGTGGTACCCGAGAGCAATGGCGTGAAACGATTCAGTGGATGGTAGACACTCAGGGACTATGGGATTTGTCTGATACATGGGACCCAGTACTGGACTATCTGAGCACCTACTATCAAGACAAAGGGATCGACATGAACAAGTATCGACGTAAACCTATTGATAGCGCTCTGATGCCGCCTATGCCGGGAGAGCAATAATGAATCTAACTAAGTTCACGCTGCTCTGTGTAGCGTCGACAGCTGCTGTGATGTCACTCTCCGCATGCACTGATGACAACACTGCAACGGTGGGAAAGGTTTCGCCAAAACTGACAGTACAAAGTGACAAAACAGAACCTTATATACCGAGCCTGATGGCTGGTGAAAAGCTCGTTAACAACCTATGTAGCCAGTGTCACGGTGATAAGATCATTCCTTTCGTGAGGACTTACCCAAATATTAAGGGGCAAAAATCCAGCTACATCCTTAAACAATTGCATGATTTTAAAAGTGATGCACGTCAGGACTTATATATGCAGTCAGTCGTGAAGTCGCTATCTGATAAGGATTTACAGGATGTGGCTGCTTTCTATAGCACCTTAAAGCCGTTGGACTTGTATGAACGCTCACAGGAGTATTACCACCAATAGCGTTCGTTTGTGATTAATCAAAGATACGCTGAAATTAAAAAGGGCTGCGAGTGCAGCCCTTGTTCGTTTTTGTTTTGTAGTAGCGGTAAGGTTGGTGTTAAGCCGCTTTTATATGAGTCGTAATGTATGGTTGCCATGCTTGTTGATACAGCTCTAAAGATTGGCGTCTTAGGCTGTTAATTTGCGCCGCTTCAATGTCGTTGATTGGGCGCTTTTCAGCAATGGCATGGCGCTCAATACCTTGAATGATCTCGTATAGCTCATGTTCAGGACCACTTTTCACATCCGCTATCGCTTTTAAATGAAGTTGAACCTCGGCTATCATGTTGGTTTTTGGTAAGCGAACCAGTAGGTTAAGGTCACGGTAGCCAGAGTCAGCTGGTGACTTAAACTTGTTTTTCACTTTTACCACGTCCGCTTCACGGCTCAGTGCTTCGTACACTTCAACTATGCTTTCTACATCATTAGCGATGATTGTTGCGCGAGCTAGGTCGGTAATTCTTGTGTTGTCACCATCCAGTTCTAATTCAATTTTCTCTTGAGCGCGAGCTTGAGATTTAACACCAGCGAATAGGGCATCTGAATTAGTGAGAAGAGCAGTACTTTTACAGATTGTCTCTAGCTCTGCTTGCGCTTGGTGAGCTTTGCTGTAAAGGATGTCGAAGTCGGTATAAGGCTGAGTTGGACGCGAGTCGAATGCCTTGATGCCATATAGGCCGCTTAGGCTGTGGCGGAATACGTTTGATGAAACTTGGTTTTGCGAAGACGCTGTGCGCGATTGATCAGTTGAACTCGTTGAAACAGGTGCTGCTGCGAATGCAGGCGCTCGGCTCAATACTAGAAGCATTAGGGCCGTCGTACGGAGAAATACACTCATTCAAACTCCAAAATACAAGGTTACAAAAACGGGTAGTTAAAAGGGGTAACCAGTAACGCATAAGAGTAAAAAAGCTTAACTAAACTCACTACATATTAAATGGGGCTAGTTAAGGCAGAAACCAACTCTAACGTTTAATATTGCTTTAAAATGTGAACATATAGACAAATAATCCAAGCGTTTGTTCCGCAATTTTAAGAACTTTGAACCTAGCCAGTTTCTGGTGTTACTCGAAACCAATTTGGCACTTTAAGCCAAGCTAAGGTTGCTCTTACTTCTCTATACTGTACCCTTGCATTATGACTGTTTAACATGAACGAAAGATGAATAATCCTGAATTTTGGCACAATAAATGGGCAGCCAACCAAATTGGTTTCCACCTTGAAGATGTAAACCCGCTTTTGGTTGAGTTTTGGAAAGCAACTGAGCCTAGCTATGAGAAGAGTGTTTTTGTTCCTCTATGTGGCAAGAGTGAAGATCTGATTTGGCTGGCGTCAAAACATGAAGACGTTCAAGGTGTGGAATTGAGCCAGATTGCGGTTCGAGCTTTTTTCTCTGAGCATTTCTACACGCCAACCGTCACTCAAATTAACGGTCAACATGAGCTTTATCAGTTTGATGAGTTAAGTATTTACACTGGGGATTACTTCACTGCGCCAATTCAGCCTGTCGATATTATTTATGACCGCGCTTCTCTAGTCGCTTTGCCTGCTGAAATGCGTCTGCAATATGTAGAGCGCTTAAAGCAACTGCTGAAGCCAGGCGGCAAGATCCTACTTGTAACACTAGACTACGACCAAGATGAAATGGCAGGCCCTCCGTTTAGCGTACCTAAACTAGAAATCGATCAGTTGTTTGAGGGTTACAAGATTACATTGTTGAACCAAGATATTGCAGACGACGATCATCCTAAGATTGCTAAGAAAGGTTTGTCTCGATTCAGTGAAGAAGTGTATTTGATTGAATCGGAAGTCTAAACTAAGTTTACTTTCGAAGAGATAACACTAATTAAAAGACGGGCGCATGGCCCGTCTTTTTGATCGTTAAGATTCAAGATCTAAGAATTTGATTAGTAAATCACTTTTACCTTCGACGCGCTGTTGATTGCATCTTCAATCGCGGTTTCTGTGCGATTACGGCGTGTTAGTGCAACACCAAGGCGACGACGACCATCGATGTCTGGCTTACCAAACAGACGAACTTGTGTTTGTGGTGCCTCTAGTGCTTCTGCAAGGCCTTCAAAACGGATGTTCGTTGATGTGCCTTGTCCAAGGATTACTGCAGACGCACAAGGGCCATACTGAGTAATTGATTTGATAGGCATACCTGTAAATGCGCGTACGTGCAGTGCGAATTCTGAAGAGTCTTGAGACATCAATGTCACCAAACCAGTATCGTGTGGGCGAGGGGATACTTCGTTGAAGATCACATGGTCGCCTTTAACGAACAACTCAACACCAAAGATACCATAGCCACCAAGAGCATTAACCACTTGCTCTGCCGTGTACTGTGCCGCTTTTAGAGCGTTGTCTGACATAACCTGAGGCTGCCATGATTCACGGTAGTCGCCGTCTTCTTGACGATGGCCGATAGGTGCACAGAAATGAACACCGTCGACTGCACGAACAGTGAGAAGAGTGATCTCGTAATCAAAGTCGATGAAGCCTTCAACGATTACACGCCCAGCGCCAGTGCGACCGCCTTCTTGTGCATAGTCCCACGATTTTTGGATGTCTTCTTCGGTTTTGATAACGCTCTGGCCTTTGCCTGAAGAACTCATTACGGGTTTTACAACGCAAGGCATGCCGACAAATTCAACCGCGGCAGCGAAGTCTTCAAAGGTGTCTGCAAAGCGGTAAGGGGATGTGCTTAGCTTCAGCTCTTCTGCTGCAAGACGACGGATACCTTCACGGTTCATCGTTAGCTTAGTAGCGTTAGCTGTTGGAACGACATTCAAACCTTGAGCTTCAAGCTCGACCAACTTGCTGGTGGCAATAGCTTCAATTTCAGGTACCACGTAATCTGGCTTTTCTAGTTCAATAATAGCTTGAAGTGCATCGCCATCTAACATGTCCAGTACATGGCTACGATGCGCGACTTGCATAGCTGGCGCATCTGCATAACGGTCACAAGCAATAACTTCCAAACCTAAACGTTGGCACTCGATAGCCACTTCTTTGCCAAGTTCACCTGAACCTAATAGAAGTACACGAGTAGCATTTTCACGAGTAGCAGTACCAAACATAGAAATTCCTTCCGATCTTTTGAACGATTGATTGAAAACGGGGTGATCATACTTATTTAAATGACAAAAGCAAACGTTTGCGTGGGTTGTGGTGTTAATTACAAGCATAAAAAAAGCAGCCCTATAAAAATGGGCTGCTTATTTAAAAGATTGTTAATTGGATGTGCTTAGATTGCTAAGTAAGTCACTGGAATGTCAGGATTAATCGCTTCTAATGTAGATTGCGTATCCGCTAGGTGACTGATGCTACCTTCGGCGATTTCAACCAATGCTGCGCTTTCAATTTGTTCAAAGTCGAAGCCTGCAAGTTTTAGTTGAATCAACGCAACTTGTAGCGGCGGAAGGCTAGGGTTGAATGCTGCGTTTTCAGCGTAAGCACCAGTAAAGATCTCACCAGTTTTTAGCTGGAGCGACACACCACTTAAATTTTTAGTGTATGGCGCATGGCTGCGGTTAAGCGCTGCTAATGCTTCAACTACAATAGGAGTCGTCTCTTCTGTCGTGTACTTATGGTCGAGTTCAGACATTAAGCCTGTTGTTACGCCAAGATCAGAAGGTCCAAATGAATCAGGTAGGTATTCTTGTAGCGACATTTCATCACGCTGCGGAAGCTGAACTTTAAGCTCTTTCGCTGTAGTCAACTCATTCATAAATTGACGACAGTGACCACAAGGGCTGAAGTTAATTGTGATGTCTGAAATACCGCGCTCACCTTTCATCCAAGCGTGGCTGATTGCTGATTGTTCAGCGTGTACGGTTTGGCCAAGTTGCGCACCAGCGATTTCAAGGTTTGCACCAAAGTACAAAGTACCAGACAAACCACGAACGATTGCACCAACGTAAAAGTCAGATAACGGTGCGTATGAATACGCAGCAGCAAAAGGAAGTAGTGCGATACGTAGTTCGTCATCCTCTAAACCACTTGCTTCAAGCAGGCTAGAGAACTGTTCTGGAGACAATGTCGCGTCAAAGTTGTCTGCTAATACGATGTCACTTAAAAGCGCTTTCATTGATGATGGAGCACTTTCCAGCGCCAGGGTAATACGACTGTTCATGTTGAATCCTTAATTGACCTTAGGCTTTAAGTTTATGCAATGCTCAGGAATTTTCTGTGACAATGATCACTATTGTATTGTTGTTGTTACATTGGTTTGCATAATTAGAGTGAGGTCACACTTGAAATCGATTGCAAAGACCATTTTTACAGCTGATATCGCACTTATTGTTCAAAATCGCCTGTTATTAGCTGAATAAATGGCAACAAAAAGCCCAAGCAAACACTGATATCGACAGGGCTTGGCTTGGGCTAAGTCGGGTTGTGGGCGTCTTGGCTAGGAATAGAACCAGACCACCAAACCAAACACGCTAGGTGCGATTATTGAGGTGATAACGCCACACAGCACTAACGCCAGTGAACTGAAAGCCGCATCTTCTTGGTTCTTTTCAGCGCAAGTTGCCGTACCCAACGCGTGAGAAACTGTGCCCATGGTTAAACCCCTGGCAATAGGGCTCTTAATGCCAATTAGATTGTAGATAGGGTAAGCAAAAATTGCCCCAAATAATCCGACGATAAGAACCAGTATTGCAGCAATCGCCGCTTCACCACCAAGATGGCTTGATACTTCCATCGCAATAGGGGTAGTGACTGATTTGCCCAATAGACTCGCAATCAAACTTAGGTCGGCTTTGAAAGCGACGGCAATCATTGCCGCTGTTGTCATCGACATCACACTACCCAGCGTGCATGCAAAGGTAATGATTCGCCAGTTGGCTCGAATTTGAGGTAGTTGCTCATATAAAGGATAAGCTAGGGCGACAACCGCTGGCTGAAGCATGTAGGTAATCCAAGTGTTGTCTGCGTAGTAGGTCTCGAAGGGGACTTTAAAGAACGTCAGAATTGGAATGATGATGCCAATGCTTATTAGAAGCGGGTTACATAGTGGGGAGTTCACTTTCTGACTTACCCAACGAGCAAACAGAAACACCACAATAGTTAATAGAATCCACATGATTACTTACCTCTCGCTAGCAAGCGGTCTAAGAACCATGATAAGGAGACTAGTACAATGAGCGTGCCACCCACTGCACTCGCCATAATCGGCAGCGCGTTAGCGATCAGCATGTCAAAGTGTTCCATAAGCCCGACACTGATCGGGACAAACAGTAAAATCATCAAACGAATAATTAGGCTGGCACCAGGTTGTACCCAATGTGCCGGCACAATACCAATCACCATGGCAGTGAACAGAATTAACATGCCAAAAATACTGCCTGGGATTGAGGTGTCTAAGTATTGTTGTAACGCGTTGCCTGCAGTGAGAGCACCTATGATTAAGGTGAAGGAGATTAAGCAGTAAACGAGTTTGATCAATCTTTCTTTCAAGGTTTTACATCTCTCGATAATGGGTTAACTAGCTAGCTTTTCTACGTATTGATACACCGCTTTCAAAATAGCCATTTTCTTCTCGTCACTTTCATGTTCGTGTGCGAGGTTCTCTAGGTTGAGCATGTACTCTTCTAAGCGGCTTTCGTAAAACTCACGACAATGGTTTGCCCACTTAAGTTGCTCGGATTCATCTAGCGTCCATGGGAAGTTACGTGCGCGGTAACGGAACAACAAAGGCTTGATGCGTTCGTCACTGAAGGTAATGTCTAACGCTGATAAATTATTTGGGTCAGTCTCACGGATGATGTTCATCGCGGTTTTATCCGCCGGTGAGAAGAAGCCATCGTAAAGCTGGGTATCTACATCGTCGCTCTTTTCGTACTCACGTTCCTGTGAATATAAGCCAATCAATTTTTCACGAATTTCTGGGTGTTCGCGCAGGATCGCGAGGTTCTTCAAACACTGCTGACGATCAATACCAATGGTTTCAGCATTTTCAGCGGTTAACGTTTTTGCTGGCGCTAGAATAGGGCACTTGTTGAGTTGAACCAGCTTAATTGGCACTGGCAGCTCGTCTTCATTTAGGTCGCTGCGCTTGGTGTAAAGTCTTTCTCTGAGCTCATCAGTATCAAGTTCTAATAGCGGGCTTGGATCTTTTGCTAGGTCGACAACAATCACCGCGTTTTGATTGGTAGGGTGCCACGCCATAGGAACAATCCAGCTTGTGTAATTGCAGTCACGACCGAACATACCTGAAACGTGCATTAACGGTGTCATATTTACGATGTCGACCAGCTCATTCAACTTACGTTTGTGGCGCATGTTGTAGAGATAATCAAACATCTTAGGTTGTGCGGCTTTTAGCTTTTTCGCGAGTTCAATCGTCGCAATAACATCGGCCATCGCATCGTGCGCGTTTTCGTGTTCAATGCCATTTGCCACAGATAGATGTTCCAGTTTAAAGCTTGGGAAACCTTCTTCGTTTTCTGGCCAAACAATACCGTCAGGACGCAGGGCGTGTACGGCACGCATCACATCTAAAAGATCCCAACGAGAGTTACCGTTCTGCCAGCTCCATGCATACGGGTCAATGAAGTTACGGTAACAGGTGTATCGCGTGACTTCATCATCGAATCGAATACTGTTGTAACCAAGGCTTGTGGTGTTCGGCTTTGCAAGTTCAGCATGGATCTTAGCGATGAACTCTGGTTCCGCCAGGCCTTGAGACATGGCTTTTTGTGGAGTGATTCGAGTAATCAGTGCAGCTTCAGGTGCAGGAAGGTAATCAGCAGGAGGTTGGCAGTAGATGACCAATGGCTCACCAATAATATTGAAATCTTGGTCGGTACGAACGCCGGCGAACTGACTTGGACGATCTTTCGCTGGGCTCACGCCCCATGTTTCGTAATCGAAAAAGAAGTAGGTTGGCTGATTATCTGAACTCATTGAATTTCCTGAACAGTCTACGGGTAACTGTGTACTGTGGCTGAAGGTTAGTTTTGTTCAGTATCTGATAGTATGCGGTACGCGTGCAACCCAGATCACAAATAAATTGCAGGAAAGTGCTGCATTCCTATTCAATCAGACTGAAATCGGGGACTGGGTATCTTAGGTTGGTTATTTCTTGGCAAGATGGACCAACAAAGTGTTGCGGTTAAAGTACTCGAAGGGGAGGCAATTTGGGATTTGGAGTCAACCATAGACAGTTAAAAGACAGCCAAAGCATTACTGAGTCTAAAGATGAGTGTGTTACCGCTTTCAACTACCTTGCATCAAGCTTCTAATATCACGCGCTTTGCTGCACTTAACGCTCGTGAGAAATGAAACTGAATAGGTCATTAATATCAAATTATCCTCCTTTTTAGACGTTATTTAATAGTCTTAATCACCGTAACAAATAATAATGTTAGATGATTTGATATGTCTTATTTTTAATACACTATCAATAGTGAGGTTACATAAATTAACCCCTTGCCGGTTAATATTTCAATTTTATTACAAGGTTATGGTTTCTCTAGTTTGTTTCAAATTTGAGACTTTATTGCAACACGCTGATCTATATACGTCGTTTTCTCGTCTTACTTCAAATTTATCTCGTACTGTATTTTTAATATATTCTAAAAAATTTAAGTGTTCTTGATTAAATAAATATATTTATTAACTGATTAGGATGTAAAACAAGTTTTATATATTGTTGGATGAAATGCTCTAATACCATTATTTTTATTGGTGTTATTTATATCAATTAGCGTGATCTTATTCTCAATGCGTCCCATTTCTTTATAAATAAGTGTCAATATATATATTTTCTAAATAGGATTGTTGTTACTTAATTGTTAACTATGTTTGACTATTAGGTAACCCTAATAATAAAGCCGATTTTATATAAAGGATTAAAGAAATGAATAAAGTCTTTAAGGTTGTTGCCGTCTCTGCACTTTCTATCTCTTCAGCAAACGTTTTTGCTGTGAGTGACACTTTTGATGCAACACTAGAAGTAAAACAAGCGATTACAATGACAAAAACGAGTGATTTAGATTTCGGTATCATCACTTCAGATAACACGACAGATGTTGTTGTTGCTCAAGGTGATGCAGGAGCTGCGGCGTTTACACTTACGGGTGAATCAGGTGATACGGTGACAGTAAGTATTTCTGATACCAACTTAGTTAACGGTGTAAATACGATTGCTGCTGAGTTTGATTTTAACAACGCTATAACCCTAACTGGTGGTACTGCGGATCTTAATATTGGTGGTACGGCTCGTACTTCAAGCGCATCGTTGGTAGCTGGTACTTATGCTGCAAACGTTGCAGTTGATGTTACTTACCAATAATTAAGTGAAACTAGTATAATATTGTGGCTGTAATAGAGCAGCCGCTTTTACTATGAAGTCTCTATTTGAATGCGTAGTTAAATACGCGATATATATCGGACTGACTCTATATTCAAGCCCGTTCTATGCTCTGGAAATAATTCCTGAAAATATGGAAGTGAAATTTCCTGGTATGTATATCTCTGGTTCTGGACAAAATGCCGATGCTAATCCGGCTAATGGTCAGATTTACGTGGTTCGTTTTTATGTTGAAGGCGATCCGGGAAAAAAGATCGTGGTTTCGCTTCCTTCTAATCAATATCTTAACCATTCTCAAAAATCGAAACGTCTTCGAATCAGGAAATTTTATTTTGGCTGTGGCTTGTCTAAGAGAGGTCGAGCAAAAATTAAAGGGAATGGGAGAAGCAAACTTCTGTGTATTGGTGCAAAAGTAAAAATTGGCGCTAATCATCCTGCTGGCCTTTATACCAGCACTATCCCTTTTGAGGTCAATTATAAATGAAGTTATTTATCTCATGCTTTTTCGGCTTACTTTTCACTGCACAAGCTTACGCTCAACTCCTTATCGCACCGACTCGCTTTGTCCTAGACGCTGATGCCTCAGTCACGGAGAAAATTGTCGTGGAGAATAATTCAAATGAACCGATCCGACTAGAGATAAAGCCCATCTACCGTTCAGTAAAGGCAAGCGGCTTAGTTCGCACTGACGCTAATATTGCTGAGTCAGAAAACATTGCTGATTGGATTAAGGTCTCACCACCAATCATCCGTGAACTAAAGCCTAATCAAAGGCGCACTGTTCGTTTGCGTATGAACGCCTTACCTGACGATATGCCTGATGGAGAGTACCGTGCTTATCTATGGTTTTCACCAATAGCGAAAGCACCTGAAGCGACTGATTTATCAAGAACGGTGCGTTCGAACAATGGTTCAGCATTTGAGCTCAATTTCCATATCAATAGTTATGTTCCAGTGTATGTTCAAAAAGGCGAGCAAGTTCAGGACGTGAAGTTCCAATGTGCTGATCAAAACCTTAAGATCACGAATGATGGTAAGTTTCAGTTTAGCGCCAAACTGAATGTTGATGAACACAGTGAAAAGGTAGTGTTGCTTCGTAATGCGGAGTTAACTAAGCCGTTTCCGAAAGGATCTAAGGTGTCATTAGTACAAAACGACCAACCTTTGTACGAATGTGTTCTGTAGGCCGACGTCTCTATTATCAGTGACCAGGCGCTCAACTGAGTGACGACAAGAACCATGTTCCATCATCTGGTTTTCCGACTTGTCTTGCTTTACTCATTATTGCCTTTTCCCGCGCAATCACAGTTACAAGGTGAAGATGAGGCGAGCGAACTCTATCCTGCTCATATCGAGGTTCGAGTAGGACAAGTCGGTGATAGCTTTTATCGCGTGATGATGGATGACTACGAAGAGCCGTTTGTTTCGATATCCAATGCGGCATTTTCTCTACTAGAGATGAATGGCCAATGCGATGAAGACGGCTATTGTGAAATCTACCTGCCGCAAGATGTAGGTAGAGAGTCTCCTCCCTATATCGTCGATACCCAGCAAGCAATTTGTTATCGCGATGATACGAATATCCAGTCGATTAAGTTTGAGGTGATTGATGCAGAAACGTATATCCACTGGTACAGCTTACAAGCCTGTATTCCCGCAAAAGTCCGTTGGGATATTGATGATTATCGGTTAACAGTGTCGCCAGAGTTCAGCTCGTTAACTGAGCTGGAAGCGGTGATCTCAAAGATCAAAAATGAATCTCGAAAGAAAGCCGAAGAATTGAAACGAGCCTCTAACGTGCCTGTCGTAGAGCCTCAAGCAACGGTGGGCTTAGCGACACGCGTAGCAATGTCTGTATATCACGATAGTGAAGAGGGAGGTGATGTCTATGCCATTTCCGATACCATTCTAAGCACCGAACACTCCTTATCCCGATTATCTATCGATTCGAGAGAAGATCAGCCCATCGTCTATTACAACATCGCGGTTGAGACGAACGATGGTGAGGGTTCGCTTGAGTTAGGGCATGTATTGTTGGATGGCAGCGTTTTTACGGTTAACCAAACCCTTGAAGACGGTCTCTACTACACCAATCGGAACCGTCAGCCAGAGTTCGGCAACTTACAATTGGAGCGTACAACTCAACCGAATATCAGCATTGATGTGTTGGTTAATGGCATCTACCAAAGGACTTAT
Organism: Vibrio chagasii; assembly: GCA_041879415.1. Taxonomy (NCBI): domain Bacteria; kingdom Pseudomonadati; phylum Pseudomonadota; class Gammaproteobacteria; order Vibrionales; family Vibrionaceae; genus Vibrio; species Vibrio chagasii. Next base: position 1,491,570 of record CP090851.1, on the reverse strand, counting down.
CGCTCTGATGAGTTTGGGCGCTTTGTTATTGAAGAAGACAACATTTCCCCCGGTGACACCATTAAGTTTCGTTACTACTTATCAAAAGGGGTGTGGCAGGAAGAAGAGATCACCGTTGCTGGGTTAGAAGATGCTTTTTTGCCGCGTAACGATTGGGGCGTAGAGGTAGTAGGCAATGAGGGCGCAGATCGAGCGGGCGCGGTGTCTCTAGAATATGGCCTCGCTGATTACTTTACCGTGGGTAGTGCTTTCAGACGGCAGCATGGCAAAGATTTAGTCGGTTTTCAGGGGCGATATTTACCGACACATTGGTTTGCTGGACATATTGGTTGGTTACCCGATTTTAATCGGTTCCCCATGGAGTTTGATATCTTGTTAGGTGGCGATCAGTCTGCATCGATTGAGCTTAATAAGACCGATGAATTGGCTTTAGAGTCGATGGAGTATGATGTTTTCAAATACAACTTGTCTCTTGCCAATCTGACCGCCTTTTTAACGGTAAGAAACGATGATGACGAGTTAAGTGTAGAGCCAAAAGTGAACGCCAAAGTGTCGAGCAATCTGTTCCTTTCTTATGCTGGCGATTATCAATACGCGAAAGATACTCACCAAGACAGTTACTTGCATACTGTCGAGCTCGCTAAAAGCGGCTTTTCTGACACCTCGTGGAATATATCTGGAACAGTGAATGGATCTGGGCATCACGAACGCACGGAGCTTTCATGGAGAAATGCTTGTAAAGAGTGTGTGCTTGACCCTCTAGAGGTGTTTCAAGAGCTGACCACTAACGTATCTGCACGTTACCAGAAACAACAGGTCTCATTTACAGCCTCTTTGGAAGCTCGTGTGAATCCGTACCTACTGTTTAAACTGGAAGGGACAGAAGACCGGTATGGCGTGGAAATGACCACGGAATTTGGCGCAAAAACCTACTTCGATGAAGATATTGGCGAGTTTGTTGAATGGAATCGATACAACCACTCTAAACTGACCGGCATTGTTTATGACCATCATAAACAACCCATAGCCGGAGTTAGTTTACAGGTTCTCGATCAACGTGCTGTCAGTGACTCGAAGGGAAGGTTTGAGTTCTCAAGTGTGCCAGCTAGAGAAAAGCTACCTATTTATATCGATGAAGGGGCGTTAGACCTCAACTTAACTCCAATTCAGAATCCAGTGTTTGTGAATACTAAGCAAGTGGGACAGACTCATGCTCCTATTGAAATGGTGGTGTCGTTTGGTGTGGATGGCACAGTGGAAGGGGATATAGAAAGCAATGCGTACCTGCACTTTAAACACATCCAGAAAGGCACCGAATATTCCAGTGAAATAGAAAGCGATGGCTTTTACATGGTAGAGGGCCTGATTGCTGGAAAATACATTATCACGCTAGAAATGGGGGATAATCGATTCGTTCAAGGTGCCGATTTAGATGGCGACTTCTGGGTCAGCGACCTAACATTCCAGCTGATCGACTTTCATAAGGTTTACTAACTGGTTACGCTTAATCAGTAGGAGGTGAGAGCATGAGCTTTACTTTTTGTTGCAGCGTTAATCTTTGGCTACGTAAGTCTTTCAATATCGCTCTCCACTCTTGGAAAGTGACTGTAATGGGATTATAGCTGTTGACTGGCTTGGTGACGCCGTAACGTACGGTTTCAACTTCTGGCTCGAAAGTGCCAAATAGCTTATCCCAGATTATCAAAATCCCTGCGTAGTTTTTATCGATGTATTGCGGGTTTCTGCCGTGGTGCACGCGGTGGTGCGATGGTGTGTTAAACAGGTATTCAAGAGGCCCTAAGCTTCGAACCCACTGTGTGTGGACAAAAAACTGCAAACCAAGATTCAAAAGCACGACGAATATTACCCATTTCGGGTCGAACCCTATGATGACTAACGGCACCCAGAATAGCCACATCCCCGCGATTGGGTACATTAAGCTTTGACGAAAAGCAGTACTAAAGTTCATGCGTTCTGAGCTGTGGTGAGCGACATGAGCTGCCCACATCCAGCGAACACGATGACTTGCTCGATGGAACCAGTAATAGAAAAAATCCTGTAAAACCATGAGCAAAATGAAACTCAACACGCCTATCTCTATGTCCATTAAACGCCAACCAAATAACCAGAGGTAAAGCTGAACGACCAGCAGCCCGGTCAATAGATCCGACAGCTGATGCATGCCTGCCAATGTGAAATTACAAACCACTTCGGATAGCTTATAGCTGGAGTTATCTGGTAAACCGCCTTGCTTCTGGCCAATAAAATACTCGGCCAGCATGCAAATCATGAATAAAGGTGCCAGTACCAACAGCAGCCATTCTGGATGATTGATTAATGCGTCGATATTCATGTTGTATCCTTGTTGAGAAGTCATACTTGAGGTGTCTAGGTCATAACCCGTAATTAAGCCGTCAGAAGATTCGGTTACCAACGAGCAAAGTGGTCTTCCGTCAAACCAAGTACATTATTGAGTTGGTGCGTGATGCCATCATTGTCTTGGATTGAGCCAGAAAAGTGCCCGATGAACTGGCGAAAGTTACTCTTTAACAGCCATAGGTTGAGTTTCTCGCTGCGATGGTTGGAGGGAGTAAAAGTCAGGTTGATGCGACCATCTGCAGACGTTATCTGCCAAGGTAAATGGGCATCTTGGCGGCTAAATGTAAACTGAGCACCGTTAAGTAAGTGCCGGGTCCCGTTAATCCACAGTACGTTCTCACAGCCACCCGTCTCATTAACTCCGGCCGCGAGGTTAAGGCCAATGTTCGTGTTATTGACTAGCGTATTGATGCTAGCCCAACGCCAACTGGTTTCACGTCTCATGTATCCAGCAGAAAAGTCATAGCCAGCACGTGCATTGAGAAGAGAGACCTCATGTTGGTTTATCTTAAGTGTCCCAGTTACTCTGAGTGCATTGTGTTTTTGGGTGTAGGTCCACCCTGAATAACCGGTTGGTGTGCACATCGCCATAGGTAAGCTATCGGGATCTGGCAGCAAGCAAAATTCGGCATTGATGAGCTTGGTGTTGATTGCAACGTTCCACTGTCCTTCTTTGATATTGAAAGCGATGCTTTGACCTGCAATTTTTGTCGAACCTTCAAAGGGGGAGTGGGTGATCTGCTTATCAAGCCCTAAAGGTCGCAGCCAATTGGACTCTGTTAGGTGGTTACTCTCTATGTCGTATACGTAACAAAACGCTGAACTCAAGTAACGAATGTCAGCAATAGCTACGCCAATGATGTGAGTCTGTGTAACTAAGCTTACAAACTGAAATTGTTTGTAGTGGAAGTGTTTATGCCAAGGGTTTGCTTTTGCGTCCATGGCGTTTCGATAATCGAAGTTTTCTATGTTTAATTGTTTTGGGATGCCATCGAAATGCCCGATGGTTGGGTGACCATTGGAGTTAATCACGCAGTCTGGAGCTGGAAGTGTGTTTATCATTGCGAGGCTTCACATTAATTTAACAATTAACCCCATTGTGCGGTGAGTTTAGTAGAATTTGGAGGTCATATTCGGACAAGAGTACGTGCTAATTCACGACTTGGTCACTATGGAGTACTTCAGTGACCGAAGTGCAATGAGTGATGAGGGAGATTTGATTGGAAATTATCGCAGAGTATATGCCAACGGAGCATCGCCACCAGTTAGGTACCTTAGATGTCACACTTTTACTCAATACGTTAGATCAAAAAGGCGTAGACGTTGAAACACTGCTTGGTTGTGCAGGGTTGGAATACCTAGATTGGAGAGACCCAAATGGAAAGCTCACATACGCAGATAAACTGTTTATCTTTCGTATGGCGAATCAGAATTTCCCAAATGAGGGGTTAGGTTTGTCGCTTGGGGAGCATGCAAGCTTGAGTCATTTTGGGGTGTTAGGTTATGCGTTATCAACCAGCCCAAATGTTGAAGAGGCGATCAAAGCCGGCTTTAAATACCTGCGGCTAAATGGGCCTATCTTTTCTGTAAAGTTGATTCGTGATGGCGAACTCGCTGCGATACAAATCGAGAACACGCTAGAGGTCGGCGAATTGCTTCCTTTCTGCAGTGAGTACTTTCTTAGCTCAATCGTCTCCTTGTTTAAAGAGCTGACCGGGGAAGCGTTATCTATTGAAGCTCTATCGTTACCTTACCCAAGTCCAAATTACGCAAAACTCTATGATAAGCGCTTTCGGTGTAAGGTCACTTTTGAGCAAAATGTCTGCGAGCTTAGGTTCGATGCTTCTGTTTTATTGCGGGTGTTACCGACTCATGATGCCTCGACTCTAAAACGTTACCTTAGGTCTTGTCAGTCGATTGTTGAGACGTTGGAGTCTGAGCATCTGCTTACTAACCAAATCAAAACCATCTTTTATCAAACTGCAGGTCATTTCCCGAGCATAGAGCGACTGGCAGAGCTGTTTGGTTGCAGTTCTCGTACCCTTAGACGCGAACTGAGCAATTATGAAACGAGTTATCAGCAACTACTGACAGAAGTGCGAGTCGAATTAGCCAAAGAGCTACTGCTCGCTACAAACATGAGTATTGACGATGTTGGTGAAAGGCTTGGCTACACTGATCCTGCCAATTTCAGAAGGGCATTTAAGGGCTGGCTTCATAAAACACCAGCACAGTTTCGCGATGGCCTCAGCTGATCCGCTCTCACGCTAGCTGGCCTGGTGATTGGGGCTAGATTGTCGAAAGAGGTTATTTAAAGAAGTTCTCCCGAAAGCTAGACACTTGTTGTTGATAGTAGTTATCCCATTCTTGGGTGCTCCAATCCCTATGGCTGGTGGATCGCAGCACATCTAAGGAGGACTTAAGTTGAGCGAACTGTTCGTGATAAGTCGCCACCGTTTGCTGTTGCTGCGCTACTTGTTGTTCACGAGCTACAATGTTGTTTGCTTGTGATTCATCTAAATAGGTCTCTTGTAGTTCTTTTTTAATGGAGACTAGCTCGGTTGGACTCAGGCTACTCGGAAGTAACGAGATAGCGAGTTCGTATTTTTTGGCTGCGGTATCTGTGTTTAATACTTCGGCTTGGCCTTCCCATTCCATAAGTAGGTTTTGGTAATGTGAAAAAAATTCCGTTGCTTCGACTTCTTTGATTAAGCTAGCGCTAAGCGTGAAATTTAAGTGCGAGAACTGATCGGAAAATAGTTTGTGGGCGAGTTCCCCCCATACTTGTTGTGCAGACTGCTCAAATACACGAACCCTTTCTTCTAAGGTCTCTATCGATTCAAGAGGCATGGTGCTCTCGACCGATTTCCACTCTGCAGAGAGAGTTGGGTAGTGGCTGAGTAATTCAAACCATTCGCTCGGTAACTCATCTTGTAACACAGAGAGTCGCGCCTTGCAGCTGCTAGCTTGTTGGCACAGCCCCCAAAACTGGTCAAGCTCACTAAACAAGGTTTTTCCCTTGAGATCTAACAGCTGCTCTGCAAAAACAACGTGATCAAAAGATTCTGGTTCATCTGTTGGGTATGAAGTGTTTGTTCGATTGTCGGCGATGTGACTAGCGGTCAACGGGCGATCTTCGGTGAAATCAGAAACGCCGCTGTGTTGAACCAAAGGAGGAGAAGTTTCAGGTTCTTTTGATGACCATGAATAGCTAATCATGCCCACCAATGTGGTGAGCATGATGATTAATATAACACGATGCATTGGTACTTTACCGCGCTACTTGATGATTGCACTAACAGGGAAATGGTCTGAAAGATTGTAGTGTTTCCAGAGTTCACTACTGGTGGAGCGAGGCACATCGACGCGGTTATTGTTGTGAATTTTAACCGCGTACTCAGAGCTGACGACGACATAATCAAGATATTCAACGTTTTCTCCGCCAGACATTGGTTCACCGGCGAAGTTATTTATACGTGGGTCGAATGTCGACGCCGTATAGCCTGAATACTCGGGTTCAATCGCTTGAAGGTTGGCAAACATCTCTTGGTAATCGCTAGGAAATTTAAGCTTGTTTACATTGAAGTCGCCGCTGTAAACGACCGTTTCTGACGCTGGAATATCTAGAGATTGAGCCAACGCGCGCATTTGCTTGAATTGACGTTGTCGGTAGTCACGAGCGGTGTCCGTGTCGAACGATGCAGTGTGAGTACCGAACACATGGTAAGCCTGGCCATTTTTGATGATCTCAGCGTAGTTCACACCCTTGTCAGCAAAGCAATCTGTGCCGGTACAGTCGGGGAATACATACTGAGCTTCATTGACGATAGGGTAGCGGCTGACAATCATCACACCGCCGTCATAAATGTTGATGCCATCTTTATCGAGCATCTTAGTTTGGTAAGGGTACTCTTTGGCCAGTTCACGTAAGAATTCATCTCGGCCGTTAGCAAACACCTCTTGAAGCGCGAGTACATCGTAACCTTTGACATACTGCGGGATCAGGTCATAACGGTCACCAATGTGTGAAGCAATGACAGGGAGTGCCCATATGTTGTATGTCATGACTTTTAGTGTATTCGCATCTGGTTCTGGCTGTTCGTCTACTTTTTCTGGCGTGATGGTGTAGTAAATATCATCGTAGCGCGCGGTGTTATCGGCTTTCAGTGCAAGCTCGGTATTTACGTCAAAGGCATCGGTTGTACTGCGGTGGATATTACGGTCGTTGTGAAGGATTAGGTTGATATCAGCAGCACTTAAGCCATGTTGTAAGGTAGAGTTGTACCAGTGTCCCTTCATGGTTTGATTGAGAATGATACTTTCACCAACCGCATTCGAAACCACAGTATCAAACTGATAAGTTTCCCCTGATTTAACACCAGTCCAGCGATTAAAGCTGATCAGTTTTTTGGTCTCCCATGGACCAATCTGTTCAACATGTTGTTGCCATTCGCCTCCAAATTTAAGGAGGTCTGTACCACTGTGACTCGCTTGAATCGTCATTACTTGGTTGGTGTTATTGGTCAGATACACGTCGGTATCGGCGATAGCTGTGGTAGATAAGCATGAAGCTGATGCAAGTAATGCACTCAAGCAAGTCCATTGATTTTTCATTGTTTACGTTATCCTTACTGATGGGTGTAATGAATAACGTAGTCAATAGATATTACGTTTGAGTTATAACTCTATATGCAATATTAAATTATGAGATATATGCCAAGGTTTTATAAAATCAATCAGTTATTGAAAATGAAAGCATTGTTTTAATGGAATGATAAGTGTTACGCGCGCGTAAAATAGAGAGCAATTAGGTATCGGCAGAGGGCATACTCCTAACTACCTCCCAGTTTTAGGTAGTGAAAATCTAACCGGTTATTACGTCCAAAGTGTGAAGTGCGATTAACGTAAAGCGACACGACGATTTACCTAGAGTGACTGAAATAAATCTAATAATTGATCCGTAATTTCGATTTGTTCAGTAAACAGAAAGTACAAAAACAGGTATGATAGAGCCGTTTTTAATCCTGAACTGGGAAAGTCATGGCAAAGTTAACACTCCAAGAGCAGATGCTTAAAGCTGGCTTGGTAAATGAGAAAAAATTAAAGAAGGCGAAGAAGGGCTCTAAAAAGTCTCGTGTTCAAGCTCGTGAAGCAAAAGCGGCAGCAGAAGAGAACAAGCTGGCGCAGCAAGCGAAAGATAAAGAGCTAAACCAACAGCTGAAAGAAAAGCAGTTGAGCAAAGAGATCAAAGCTCAAGTGAAGCAGCTGATCGACATGAACAAGATCGACCTGAAAAATGGTGAAATCAAATATAACTTCACCGATGGTACTTTAGTTAAATACCTATACGTTGAAGAGCTGACTCAAAAGCAATTGAGTAAAGGTATCTTGAGTATTGCACGTCAAGGCGAAAGCTATGTTGTGATTCCAACAGCGGTAGCAAACAAAATCGCTATGCGTGATGAGGAGTCAATCGTTGATACTCAAACAGCAAGCACTGATGAAGTTGACGAGGATGACCCGTACAAAGACTTCGTGATCCCTGATGATCTAATGTGGTAACACCAAGTTAACTGCTGCTTGATTCGCTGTATGTTTATGGCGTTGAAAGACAAAAAAAGCCCTGATGATATTACCATCAGGGCTTTTTAATTTTGGAGAACATAAACGTAAGCTGAGACGCTTTACTAGCGAGACAATCTCCGTTTTTCAACCCTGTGAGAGTTAGTCAGCGATGACCTCTGTGATATCGAACGCTGAATCTTGTGGGTAGTCTTTGAGCTGATGATATTCAATATGAGATTGCTCATAACCATCAAAATAACAGTCACCAATTTCGTTACGTGGACAAATATGGATATCGTCTCGTTCGATTAACTCTGTTGAGCAACATGGACAGTATTTCATAGCTCCTCCTGTAAGGGATCTCTGTCTTTAGCCGGCTTCATTAACTCAAACTTTTGTGTCGCTGTGATTGCATTTTTAAGTCACGTAACAGATTTGCTTGTCATAAACTGGCCCTTTGGAATTGTGATTAGCCATTAACAAAGGGCCTGCTGGATATGACGTTTAGCTGGTCGCAAGCTGGCGTTTTGAGCCTTGTTTACTGGATGCTACATATATTGAAGCGAGAGCGGCTACCACCTCCAAGCATTCTCACATTGTCTTTTCTACCCAGCGTTTTCCATGCCGTGCTTTCTTCTGCGCTAAGGTTTGATGGTTGGTAATCCAAGTTAGCGTATCGCGATACAACCACTTGTTTTTGAATGTTTTCTGAAAGACTGTCGATAACATTTGTTGTTACTTTGCCGTCAGAGTAGGCCATCACTAACACTTCGTCATTGTCTTCTAGTGCTGAGGTTAGGGCTGTTTGGTTGCCTTCGTTGTATTGAACATCCTGGTAACCTTGAGTCTCTTCTGTTTTTTTACCTGAAATCGCTCGGTATAACAGATTCTTTTTCCGTTTCTTTAGCGAACTCAATGGTGTTTCATTGGCGGCGCTGTATAGGTTGATCACTTTGATGTCGTTCTGTGCGGCGTATTTCAAAATGGAACTCTGGTTACTAAGGCCTCTTCGTGTCAGCGCTGGCGAGTTTTGCAGGCTTTGAGAAAGGCGCTGCTCGGTAGCATCAACGATAACAATCGCTGGGTTACTCCCTTCATTCAATGATTGTTGGAGTGCTTGTTTAACTTCTATATGAGCTTGTTTTCCTTCCACGGTATCCCATTTAGGGGCATGCTGAGGTGTTGCAGATGGTCTGGTTTCAAGAGTATAGGGTTGATAGTTGTAGTGCTCTTTCGGCCAATAAGTATTGCGCTTCTCTTTTCCTAGATCATCAGCCAAATGAAACTCGCTCACCACTTTTTCATTTTTCAAATACGCCTTCGCTTTCTCTTGTCCCAGTGCTTTCCAATGGAAATACATCTCTTCGCGAAGGTTGATCATTGATTGTCTGGCACTACTGATTTCCGTAACAGGATCTCGCCCGTTTTCAGCGTTGTTGTAGTGTGCAATTCCTGTCGTTTGATACTCATAATTCGGAATGACATATTCTGTGATTTGATTGGTGTCGGGATGTCGATGAGACTGGGGTGTACTGCCTTGTGGAACAGCGCCAGAAGCAAAGTCACGAGCATGAATGAGCTCATGTCCTAAAGCGACAGTTTGATCAAATGGTGTGTTCTTCCCTGGAATATTAACCATCTCGGTGGTGGAGAAGAGAATCGTATTTGATACCCCTTTGCCATTAAATTGTCGTTGCCATGCCAATGAAGCCTTTTGCTGGTCTTCGAATATCGAAGGCACTGTCTCGAATAGTCGGCCTGGACCTTCTGGTTCTCTGATCACAGTGACAACAGTGGCCTTTGATTGATCGACTCCAACCGTATGTTCAATTAACGGTTCAACAGCATCATCGGGTGCATTTACTGGTTCGTAGGTAGCAACTTGTCGTAAAATCTCACGTCCTGTTGGCGATAGTTGCAGGTTGCGAATCAACACGCTCATATCTGCAAGGTAGGCGTCACTTTTGGTTTGCACGTATAGATTTCTGGACATGCGATAAAGGTTTCCATAAGCCGCAGAATTGTACCCTTCGATGACTTTTACGCCGTCTGGAGCATCATAAAAAAGTCCAAATTCAGAGCCTTTTCCAGCAAATGTATGGCTTGAATTAACGAGCAGTACCAAGGCCAAGAAGGTTCGTGTAATGTTATGTTTCATAGACTTATTCCTCTAATGCCAGTTGGATTTCAATCCAATCTTCTAGGTCTCTAAGCAGCATATGGTTGATGTGTGGAAGCATAGTGAAGTCATCCTCCTTAACGATGGCTCCTAGTTGTGTTACTGCCGTTTGAATATCCCCTTGGCTTAATGTGCTCTTGATATCAGCTAGGTGTGACCAAAGCGGGTGAGTTGAGATTCCACCAACCTGAAACGAAATGGTATCTTCATGTTCTTGTGACAGGTAGCTCAGATGCAGAGGTGATAGCGTGCTGTTGAACAGTTGATGTTGATGAGTATTGCCTAGTGAAGTGTTGGCTTCAGACTGCTGGTGTTGTGCAATTTGCAGATAAAGAGACAGGTCACCCAATAAGTATTGAAGTTCATTAGCACTGGTTGTCTGCATTGCCATTTCTGAGAGCTTATCGATCGCTTGCTGCATGTTTCGCTCGACATTAGCTGCCGGTTTAGCCAGCACATCGTCTAAGATGTCCGCCATTTTAGGAGCGTAGAATCTTAGATTTTGTGCAGCATAAACACTTGGGTACGGCAGCGAATAATTGAGGGAACGGATGTAAGACAGCGATATCGCACGCTCAAACTGAGGCTGTATAAAACTTTTAAAGACCTCATATTGGTTGATCTGGCTTAACACTCCACCTGTTGGGCGCTCGGTTAGCAGAAGTTCATACCAGCGACTGATCTGGTACCAGCTGGTGCGATTTTCCAGTTTAGAGCCATCGAGCCCCTTGTTGTTGAGGTAATCCGTCAATGTTGTTTGATAACTCAGAGTCTCCAAGTTTGAAAGGAGTGATAGTTGTTGCTCAAATATCTGATTAGAAAGTTGGCCTGATATGTAGGCGCTAGCGGTATTAATAAGTTGAGTTCTAAACAAGTCTGCAGGCCAGCCAGAGGTTACTCTCGATGCTATATATTGGTCGACATTGAACTCGACTCTTTTCATTAATACGTTTGAGAGTTCAGGGTCTTTTTTAGGGTGATAAGTATCGTATAAAGCGCCCGAATCTCTACATGCATCGATAGAAGCTTGGATTCCTCCAGGCGCAACGGAAGGAATGCCCCAGCAAGTTCTTGCGGGACGTATCTCTACAGTCGCGGTTTTGAGTTGTTCCTCGCTGAGGTAATCGATATCCCACATTTCTTTTGCATACTCTCTTAAGCCACTCTGTCTCGCTTGAAACTCCAAGGTGCCTCGGTTGAGTGTGCTTTGATTGATCATTGCAGTGATGTGTGGTTTTGCTCTGTTGCTTACTCCGTTGATTAATCTTTGTCGGTGTTCTTCCAGCTGACGAAAAGCAATGCCGACCAGTTCCGTTTTCTTGGCGTGTACTTTTAAAGCAAGTTCGTGATACTCGGGTGCGTTTAGCTTGTTAATGAGGTTATCAATTCGAGCTGGTCCTTGATGACTAACGCAGTTTTCGAGCTCACTGGGAGAGGTATATGAACCTTGGCATAAAGGTTGGTGCAAATTTGTATCAACAGAAACGTGGCCCAGAGATTTCAAAAGCTCTAGATCGATTCGTGCCATTTGCTTAGATAGTTGTCTATCGTATGCAGAAGCTAGTCGGCGATATTCGGTATCAGCTTGCAGAAGTAGGTGGTCGACATACATAGAAGCGCTCTGCTTTACGTGATTGTCATATTTATTGAGTAGTGTAATCGCGTCTTCTTTTTTGTGGTGAAACCGAGCAAATTCTGATGAGTGGTTAGCGAATACGTAGTGTGTTTGTTGCTCAAACTCTTCAATTTTCTGTTTGGCCGCGAAGTACTTGATATCACTCGACAATAGGTTTAACTCATCACCCACTAGCGGAACGATGGAAAAAACAGACGCGGCTTTATCAAGGCGGGTAGAGGATTCCTGAGAGAATGTACTCACCATATTGTCTAGCCAAAAGCCCACTGCGACAGCATCTCCAACTGGCCCTAGAACTTCCAATGTAGAAGATCCCGCTTTACCGAGGCGGTTGAATAGACTTTGCTCGCTTAGTGGACTTTCAAAAGTTTGCGGGACGCTCGCGAGTGCTTGCTCTGTTTGTGGCCAAGCTGCAGAAAAAGAATTCGTATGAGCACCGTGCTCGAGTTCGCCAAGTGCAATGCCAAACTGTGGCTCTGAATACACTTCGTTTCGAGCCCAGGATGTAATACGATTCTGGTTAATTGCATCTAATGATTGAGTATCTTGGACGCCGTCACTAAGACAAAATGCGACGGATAAGGGGCTATAGACAATGGCAGCGAGCCGCCATAAATGGGTTTTCTTGGTCATAGTTAAATATTGGCTTTTTTGGTGGTTGGGAGTAAAAGCACTTCTCGAACACTGCTCACGGACGACAGAGGGAAACTGCCCAGAATGGTTGTTGAATAAGTGCGTTGGCTTTTGGATATGGAAGTAGCAAAAAAGCTCACCACCCAAGTGATGAGCTTAATGTTGGGATACAGCTGTGTTTTTAGTGTTGTATTGGAGTAATCATTAGCTGGGCATCGCGATAACCGAGTCGATCTAGCGCTTCAGGGTCGAAATCGGTCACGACGGTTACATCACCAGCATGATAGGTTTTGTGGTTGGTTAGTACGCCCACAACATCAAATGAATCGACAGAGTGCTCAGCACCGATATCGATCATCCCAGAGTATTGTGATTTGGCATAAAACTGACCAGACACATGAGAGTAAAACGGGCGAACACTCGCGCCTGCGGCATATTGCATGCTGCTCAGGCCATATTCATTGATTGCCCAACTCCAATCCCACCATTTCATCTCACCAGGAATGTAACGGTGGTCCCATTGGTAACGGATATTGGCTTGCTCATCGCTGTTGGTACCCATGGTAAACGTGTGTGAGACTGTAGGGCGGTTGGTCGGGTGTGAATCTAAAGCATTGCCGCTGTAGCGCAGAAATCCTGTGAAGTTCACGTCGTAACCCATGTTTGCTTCGATGCGATAAGGGTAAGAGATAGTTGAGCGCAAGAACTCAACTTGAAAAGGAAGCACAGAGTTAGCGGGTACCGTTAAGATGGCTTGAAGGTCACTCGCCTCAGAATGTTGACCACTATTGGTATCAGAGAAATGTTGGCCTTTTTCTAACACCACTCGCACATCCGTTTTTCCTGCTTGAGGCCAGCTGAAGTCCTCGTCGAGTGTAACAACGTCCGCAAGATCAAAGCGATTGGTTTTGTTCCACTGTGTGGTCTGTAGGAAATGCAGATCGACGATGATCTGTTTCGGCTGATCTGTCTCGTTGATTGCATAAGCGGAAAGGGTGTTGATCTGCTCTTGGTCTGTCTCTTTAACGGTGCCGTACGAGAATCCCTGAGTATCCAGTGTGTAGGAAAACTTATCGACTGTAATCGTCGTTTTCTCATTACAACGGTCACCTGAACAGCTTCCATTACTATTCCCTTTGATTTCCCAACCATCACTAAGTTGCGTTATCGCCATGTCCTGTCCGACATAACGGCAATTGTCGCCGCCCACCCACGCATAACCAAGGTTGTTTGCTAGGTATGCTAATGGTCTAACGAAGTTCGAATTGTCGTTGACTAGAGTTCTTTGAACCTCAAGGTTGCTGCTTTCTGGGATAACTTGTGCATCGTAGTAAGGTAAGCCCGCTTCAGGTTTATTAGGGTAACACCAGGTTTTTTCATTTGGCTGGCCATGCTTGATAAGGCCGTGGTAGCCAGAGCCCATGATCACCCAATCATCTTGAAGGCCGATGATATCCCAAACGTTCATACGAGAAACAAGGGCGGCTTTGTGCTCCTGTGCTTCTGAGTAAGTAAGTGGGCGATAGTCATGACGACAACTATCCTCGCCAAGGTCGTCTAACACGACTTGGTCTGAGTAGATCTTTGCGTTAACGGAATGAGGCGTTAACGATATGGCAGCGCTAATTAGTACAGTTTTACTGACGTTGAACATGAATGAGTTCCTAATGGCCATTGTTTGGCATTTTATTAGATTCTATTTTTAGTTTTGTTTTATATATGGTGTGAAGCCGAGGGCTCCTAGCGGCACGTACTCTGTCACATAAAAGGATCGCAAAAATACTGAAATGAATTGAAAATAAATTCATATATATTTCAAGTGCTTATGATTGTTCGAGTGGCGTTTGAGAAAGCTTTTTCTTTTTGCATTCTATTTTGATGAGTAAATAGGTTGGATTAGAAAGTGACTGGTGTTGAGGACTCTAGAAATTGAAGGGAGATAGTTTAACTTTGGAGTATCACTGGCATAAAAAAATGCAGCGATAACCTTAGGGCCGTCGCTGCATTTTCATCTATTTAATTGCTCTAGTTAGAGCTTTATCGGTAACCAAAGAGTAATGCGTTATGCATCACCAGGCTTCTCGCGTTTGCTATTCCAACCCATAAAGTTGTAGATATTATACCTCGCAAAACCGATTTGCTCGTGCAGTGCGAAGTCAGTCACAGCAAAGTTGTACCACAAAGGAAGCCACGAAACCTGCGCTGCCATGTAATCGGATCTAACCGGAATGACCTCTAATCCGAAGTGGTTGAAATAGAGCTCACTGCGGCGAATATGTAGACCAGATGAAACCAGAATAATGTTGTCGAATTGGTGGTGCTTCATCAAGTCGCTGGTTAGCTGTGCATTTTTCCATGTATTCACGCTGTTAGGCTCTCGGATGATGTCAGCTTTTGGTACGCCAAGTCTCAGCAATTGTTGCTCGTAAATTTCCGCTTCTGTCACGCCGTTGCCTTGTGCGTCACCACCACTGATGATTACTTTGCACTTAGTCTCCGATTTTGCACAATCTTTATATTGGCTTGCCGTTTCACTGATTCGACCATAAGAGAAAAATGTTGGTTCGAAATCTTGTGTGCTTTGAATAAACTGAGTGCCAGCACCGAGAAGAACAATTGCATTATTATCCGACCATTGTATATCTGGTTTACTTTCGTAATTTGCTTGCAGATCATCTAATAAATAACGAGGAATTAACCCCGTACCAATCAGCACAAATGACGATAAGAGAATAAAGGAGAGAAAATAAGAGGTTTTTCGCCACTGAAGTAAACGAGTCGCGAAAACGAATAATAGAAGGAATAAAAGTATAATAAAGCTCATTGGAATCCTGTTATCGAACTTTTGCTATGGGTAAATGCTATGTTTGAAACGGTGCATCATATATCATTTTTATAAAATTACTCCAGATAACCCATTGTATTATTGAACAAATGCACGCTTAACGTTTATAACGAATGAATAAGTCCACAAAAACGCTTTATTATTGTTCGATAGCTCTTCTCAGATAATAGTCAGAAATTTATGAGGTTATTTAAACCTTTTGCTGTACTGTTAATTGCTTCCTGATCTGTAACCGCAATCGGCTATTCGTTTAAATTTTCAAAGTAACTCTGAACAAACTTAATAAACACTTGATGCTTTTTAGCAGGGTAAATAACTTGCGGATAGAACAGATAAATACTGTTACCTTGCTGCAGGCACTCATCAGGTAATACTCGTTCTAGCTCTCCACGTTCAACTTCTTTGTCAACGTAATAACTGGCAATACGAATAATGCCGTTGCTCGATAGGGCTTGCTGTTTAAGTAGGTGATTGTCATTGCTTGAGAGCCAGCCCGAAACATCAATGTTTGCAGATTTTAAAGGCCACTCAGTTTGATGCAGTGTGGCTAAACACTGGTGACTATTTAAGTCGCTCACACTGGTGGGACGACCAAATTGGTCAAGGTAACCGGGAGTTGCCACTAAATCATGTTGATAGGCGAACAAATGCTTCGCAATCATGTTGTCTGGTGGGGTGTTGGTTGCTCGAAAAGCGATGTCGATATCATCGTGGTTGAGGTTAAAGTTGGTATAACTGCTGTTTATCTCAAAGCGAATCTCAGGGTATTGCTGTCTAAATTTCTGGCAGATGTCGAACAAGAAGACTTCTGCAAACATCTTTGGTGCGGTGAGCCGCAAAGTACCTTTGACGATATCGTGCTGTTCGGAAACGCTGCGTTCAAGTTGCAATACTTGAGAACGAATGGTTAACCCTTGTTGCAACGCACGTTCACCTTCTTGAGTTAATCGAACACTGCGTGTAGTTCGAACGAGAAGAGGACACTGCAAGTCATTCTCAAGACGCTTAATTTGCTCTGAAAGGTAGCTCTTGGATATGCCGAGCTTTTCCGCTGCCTTGGTAAAGTTAAGTTGCTGAGCTAACTCTACAAATAGGATCAGTCGTTCTATTCTCTTATGCTCGTTCATTCGTGTATTCCTTCAAAACTGCTCGCCCCTATTGTTCGTCATAACAAACAATCATTTCGCTATTAGCATATTCTGTTTTTTTAAAAGAACAATAAGATAAAGGCATATTTAGTGGCATTAGACCTTCAAAGCGAGATCAGGTATGACGAACAACATTGATTCAACAAGCAAAACCGATAACAACATTCCTTTATCAAAATACTTACCGGGCGTCGGACAAATCGCCTATGGATGTATGGGACTGGGAGGTGGTTGGAACGATAACCCGGTAACGGCCGCTGATGCATCGCAAACACGTAGCGTAATCGACACGGCACTAGAGTCGGGAATCAACCTGTTTGACCATGCTGATATTTATACTTTCAGTAAAGCAGAGCAAGCCTTTGGCCAAGCGCTACAACAAGCACCAGAGTTGCGTGATCAAATGTTCATTCAATCCAAGTGTGGTATTCGTTTTGAAGGTGAAGGCAACGTGGGTCGTTATGATTTCTCGGCAGGTTGGGTAAGCCAATCGGTAGAAGGCATTCTGAATCGCTTAAATACCGAAAAGCTCGATGTGTTGCTTTTACATCGTCCTGATCCGCTGATGGGACTCGATGAATTGGCAAGAACGCTTGAGAATCTGAAAGCTCAGGGCAAGGTCGATTTCTTCGGGGTGTCGAACATGAACAGCCACCAAATCCAATATCTACAGTCGGCGCTCGGCCAACCTATTGTCGCCAACCAAATTGAAATGAGCTTAGCAAAGCTTGATTGGTTGAATGATGGTGTGATGATTAACTCGCAAGGTCATCACCAATCGGATTTTGCTGCAGGCACATTGGAGCATTGCCAAATGAAGGGTATTCAACTGCAAGCATGGGGCTGTTTGGCGCAAGGTCGTTTTGCAGAGCAAGGCTTGTATTCAGAACACGAGAACGTGAAAAAGACCGCGCATTATGTCGCGCAGTTAGCAAACCAATACGGCGTAGAAAGTGAAGCGATCGTATTGGCGTTTTTACTTCGTCACCCAGCAGGTATCCAACCTGTCATTGGCACTACCAACCTAGGTCGAATCAAGGCGTCTTCAAAAGCGACACAAATTAATCTCACTCGAGAAGAGTGGTACAACTTATACGTGTATTCGCGTGGTCAGGCATTGCCGTAGGAGCTTTATATGTTGAATCAAAATTTGGTGCAGCAGCTCGTAGACAAAGCCGTCGATATTGCTGGAAACAACGATCAAGCTATTGCAGTGAGTGTGTGTGATACACACGGTGAACTGTTGGCATTTATGCGAATGAATAACGTGAGTGTGCAAGCGGGGCTGTTGGCACAAAACAAAGCTTATACCTCAGCTAGAGATAGACAACCGAGTGGTAATTTGGGGCGCTGGGCAAGAGAGACAGGCAAAGACTTGAGCTACTGGACCGATTCTCGGATCACTGGCTTCAAAGGCGGTGTTCCAATTGAACATCAAGGGCAGGTGATTGGCGCTATAGGTATTAGTGGATTGAGTGAAGACGACGATGAGGCATTAGCTGAGAACGTGATTCGATTGGTGCTTTAAGTTCTACTTTTTACAAAGTGGTTCTGAGATAAGACAGATAATAAAAAACCGATGCATGGGCATCGGTTTTTGTCTATTTGTCTATTTGTCTTTGGATTCAGAATTAAGCGTTCGCTTGTTCCAAATCTTGTTGCTTGTCTTTCTTACCTAACAGGCGACTTGTAATTGTACCGGCTGTCATTGCACCAGATACGTTAAGCGCTGTACGAGCCATGTCGATAAGTGGTTCGATAGAGATAAGCAGTGCTGCAATTGTTACTGGCAGACCCATGGCTGGCAGTACGATAAGTGCTGCGAACGTTGCACCACCACCTACACCTGCGATACCGAAAGAGCTCACTGTAATGATTGCAATTAGAGAAAGGATGAAGTTGATGTCCATAGGGTCGATACCAACCGTAGGTGCAACCATCACTGCTAGCATTGCTGGGTAGATACCCGCACAACCGTTTTGACCAATTGTTGCACCAAAAGAAGCAGATAGGTTAGCAATTGCTGGTGGCACGTTTAGCTTCGTGATTTGAGCTTCAACGTTCAGTGGAATCGTTGCTGCAGAACTACGCGAAGTGAAAGCGAACGTTAGAACAGGCCAGATTTTTTGGAAGTACTCTTTTGGGTTTACGCCAACAAAAGAAACCAACACACCGTGAACAACGAACATCAGCAGAATTGCAACGTAAGACGCTACGATGAAACCAAGTAGGCTTAAAATGTCAGATGCGCTTGATGTTGCTACTACTTTCGCCATTAACGCTGCGATGCCGTATGGCGTTAGTGCCATGATCATCTTAACTAAGCGCATCACGATAGATTGAGCGGCTTCAACGAACGTACGAATTGGAGATTCTAGTTCTTCTTTCTCTGCCATTACTTTGCGAGCTGCAATACCCGTTAGCACACCAAAGATAACAACCGCAATGATAGACGTAGAGCGAGCACCCGTTAGGTCTGCAAATGGGTTGGTTGGAATGAAGCTAACCAGCATTTGTGGAATCGTTAGATCCGCAACTGTACCAATGCGGCTTTCTAGTGTTGCGATACGCGCTGTTTCGCGAGCACCTTCTGTTAAACCTTCAGCAGATAGGCCAAATGCTTGAGTCACAACAATACCGACAATTGCAGAGATTGCCGTTGTCGCAAGTAATACAGAAATCGTGATGCCAGAAATCTTGCCCAGTGAACCGCCTTTTTCAAGTTTCACTACTGCAGCAATCATTGAAACCAATACTAGTGGCATGATCACCATTTTCAGTAGGCCAACGTAACCACGACCGACAATGTTTACCCAGTCTAGTGTTTCTTTGATAACAGGATTACCTTCACCAAATAGCAACTGAAGGCCAAGACCAAAAGCACTACCGAAAACTAAACCCAATAGAACTAAGCGCGATAACGTGTTTTCTTTTTTCTGCTGTCCGTAGAGAAAGAAGAGGATACCAGTGAATACCGCTAAGGCAGCGATAGCTGAAAATGACATTTGTTTTCCTTATGAATTTCTTTAAATCGATAGGGCGCTTAGATATATGGGCGCGAATACTGTTAGCTACAGTAGCGACCTGTAACAAAACGTAAAATAAGGAAAAGTAATTAAATAGAACAATAGGTAATATCCACTGAATAGTATGAGTGGATATTCAACATTATGGTGAATAGGTGAGCTTTTTAGCGATATTTTGCCAATAAATTGAGCATGTCATTGGATGAGTAAATTTCGATATTTTGGAAATTATTTTCGAACAATCGGAACAACATGGCCTGAGCGACATCTTTCGATTGGATAGGGCGTAGGTTTTTGAATTTCCCAAACATAAAAGGCGATAGAAGTGGAAACACGCTTTGTAGCAGTTTTTCGTCGGCTCTTGGTTCTTCTCGTTCGCCAACCAATGGCCCTGGACGCGCAATGAACAGTTGCTTGAAGCCGATACGCTTTAAGTTCTGCTCCATTTGACCTTTGCATTTGAGGTAGTGTGAATAGGAATCGACCGATGCTCCATAGCTTGATACGACCGCGACCCTTTGCACTCCCAAGAACTTCATCGATTGTGCGACCTGACTGACAAGCTCAACATCGACCTTTCGTAATGCTTCTTTCGAGCCTGCCTTTTTCTTGGTGGTACCTAAGCAAATGACCCCGAGATTGGGTGTGGTTTTGGTTTCGTCCCAACTGGTAACTTGCAGATCACTGTGAATCAGCGTGTGGAGCTTTTCTGAGTGGAACTGTGGATCGAGCGCTCTTCGGGACAAAGCGTAAATGTGTTCTATTGCAGGCTCGTTGATAAGCAGGCTCATCACATGACGACCAATTAGCCCGGTAGCACCAGCCACTATGATTGATGTCTTATCTCCAGAAATGCTCATAACTATCCCTAACGTTTACGTAAGTCACTGTTTCAATTTAAACCTTCTTGTTCAATGACGAAAACTTGTTCGCTTTTAATGTGAAGGCACGTGCAAATTAGATACGAGCGATCGGCATTAGCTATAGGAAAGTTGTGTTGTGGGAACAAAAAAGCCCGCGTATACGGGCTTAAAGAGATCTGGCAAGAAATGTTCGTAATAGATTTTCAAGTTAAGGGATTAACACCCGTCATAGAATTTATTGATTGTCAGATCGCCAATGTTGATGAGTTGGGTTTGATCTAACGTGTAAGACCTAGTGAATTGCACAAAACAGTTATAGCCCTTTAGCTCTCTAAATTGCCTTTCTCTGCCCGTGTAGACTATGAGGGTTGGGTTGAATTTTGGCCCATAGCTGAGCAACTGATAGTCATCAGTCTGCATCGCGTTTTTGATATTGTCTGAATCTAATGCGATAGCACCCCATCGAATCCATATATCTTGGTCCGGCAATTGCGCGAGCTTTTCATTCTCTAAACCTTCAATGGTTGCTTTGCCCATGACTATTTCATTGGTTGCGTTGAAGGCTCCAATGAACCCATCGAGAGTGGCTATGGTTGCGTCAGACTTGATGTTCAAAAAGCGCGGTGCTGCTGCCACAGCGATAATGCCTAAAACAGCGATCACGGCGACTAACTCGATTAATGTAAAGCCTTTGTTCTTCATAAATCCCCTTAATGATTAATGGGGCGATACTAACAACTAGGATTCGAGAGTAAATAAACCCTAGTCACTTATAAGCTTATGAAATGTAAGGCTAAGTTTACGGAGTGTGACAAGTAAGCCAATGCTTGGTTTTTGGGTGGCAGAATGACTTTAAAGTGAACTGATTGTCTAACTATTGAGATTTTAATGAGCCAATGAAATCTTGTGTTGATATGATTTAAAAACTCAAAACCCCAAAAATAACAAAGCCCGTTGGGCGACGGGCTTGTTACTTGCTTCGCAAACTTAGGTGAAGGACAGTGGGATTTTCCTTACCTTTTTGCTAGTTTTCTTGCTTGATTTATTTGGTTTTCTTTTGCTTGAGTTTGGAATCATCGCACCTCCTAAATCAATTTACTGAGCTTTACTTTTTTCAACCGGTTGTGTTGCTTGGTGTTGCATTTTGTAGCTAACAGTGTGGGTGTTCACTGTATGGGTACTTATCAATGGAGAGATTAACAAGTACTTTGAAAAAAGCATAAAGGGTGCCAAAACGTAAGTTATTGATTCTTGGTTGTCATGGCAAACGAAGTACAATCTGTTAGTCTTTTTGATTCTCAAATTGAGAAAATGTCGGTTTAAACTGCTCAAATTAAGAACATCCTCCCCGCTTTAGTTGATATAACGATAGATACAGCCTCACTTAACACGTAAACTAAATCGTAATCCCCATAGACCAAGGATGTGCTATGAACCTCAAGCTAGATACTCTCGCTCCTACTCAGATTTACCACCTGATGACGCAAACCGTTGTCCCTCGTCCTATCGCCTGGGCGTTAACTGAATCTGCTGACCAAGAATACAATTTAGCGCCTTTCTCTTATTTCACGCCTGTTTCAAGTAACCCGCCACTGCTGATGTTATCGGTCGGGAAGAAGCCATCGGGAGAAATCAAAGACACCACTCGTAATGCCCATGAGACGGGTAAGCTAGTTATACATATCGCATCGTCGAATTCAGCTGAAGTGATGACCGCGACTGCAGCTACTCTTGAGTATAATGAGTCAGAAGTAACCGCGAATAACATTGAATTAGTTGAATTTGAGGGTTTTTCCTTACCGAGAGTGAAGCAGTGCGCTGTGGCTTTTGGTTGCACACTCTATGAGGTAAAAGAAGTCGGTGAGGTGCCACAAAGCCTTATCTTTGCGCAAATTGAGCAGGTGTATATAGCTGAAGAGGTGATCGATAAAGAGAGCGACCGCCTGAAGATAGATGCGCTCGAACTGGATCCTTTATCTCGACTAGGTGGAGGCGAATACGCCACGCTATCCAACGTGTTCTCGGTAGCTCGTCCTAAGTAAGCGTTATTCAATTGAGCTTCAACCGGATAATAACGCTAAACCCCATTCTGTAATCTAAGTACCAATAATTTTATGTTAGATACCAAATACTCACAGCAAATCCAACACCGTATTGATCAAAAAACTAAGCCGCTTGGGGCATTGGGTTTACTTGAAAAAACTGCCTTTCAATTAGCATTAATTCAGAGCCAAGGACAAGAGTCGGCGGTCGAACATATCGAATTGAACAAGCCGAGCATCATTATATTCGCAGGTGATCATGGCATCGCTGACGAAGGTGTGAGTATTGCGCCAAGTGCCGTCACGCAACAGATGGTCTTGAACTTCCTAAATGGTGGCGCGGCGATCAACTGTTTCTGTGCAGTGAACAACATCGACATTACGGTAGTCGACACGGGCATCCTATTGCCAGTTGAAGCTGATTCATCAATGCTAGTGTCACAACGCTTGGGTACACGAACCAATAACTTTGCCAACGAAGCCGCAATGAGTTTAGAAACGGTAGAACGTGGTATTGAACTGGGCGCGGAGC
Source organism: Vibrio chagasii (assembly GCA_041879415.1). Lineage (NCBI taxonomy): Bacteria > Pseudomonadati > Pseudomonadota > Gammaproteobacteria > Vibrionales > Vibrionaceae > Vibrio > Vibrio chagasii. The sequence goes on along the minus strand of CP090851.1, from coordinate 1,468,722 downwards.
TTGTATCTAGAACCATTTCGAATGGCACGAACATTGTCATGTTCGGTGAGATGGGTATTGGCAACACCAGCAGCGCGTCTGCGATTTTAAGTGCGCTAGCAAACCGAACTGCGACAGAGTGTGTTGGTTTAGGAACCGGCATCAATAAACAACAACTCGCATGTAAAGTGGCGCTGGTTGAACAAGGTGTTGCGCGCTGTAAAGGGCTCGATCCTAAATCGATTTTAGCTCAAGTCGGTGGTTACGAGATTGTGCAAATGGTGGGTGCCTTCCTTGGTGCTTACCACAACAGAACGCCAGTATTGGTCGATGGTTTTATTGTGTCAGTTGCGGCGTATGTTGCGACTTTAATTGAGCCTAACTGTCGCGATTACATGATGTTTGCGCATCGCTCTGAAGAGTCTGGACACAAAATTTTACTAGACCTGCTCAATGCCGAGCCATTGCTTGACCTTGGTTTAAGGCTAGGTGAGGGGACAGGCGCAGCACTGGCGATGCCAATCCTTCGAGCGGCGGCAGAGTTTTACAACAATATGGCGAGTTTTGAGAGCGCTGGAGTCACCGTTTAATGAGTGATACGCCAGAAAGATCATTAAAAGATCGCGCAGCTTATCAATGGGAACTGTTTTCGTTAGCCATGGGCTTCTTTTCTCGTTTGCCGATGCCAAAGAATACGCCTTATTCAGAAGAGCGTATGAACCGCTCTGGTCGCTACTTCTCTACTGTTGGCTTACTACTTGGTGTGTTGTGCGGTGGGATATTTTTATTGCTTGATGCTGTACTACCAAGTGCTATTGCCATCTTTTTGATGATGAGTTTCAGCTTGATGCTCACCGGTGCTTTCCATGAAGACGGCTTGACCGATATGGCGGATGGCATTGGTGGTGGCATGACGCTCGAACGCCGTTTGACCATCATGAAAGATAGTCGAATTGGCAGTTATGGCGCATCTGCGTTGATAATGGCACTGCTTGGTAAGTGGGTGCTGTTGAATGAATTGGTCAGTATGGCCGGATTGTTCACGATCATTGTAACGGGTTACACCTTTAGTCGTGCGATTGCGGCATCCCTTATTTACGACATGCCTTATGTCAGCGATTTGGATACTAGCAAGAGCAAGCCTCTAGCCAATAAGCAAACTAAGGGCGAACTGGTTTTTCTTATGCTGATTGGTTTGTTGCCGAGCTTGTGGTTTGGTTTGGCGTTTACCTTTGTATTGGCACTCGTCGCTTACGTGTTCAGGATAGGATTCAAAAAGTGGCTCATCGCGCGAATCGGTGGCTTCACAGGAGACTGCTTGGGCGCTGCTCAACAGTTAATGGAACTACTGATTTACATCGTGTTTGTGGCGGGTTTTTATAACGGCTTTATGTAACGCATTCAGGGTATTAGAGGCCATACATGACAACGAAAAATCAAGCGTATCAGAGTCATCGACATCTTGTTTTAGGTGGTGCACGCTCGGGTAAGTCGAGCTTTGCAGAACAACAAGCATTATGTGCGCTCGAAGCATGTTCAAATGGTCGTTTGCATTACATTGCGACCGCTACGTATCTGGACGATGAAATGCGTGAGCGAATCGCTCATCATAAAGATCGTCGTGGTGAAGAGTGGATAGAACATGAAGTACCTGTCGAATTAGCCGCTAAACTGCAGTCATTCAAGAAAGACGATGTGGTACTGATTGATTGCTTAACACTATGGCTCAATAACATCATTTTCGAACTGGGTGATGATGCAACTAATGCCCAGGTTGAGGCTGTGATTGAATCTTTGGTTGTAAGCGTAGAGCATAGCCCAGCACAGATCATCATGGTATCGAACGAGGTGGGGTTAGGGGTTGTTCCTCTAGGGAAAGTATCGCGCTTATTTGTTGATAATGCTGGTCGCATGAACCAAGCACTTGCTCGCGTTGTCGAACATGTCACTCTAATAGCCGCGGGGTTGCCACTACACCTTAAGCCTTCAAATCATTCTATTAACGCTCAAGGCTAGGTCACTGATATGGTCAATGGAACCACCAAAAACATCTATTTGCTCAGACATGGCAAAGTGGAAGGGAAGGCTGCACTGAACGGTGTCTCTGACGTATTGGTCAATCTGGAGCTTCAACAGCAGATTTGTGATGCTCTTGTAGACCAGGATATAGCGGTTGATGCGGTCATCACTTCCCCGTTGAAGCGTTGCAGCGACTTAGCTCACTTGTACATGGAGCGCATGTCTGTGCCTTTGTCTGTTGCTCCTGAATTTCAAGAAATGAACTTTGGCGAAGTGGATGGTATCGCATTTGATGAGCTTGAAGACAAGTGGGCAATGCTCGACACCTTTTGGCAAGACCCATCGAACCATAAGCTCAATGGTGCAGAAAGTTTACGGAGCTTCCACGAAAGAGTAACTCAAGCTTGGTCGCAACTTTTGAACGATCCAAGTGACAATCTATTGTTGGTTACTCATGGTGGCGTTATTCGTATGTTATTGGCGCATTGCCTTGATATTGATTGGAAAAATCCGAGTCTGTACTCAAAGTTATCGATCGAGAATGCATCGATAACCCATATTCAAGTCACTCAGTTCGCGCAAAGCTTTATCAGTGTTAAAGCGATAGGGCTGCCCGTACTCTGAGTGCTAAAGCAAAGTTATAACAAACAATTTATTAAACCTATAAATAGAAAGATAGAAGTATAAGGCGGTATCCATAACCGCTGTACCAGATTGGTACTACTACCTACGTGAAAGGAATTTAGTCATGACAACACCTAGTTGGGATTTAAGCATTGCTTACCGCGGTCTTGATGATGCAAAAATTGAGCAGGACATTGAACTGATTCAACAGTGTATTGAGCTGTTACACCTACATGTTGAAAAACGCCACATCATTTTGGCAATGCAAAATGCCATCCAAACTTCAGAAGCTGCTGGCACATTACTTAGCACAATCAATACCTTCGCTAACTGCCACGCGTCGGTGGATGCAACACACACAGAAGCAAAAGCGTTGCTTGGCCGTGTTGCAAAGCTGAACTCTGAAATGTCTCAAGCATTTAGCCCATACGAAGACACTTTGATTCACGCAGAACCCGAGTTTATTGATGCCGTTTTAGAACACGAGAGCGCAGATGTTGCAGGCCAGCGCTTTGCGATTGAGAGCTCACGTAAATTAGCCAGCAGCCGACTCAGCGTTGCAGAAGAGCAGTTATTAGCAGCGATGAAAGTCGATGGGCGAGATGCATGGGGGCGTTTATATGACAACCTAACTGGTTCTTTGAAACTGTCGCTAAAACTTGATGGTGAAGAAGAAGCGCTTGGTTTCTCACAAGCCGCTAGCTTGCTTTATGGCAGTGAATTCGACAAACAAGAACCAGCATGGCGCGCTGTTCAGGGGGCCATGAAGACGCACCAAGAGTCATTTGCTTCGATCTTAAATGCGCTGGCGGGCTGGCGTCTGACTGAAAATAAAAAGCGTTCGAAAATCAGTGATGTACATTTCTTAGATCCAAGCTTGCATGGTAGCCGCATCGTGCCTGAAACATTAGACACTATGATGTCTGTCGCTAAAGCGAATCGCGAAGTGGGTCAGAAAGCGGGTCTACTAATGGCAAGAGTTCACGGCTTGGATGAGATGAAGCCTTGGAACCACTTAGCAGCAATGCCACCACTGGGTGACACTGAATCTAAGGTTTACCCTTTTGACGAAGCGATAGAGGTAATCAAAACCGCTTTTGCTGAAGTGAATCCAGAGATGGCTGATTTTGTCGCTTTAATGGTTGAGAATGGTTGGATTGATGCCGCACCAGCAGCCAACAAACGTTTAGGCGCGTACTGCACTAAGTTTGCTGCGACACGCACACCACTGGTGTTTATGACATGGAGTGGGAGCCGCTCTGATTTGATGACACTGGCACATGAACTTGGCCACGCGTTCCACAACTGGGTAATGAAAGATATGCCATTGTGTAAGACACGCTACCCGATGACGCTTGCAGAAACTGCCTCTATTTTTGCTGAAAATATCGTTCGTGATTACTTACTTAAACAAGCACAAACACGCAATGAGAAACTTGAAATGCTATGGGAAGAGCTCTCTTCCTCATTGGCTTTGATGGTCAATATCCCAGTTCGTTTTGAGTTTGAAAAAGCGTTCTATGAGCAGCGTGAAAAAGGTGAACTGACGGCTCAACAACTGTGTGACCTGATGGAGAGCACTTGGAAAAAGTGGTACGGCGATGCAATGACTGAGGCCGATCCTTACTTCTGGGCGAGCAAGTTACACTTCAGTATTTCTCAAGTGAGTTTCTACAACTACCCGTACCTATTCGGCTACCTGTTCAGTAAAGGCGTATACGCTCAGCGTGATGCGAAGGGCGAACAGTTCTATGGCGACTATGTGTCTTTGTTGCGTGATACGGGCAGCATGATGGCGGAAGAAGTGGTTCAAAAACATCTTGGAATGGACCTGACTAAAGCCGACTTTTGGCAACAAAGTATCGACATGGTCAAAGTTCAAATCGATGAATTTGAAAGATTGCTCAATCAGGAAGATTAATTGATCTCAATCTGTTCATGGTAGGTCAGAGTCGTGTTAGCTTACGTGGCTCTTATCTTGCTGAACTAACCTGAAGTAACGAAAAGTCGCTTTAAATGAGAAAGTTATTTGGCACAGGCCTCGGTTTGTTAATAAGCAGGAAATATAAATATATGGGTAGTATTTGTGAGTGATAACGGAGTTTCTATTGATAAGTGCGATCCTAGCAACACAATTTCTATGTACAATTTATTAACATACGGCCGTGCAATTAAGGAGTAGCGCATGACGAAGACCCTATTTCGCCAATCATTTCTTTTTGACAGCCTAGATCTTGAGCAAGAAGTGTTTGCAGGACAGACCGTACTGAGTAACGGTGTTCAAATTAAGCTTCATCAACGTGGTGTATTGGAAGTCATTCCCGCGGATTACAATTCTGAAACCAAGAACATCATCTTTTCAAGCGGTGTACATGGCGATGAAACGTCACCAATGGAGCTGATTGATAAGCTCGTTGAAGATATTGAAACAGGCTTTCAGGCAGTGAACGCTAGATGCTTGTTTATCATAGCTCACCCAGAAGCAACCAACGCGCATACCCGTTTTCTTGATGTGAATATGAACCGTCTGTTTGATGACAAACAGTACGAAAGTAATCGAGAAGTGGATATCGCCCAAAACTTAAAATTTCTGGTGACAGAGTTTTACAAAGAAACCAAGCCAGCAACTCGTTGGCACTTAGATCTACACTGTGCAATCCGTTTATCTAAGCATTATTCATTTGCGGTGAGCCCTAAGGTTCGCCACGAAGTACGTAGCAAAGAGTTATTCGACTTTATCAACAGTGCTCACGTTGAAGCCGTGTTGCTGTCAAACGCGCCAACCAGCACTTTCAGCTGGTACAGTGCTGAGAACTTCGAAGCGCAAGCTCTGACAATGGAACTTGGGCAAGTTGCGAGAATCGGTGAGAACCAACTGGATAAACTAACCGCTTTTGATTTAGCCATGCGTAATTTAATCGCGGAAGTAGAACCAGAGCATCTGCCTAAGCCAACCATTACTTATCGCGTTAGCCGCACTATTGTTCGCTTACATGATGATTTCGATTTCATGTTCTCAGACTCTGTAGAGAACTTTACTGCCTTCAAGCACGGTGAAGTCTTTGGTCATGATGGTGACAAACCATTGATGGCGAAGAACGAAAACGAAGCGGTGGTGTTCCCTAATCGGAATGTTGCTATCGGTCAACGAGCAGCATTAATGGTGTGTGAAGTGGAAACGCGATTCGACCATGGTCAGTTGGTTTACGATTAATCAGTAGAAGCGCTGACGCTTAGTTGAATAACCGCTCAACTGGTTGAAATATCAAGGTTCACATTACGGTGTGAACCTTGAGTTTATTTGGGGATACAGGTAAGGTTACGCGAACAATTTCAAAGTAGCTTGATATGGATTTCCAACAACTTCTTCACCAAAAACAGCGTAAATGGACGCGAGCCATTTATCTGATGGCAGCACTGCTAATCGCGCTGAGTGCTATTTACCTAATGGTTGGCGATCTCTTCATTTCCCCTCTGGGCACCTTGTCCACATTAGAACAAAAACTACTGATTGATTTACGCTTACCTCGATTACTGGCGGCTATTGCCATCGGGGCAGGGCTAGCTGTATCTGGCGCAAGCTTACAAGTCTTGTTGGGCAATGTACTCGCAGAGCCGGGTGTGCTCGGCATTTCTGGTGGTGCAAGCCTCGCCATGGTGATTGTGTTGTTCTTCTTGCCGTTTGCTCCTACCCCAGAGCTCTTCATGGTCGCAGCGGTTTTAGGATCCCTCTGTTTTACAGTGATTCTGGTGAGCATGGTAAAAGCAATGCGGCTTACCACGACCAAGCTGCTGTTGGTGGGTGTCGCATTAGGTATTCTTTCTGGTGCGATGGTGACATGGGCATTCTATTTCAGTGATGACATGAGCCTTCGTCTGTTGATGTACTGGCTAATGGGTAGCTTAGGTGGCGTGACTTGGTATCAACACTCGCTGACATTAGTGATGATCCCTGTGATTATCTGGTTGTGTCTGCAAGGTAGTAAGCTCGACAAACTGATGATTGGTGAGACCCATGCGGCGCAACTTGGCGTGAATGTGCCTAAGTTACGTTGGCGCTTAATCTTCGCAGTATCCATTTTGGTAGGTTGTGCAGTGGCGTTGGGCGGTGTAATCAGCTTTGTTGGTCTGGTTGTGCCACACTTACTGCGTTTAGCAATTGGTACCGACAACAAATATTTACTGCCTCTGTCTGCCGTTGCGGGGGCAGCGCTGCTGGTGTTTGCCGATATTTGCGCACGAACCTTACTCGATTCTGCAGAATTACCTTTGGGTGTGATGACCACAAGTATCGGTGCGCCTATCTTCATTTGGATGTTAATTAAAAATCATGATTCAAATTAAGAGCCTGAGCGTCGGCGCTCGTTTATTACCACTATCATTTGAGCTCAAGCCGGGCCAAGTGACCCATGTTATTGGGCCTAATGGCAGTGGCAAGAGTACTTTGCTGGAAGCCATTTCGAGTATTGGTGACAGCTATAAAGGTGATATCAAGCTCGATGAAAAAGACCTATCTGACTTATCGTTACAGGACCTATCATTGCACCGTGCGTACTTGTGTCAGAGTGCAAGACCGGCTTTCAACTTAGAAGTATTCCAATACCTAGCACTATCGCTACCAAGCTCGTCACAGGGGCTTGATGCTGAAATCAATGCAGCCTTGGAAGAGATAGCCCAGATGCTCGACATAGCGGATAAGCTACATCGCTCAATCCAAGCTTTGTCAGGTGGTGAGTGGCAGCGGGTTCGATTGGCGGGCATGTGCCTACAAGTTTGGCCAACACTTAACCCATATGCGAAGTTACTGATCTTAGATGAACCAGCGGCACCGTTGGACATTGCGCAAGAGGCGTTGCTCTATAAGCTCATTGAAAGAGTGGCACAAAAGGGTATCGCTGTAATCATGGCAAACCACGACCTTAACCGTACTCTAAGACACGCTGACCAAGTGCTACTGCTCGACAAAGGCGTTTTACAAGCTTCTGGTACCACGGCACAAGTGTTGACTCCAGAACAACTTGAGTCTGTATTCAACACTCAAGTGAAAAGTGTCTCAGTGGATGATCAAACTTACCTCATATTTGAGTAAGTGGATCTCTGATCAACCAACTATGCAGAAACATTAGGTGTTCTAACATAAGGAGTTTGTGTGTTTCGATACATTCAACGACGCAGAGTTAAAAAGGTAATCAAGCTTCTTTCAGCCAAGATGGTAAAGAGCTATGGAAGCCGTGATTTTTTCTCTATCGGACAAGTAGAAACCAGCTCTAAAGACCTGAGTAAGCGCCAACAACACATTGCTTTGGCTCTGTTTGCAGATCCTCAAGCTCTTAACGCTGAACTGGCGACCGATAATCAATTACTACGAAAAGATGTGTCGAATGACTTCTTCGCTGGCGAGGACTACAACGCACGCGATATTCTGAATCTTCTAGGAGGTGGTGGTTGGAAGGGCGGACGCATGGACGATGATATGTCGCATCGTATGGGCATGAATAGCCGTTACTAAAACCATATCACTCACTTCTCTCTTACTGTTCTCGTTAAAATCGTTATTTTGACGAGCAACTCCTTGTCAAAAATTCTCCACTCTTTAAACCCTACCGATTAAATAAGCCTAAAATTCAATTAACAACCAGTAGCTGATTCATTTCTTTTCTGGGTAAACCTCATGTTTTTCAGATATATAAGCCGCCCTCAGCCTTATGTCACCTTTGTTGAGTATCAATTAGGTTTATTGACTAAATAATCTAAACTTCATCAACCATTCTCAAGTTGAACAATATGCACTCACTTTATTAATGTTCGAGCCAAGCAACGATTAATGAAGTGTGGTCGTCGGTTCATGCAAGAAAGTCAAATCAGCTAGCAGGATAAGACAAGTAGCCTGCGGCTTGGCAAATAAAGTCTTTAATTTGGAATGGTTATGAGAATAAAAATCGAGAAAACGGCTTTAGCAATCGCTTTGTCTACAGTCTGTGGTGGTGCAATGGCACACGGTTTTGTGTCACTAAATGATGATGGCAACATCATAAGCCGTGTTGCTTTGTGTCACTTAGAAGACTCAGAGGGACAGCCGAAGAATATGGATTGTGGCAACATACAGTATGAGCCTCAAAGTGTGGAAGGTTTTGATGGCTTCCCAGAAAATGGACCACCTGATGGTTACATTGCCAGTGCTGAAATTGCAATGGCGAGAAACCTAGATGAGCAAACTTCCGAGCGTTGGCAGAAACGTTCAATCGAAGCGGGCTCCCAAGAGTTTGAGTGGACATTTAAGGCTAACCACGTTGCCGCTGGTTTTAAATACTACATCACGAAAGAAGGTTGGGACCAAAACTCACCATTGAAACGAGATTCGTTTGACCTTACACCTTTCTGTGAAGTTGATGGTAATGGAGAGATAACACAAGATACGGCGACTCACACTTGTAACGTTCCGGAGCGAGAAGGCTATCACGTGATTTTGGCGGTATGGGATGTTGGCGATACAGACAAAGCTTTCTATAACGCAATTGATGTTGTGTTTGATGGCCATGACTCTCAATTACCGGGTTGGGAAAAAGCAGGCCAGATAATTCCGACCATGAATTTGAAAGAGGGTGATGCGGTATACACACGTGTGTTTGATGGATCTGGTGAAAACCCATCATTGAGTACTCGAGTCGAGATTGCGAGCAGTGAGTCCGGACAACCAAAGAACTGGTCAAAGGCATTAGCGACCAAAGTTAACCAAGAGCATGACGATATTAAGTCTGGCGTATGGAGTGAAAACGGGTTCGATCCTATTTATGGCGTTAACCCTATATACGTTAATAAAGACAGTGATATCCAACGTGTAGAGATAGGCTACGATGTTGAGGTGCCTGAACCAGACACATCACTGACTGTTGAAGGGCTAGAGCCTGAATACATCATTGGGGATGAAGCGACGGTTCTCGATCTTACATTGATTGCAGAAGGTGACGCTCAAGCTGAGCTTACTGTCTATAACCATGGACGTGAGTCTCTAGCGCACTGGAGTGGCCAGGTCGAAGATGAAACCTCAGAATCGGTCAGGCTACCGCTATCCAAATCTGAGGCTGGTCACCATATGTTAGTGGTGAGTGTGAAAAACAGCGAAGGTAAGCTAGTCGGTCAGCAAACCTTCAATTTCCACTTGCTTGAAGCGGGCACTCCGCCACCACAACATGACTATGTTTACCCTGAAGGGTTTGGTAGTTATGTAGATGGAGACATTGTGCTATTTGAAGGTGAGGGTGTTTATCAATGTTACGGCCCTTGGGCAGCAGAATGTAACAATGAAGAGTACTTGCCGGGTGTCGCTGTCGATCCAAATTGGGTGGAACAGCAATGGAAAAAGCTCGACTAAGATCTCACTTACCTTTCTGATTTGATTCTCTTCTGTATAGGGGAATCGCAAAGCGGCTTATTCGTTAAGCCGCTTTTTTATTCACTTTGAATGTTATGTCTACAATCAAGACAGAATACTGAAATCCAATAATTCGAAGCAACATCATCTATCGACAACGCATTTATGTGAGTTGTGTGATTCCGATTCCTATCAATATAAAACTCGCTACCATTGATAAAATTGACGTATATATTTTTCGTTGTTCTTTAAGCAAAAACGATAAACCCATGAACTGCAACTTTGGTTGACAAATAACCTGTTGGTGTAGTGTGTAGGGAAAAATAAAAGAGAGTGGGAAAGTGACAACAATAAATAATAACATTCTAAAAATAGCAGTAGGTATGGCTATGCTATCGAGTGTGCCGTCAGTGGCAAATGCTCATGGTTGGTCTGAATTTCCAAGTGCACGTCAGAACACGTGTTACGAGCAAGGTGGTATTTGGTCGGGTACACCACCGAATGCAGCCTGTGCTCAAGCAAAAGAAATTTCTGGTTCATATCCGTTTGTTCAGCGTAACGAATATGCGAAAAATATTCAGGATTTCAACAACATTAATGCTGTAAAAGCAGCGATTCCTGACGGCACGTTATGTTACGCCAATGATTCGCAAAAGCGTGGTATGGGTGCACCTCACACGGGTTGGACACGCACTGAGCTAAGCACAGGTACGTTTGAATATGTATTCAACGCGACCGCACCACACAACCCTTCATTTTGGGAGTTCTACCTAACCAAACCAAATGCGGACTTGAGTAAAGGCTTGGCATGGGGCGATCTAGAGCTTATCCAAGAAGAGGGCAATGTTCCTGTAAATGGCGGTAAATACCGCATCAATGTAACCATTCCTTCAGACCGTTCTGGCGATGCAATTTTATTTGTGCGCTGGCAGCGTAATGATTCGGCAGGTGAAGGCTTCTATAACTGTTCAGACATCACCATTACTGGTGGTACAACTCCTCCGCCAGATCCTACACCGCAACCAGATCTAGTACGTGGCGACTTGTTTGTGTCTGACCAGTTCGGTACGCCAGAGGTTGGTGACACAGTGAAGTACGACATCATCAACAAGTATGGTGAAGTAGCACGTAGTTTCGACATCGTGATTGATGCAAGCAACGTTAACGATTGGGCTCGCTTACTTGCTTCAGAAATTAACGGTTGGCATGAAGAGTTTAAAGATGGCGCGGTCTTTATCGGCGACTGGCATGCTGAAATGCAGCACTACATGTACTTCCAGAATGATCCTTCACGTAACTTCTTCAACTCAAAAGATGGTCGAGCTTCAGGTCAATTGACATTGATTGACGGTGGTGATGGCGGTGTTGAACCGTTGAAAGGGGATATCTACGAACTTGTTAAGAGTGACAATGTAGTGAATGCGGGCGACAAAGTTGTGATTGCAACAAGTGAAGCCGCTAACCTTACGCAAACACAAGGTTCTGCAGTAAGCATCCAGAACAATGGTACGGCTTCAATTGTGGTTGATACTACAGCGATCACAGCGAACGAAACATTGTCTTTCATTGCTAGCTCTATTGAAAGTGAGAGTGTTGAAACCTTCACATTCGAAGTGATTGCTGAAGATGGTGGTGTAACACCTGACCCAGATCCAACGCCGGATCCAGATCCGACTCCAGACCCAGACAATGGCACATGGGATTCATCTAAGGTTTACCTTGGTGGTGAAGTTGTGACTTACTCTAACCAGTCCTGGAAAGCGCAGTGGTGGATTCAGGGTGGTGAAAACCCGAAAGCGACTTACGAAAACGACAAGTGGGGCGTTTGGCGTCCAGCTAACTAATCACGATTTGATGTGAGTGGGTTCAACAACCCTAGAAAGTAAAAACAAACACCACGCTCAGGCTATGAGTGTGGTGTTTTCTTTTCCTAAACAATAAGCTACATGCTCTCTAGCAATAGGTCTCGTTTTAGCTCCAATGACATGATCTCTTTTCTAAGTGCTTCTTTTTTCTCGGGATCTGTTGTGTTCGAGTGCTCTTCTTTTACTTCATCAATTTGCTTCATGAGCCTAACGGCTGGTGGCAAGCAGTTGGCATCTTTTAAGATCTTCATCGACATACGGTGTTCGGCCGGTGTCTGAAAGTACTCATCAAGGTCTATCTTTTTCCCATGGTAGGCATTGTTTTTGAGCTCACCTGTTTGCTCTGCGTTTCGAATCCATCCGGCAATCGCGTTGTCTATAAATAATGACATAGTCACCTCTACCTATTTTGGTGTTGTGAATGCTGAGAAATAAACCACTTCAAGCCTTCAATTGTTATCTTGATCCCATCCTCGAAATACAGCTCGTAGTTGACGGGGTTCGTCTGCTCGAATAGCCACGCTAAGTTGGGAAGCTGCTCCGTATCGATTTGCGGCAGGCTAGGTGGCTCTGCACCATTTTTTAGAAACTCTGCTCGCTCCTGATGCTGAACGATGTCTGTCACTTTGGTGAATACAGAAGCAAAAGCCATAAAGCCAACTTCGGCATCGACCTGTTGTTCACGGAAAATACCGAGTACTTCATTGGCAATGATGCTACTTGCTGGTGTGAATTGTTGATTGGCACGAACAAATTCAACAGAGCCGGGGCGTGACAATAGTGCCTCTCTAAAATTGGTGGCGAAGCTTAATAAATAACTTGCCCACTCCTTATCGTCACAAGAGCCGACACGCTCCATGACATAGTCGCAGCATAATGAGATCAACTCTTCCTTCGAACTGACATGCCGATAGAGTGCCGTTGCACTGACTCCCAGTTGTTTGCCAATGGAATGCATGGAGAGGTTTGAGAAGCCAAGGTTTAATGCGCACTCAATAATATCTGCTTTTGATACCTGAGATGGACGACCTTTTCTTTTGATATTTTCCATATACATGTGACTCGAAATATTAAGTTAACGCTATTAAGTTAATATGGTTAACTTAATAGCGTCTAGTAAATTAGTCAAGAGCTAAAAGGATCTTTTACGTCCAACAAGATCGTGATTCCTAGAACTGCAAAATGGGTAGCTAAGCTTTATATCAGTGTTTTGGGATGTTAGGGATTTATGTTTCGTGGCACGAAATGGTAAAACTCAGTGAGAAGGGTTGATTAGAATTATCTCAAACGCGACAAGTGCATAGGAAAAACACGAGTCACTTTATCTTATTTGAATGGATGCTTATTAACTCGAAAGAGGACTAATAATGTACGAACTAACACTAATTCTTAGCTTAATGATGGGTGGCACACCTAGTACGGCTGAAATGGAAGTGAATACGCAATTCACAAGCCTTGAAGAATGTAACAAAGAAGGCGCAGCTCTAGCTAAGAAGTTAAACACTACCGATTTAAAAGTCATGCAAGTTCAATGTGAGCGTGACTAACTCCAAGATATAATTAAGTATTGGGCACAGAAGTTTGTGCCCATGTTTCCTCATCTGTGTATATACCATTAGCGCACTTTAGCCTTTCTGAGTTTTACCTTTTAGCGTCAACAATTAAGGCTTGATTCAAAGTCATTGGCTCGCCTCGTTGATACTCATATTTAGTAAATTGTTAAATTGAAACAATTTTATCTAACCTATTGTTAAATATTTACTATTTGATAGTGTGTCTAGGTGCACATAAAAAGTGTACTTTAGATTTAGCAAAGAATAATAACAGTAGGAGTTGCGATGAGTATTGTAGTGAGACGCTCTGAACCGTCAGATGCAAGGGGAATAAAAGAAGTTTACGAATGCACTAATGCTTATACCGGTACGCTGCAACTCCCAAATCCATCTCTGGAAACCTGGCAAAAACGAATCTCAAATGTTCCAGATAATGTGTACTCTTATGTCGCGTTATTGGATGGAGAAATTGTTGGCAACCTAGGTTTAGAAGTATGTGTAAATCCAAGAAGGCGTCATGTCGCTTCTTTTGGTATGGGTGTTAAAGACGATGTGTTAGGCAGAGGTGTAGGTAGCCAGTTACTCGCAACGGCGATCGACTTATGTGACAACTGGATTAACATCAAACGACTGGAACTCACCGTCTATACCGATAACGAACGAGCGATCAGTCTCTATAAGAAGTTTGGCTTCGTGATTGAAGGGGAGTCAGCAGGGTTTGCCTTTAGAAATGGCGAATATGTGGCGGCTTACCATATGGCGCGACTGGTATAACGCCTAGGTTCGATTAATAGAAAATAAAACGCCACGTTGTTATGACGTGGCGTTTGCTATTTCAGTTGGCTACTTACTTAAACAGCCAATATTTGATGCACTTAAGCCGTTAGTGGCTCAAGGTTTGCTGGGCGGTAATGTACTGATTTCAGAACTTTACCTTGGCGAACTGTTTTACCTTCAGATACGAAATCTTCCGCACATTTGGCGATAATGTATTCACCTTTTTGAACCGCCATTAGCTTGATGTTCTGCTCAGCATAGAAAGCTTCAGTTTCTGCGTATTCTGTCTCGTTACGACATACTTTGCTCATGTTGCTTGAGTGTACTTCATCCCAGCAAGGTAAGAAGTCGATTGAGCGGTTTTTAGCAACGTTCAACAGAAGATCGATCAGGTAGCTGATCGTTAGGTTGTCTTCTACTTTAGATTGACCAAGGTGAACCAAACGTCCCATCAAAACATAAACGCTGTCTACAATAGCGTCCGCTTGTTCGATTTTAGAGTCAGCTTCTGCCAATTCTGTCAGCTCTTCGATCGCTAGAGAAGTATGTAGCGTATCGCCTTTTTCATCCATTGTTTCAGGAGCAGCAACAGGCAGATCAAAAGTACTGCGGAACTCTTTAATATCGCGGTAAAGGTGATCGTAGATTTCTTGGTTTAGTTGAGAAAGGTTCATATTCCTATCCATTCTGTTTCGTTAATGGGTCATTTTAACAAAGGTAGGAATAGGGTGCTAACGCAAAGTCGAAGAACACGACTTTTATTCATTGGACCAATGAGGTATTTTGCACACAAATCAATTGATTATTATGATTTTCTACTCTTTACTCTTGTTTATATTAGAAATATTAATGTTGTCGCTCACTAAGGCAGCAGTGGGATATCGTTATGCACCAAGCTAGTGAAAGCGAAATTGTTATACGCCGCTTGTATCAAATTACCAATGATTATCGAAAGGGCTTCGATGTTCAGATTTCTCAGTTGCTCACCATGGGGCTTGAGCGTTTTGATTTGGATATTGGTATCTTGTCAAAAGTGGACGGTAATACTTACCTTGTTGAGCACTGTGTCACACCAGAAGGTGTCGACCTGAAAAGTGGCGATATGTTTGATTATCGCTCGACTTATTGCGAGATCACATGTAGCTCAAGTGGACCTATCTGCATAGAGCATTGTGGTGAGCACAACACTTACGCGCGACATCCTGCTTATCAATCCTTTGGTCTCGAGTCTTATATCGGTATTCCTATCTTTGTCGATGATGAACTTTACGGCACGCTTAACTTTTCGAGTGGTAATCCTTATTACCGCGAGTTTAAAGAGTTCGATATTGATGTGATGAAGCTAATGGCGTCATGGATCGAGGTTGAACTCGTTCGCAGGCAGCAAGAGAGAAAGCTCCAAGAACTGAATGAGAAGCTTGAGTATCAAGCACTCTATGACCCACTGACACATTTACCCAACAGACGTTTTCTATTTAAAACGCTTAACGGAGAGGTAAAGCAACTTAAAGGCTCTTTGGGCAAAGGCACGTTGGCCGTGGTTGATATTGATTTCTTTAAGTCAGTGAACGACAGTTATGGTCATCAAATGGGCGATGTTGTGCTGAAGAAAGTGGCCAATGTGTTGAGTAGTAATGCTCAAGAAGGAGAGTTTGTTGCTCGTTTTGGTGGCGAAGAGTTTGTGATTTGGTACCCAAATATTCCAGTCAACAGGGTTGAGGATAAGCTTGCGACGCTGCTTGAGGAAGTGAAGAAGATTACTCTTGATCGAAAGCCTATCACTATCTCTATTGGTGCTTGCCATTTTGAACTTAGCCCAGGTGAGACAAGGAACGAGAGGATATCGGCGTTAGACTCATTGATCAAAGTGGCTGATGAATGTTTGTACGTTGCAAAACAAAATGGACGAGATCAGTTCGTGTCTCGCCCATATTTCCAATATTTAGACGCTTAATCTTGAGAGCTGAGAGCTTAACTAAACAGATACGGGAACAGTTTGCGGCGCTCTTCTGGTGTTAACGATTCAACTCGAGCGATGTTGGTGTCTGGAATCGCTTCAGGGTTAGGGTAATGCTTCAACACCTTTTCCATGCTCGCTTCACGAATTAAATGGTAAACAGGATATGGAGAGCGGTTCGTCAGGTTTTCATCGTCTTCAGGATCCGCACCGCCAAAGCAGTAATCAGGATGGAAGGTCGCCACTTGGTAAACGCCTTCCCAATCTTGCTGCTTTATCAAAGCTTCTACCCAATCGATGAACATGTTGTAGTCGAAGAAATCTTGCAGCATGTTAGGAACAACCACCAGAGTCGTTTCTAGTTCTGCGACTGGCGTGCTATCTAACTCAACAAATTGAGTCATGATGTCTTCAAGCAATGCCTCTTCGGTTTCCGCTTCACTCACAAAGATCTTAATCTGCTTATTACGTTGTGGCTTTGCTGCAAATGGGCACAGGTTTAGGCCAATAACAACATCGTCTAACCATTGTTTTACTTGGTCATGGATGGCTTGAAGATCAGTGTTTTGAGTGTTCGACATAACAGGTTCCGAAATGAAATTTTGCGTAGGATATCAGAACGGTTGTTAATCAAAAGCACTAATTGTCTCGAAAATGCTGTTGTTTCTATGCTTCTGCAAGTTTAGATGTCGATACTTGAAGTTGTTTCAACTGGTAGACCCAAGCAAATATCGCGACATAGAAGATAGAGCCTCCCGCAATAACACCATTCCAACCAAATAACTGCCAGCAGTATAAAAGTAAGAACCCGCCCAAGCTGCCACCGATATAGTAGTGTACAAGGTAGAGCGCTGTTGCCGTCGCTTTGGCGCTTGGTGCTTTTTGACTGACCCAAGAGTAGGCTAGGGTATGCGAGAAGAAAGCCCCGCCACTTATCAGCAGTAATCCTGCAAGCATGAAAGGAATCTCATCAACCGCAGAGACCAGCATACCCAGCAAGCTTATACACACACCGAGCAGAATGCCGTTTAACGGGTCGAAACGTAGCGTCCATTTGTTAGAAAGCTTAGAGCTGACGGTACCCGCCAGGTAGCAGAGAAAGATCAGTGATGCTAAGCCAACTGGGACGGAGTGAGGTTCTGACACCAATCTAAAGCCCATTACGGAATACAGGTTAACGAACAGAGCGAAGTTGGCTCCACCAATCAACATAGCAAGCCATAAGGTTCGATTGCGTAAATGCATCACAACTGAGCGATTATGATGAAAGAACAGCCCTTTTTGTGGCTTGAAGTTTTGCTGGTCGGGTAGTCGATAGGCAATGAATAAAGCGCCTAATAGTGAGCCCACGACAAAAATCAGTACAGTAGCGTGCCAATCGAAATAGTCTGTAAGCAAGCCGCCTAACACACGGCCAAAGATCCCTCCCAATGAATTGGCAGCAATATAGCCACCAATCGCGACAGCAAAGGCTTTGGGTGTTAGCTCCTCCACCATATAGGCGACGGCCACACCGGCGAACGCTGCGACTGCAATACCCATTAATGCTCTAGCAATAACGAGTTGCAACAGCGTGGTGGTAAATGCCATGCCTAAACCAATCATTGGAATTGCAAAAAGGCTAAATAGAATGATAGGTTTTCGACCAAATGACTCTGAAGCGATAGCCCACGGTACTAAGCTAATGGATAACCCCAGCGTGGTTGCAGCAAATAGCCAGTTAATTTGGGTTTCAGATACTTGGAAGTGTTCTGCCATGTGCGGCAAGATAGGTTGAAACACATAAAGATTACAGAAAATGATAAATGAACCAATCGCTAATGATTGAGTGATCCGTTTGTATTGAGTACTGCCTTTATCGAACATTTATCTTGTGCCTATGCGAGGGATTAAGCTATTTGTGAACAAGTTATCAGCACAATGATGATTAAAGAAATATATTAAAAATATCATCTCCATATATTTAATATATCGCCATGCTTGAATCAAAACCCCTTCGACATTTTCTCACCGTAGCTCAGTTTGGCAACTTTACCCAAGCAGCAAAAGCGTTACATATCGCTCAGCCAGCTTTAAGCATATCTATAAAAAAGTTGGAGCAAACACTTGATCTGATTCTGTTCCGAAGAGGAGATAAATCGGTCACTCTAACGGAAGAAGGGAAAGTACTGCTTGAGCATGCCAAGCGTATCGCGCAGCAGTTTGATGACGCTGAGTTGGCGATGAATGAATTGAAAGGCTTGGAAAAAGGGGAGGTACGTTTGGGTGCGCCAAGTATGATGGGGAGTTACTTCTTCCCGCAAGTCGTTATGGCATTTAAAAGCCAATACCCAAATCTCAAGCTGACGTTGATCGATGCGGGCACGGCTTCGATTCGCGAAATGTTATTAAACGGCGAACTCGATATCGGTGTTATCAATCATGAAAATGTACCGGATGACCTAGAAACCGACCACTTACTCAGTTCTGAAATGTTAGCCGTTGTCGGTAAAGAACACCCATTGGCGTCACAGTCATTTATCACCTTTGAAGAGTTTTTTGAGCAAGAGTTGATCATGTTTAAATCAGGGTATTTCCACCGAGATTTCATTGATGCGACCTGCAAAAAATACGATTTAGATATGACGATCGCATTTGAGACTAACTTGTTGCCAATGATTCTTTCTATTGTAAAGCGCGAGTTCGCTATTACCGCATTGCTTAGCTTGGTGACAGAGTATGAGGACGACGTGGTTGGTGTGCCATTCAAAGAACCAGTAAAACTCAATCTATCTTTGGCGTGGAGAAAAGAGGGCTATTTGTCTAAGGCTGACAGAACCTTTATCGATTTCGTTAAACAATATGTGTGATTAGTAACATATTAACCCTGGAAATACTTGGGACTAATGTCACATTTTTCATGGGATTATGCGACGCAAATCACTATTCTTAACACGGATATTAACAGTTTCTAATTTACTTGGTATGCATGCCCGTTAAATAATACTAGTACTTTTTGAGTAGTTAGTGAGGGACTATGAAATGTGGATGTAAGGAGCAAACGTTAATACGAATTCGTAGAACGTTTCTCGACCGGGTGTTAGGAATCAAGGGTCGATATAAATGCAGTAAGTGCGATACTGTCTTTAAAATAAAGGGCTAGGTATTGAGATGAGAGTAATGAGCCCGTTTGAAAATTAATTCGTCGATTATATTATTCTGTGAAAAATGTGTGCCCAACAATATGGTTAACAAGCGGTAGCTGGGAGATATTATCTGCCTTTAAATTAATCAATTAGGCAACCCTAGCTCCATGAAATGTAAGTGTAAAGAACGAAGGCTCATTAGAGTTCGCAGAACATCAGTCGACAAAGTTCTCGGTATAAAAGAGAAATACAGATGCGCGTCTTGTAGTGGCGTTCTGAAGGTAAAAGGATAGTGGCGAAAAGGGAAAGGTAGACCTTGGTTTCCGATACTGATAACACAAAGCCCGAATATCTTAGATGGGATATTCGGGCTTTGTTGTAAAGAGGTATAGCAACTTAAATAGTGTTAAGTGTTTTTTGAGTTATACATCTTATCGAAGTTCTTTTGGTTCCATCCGACCATAATCTGGTCACCGATTTTAAGCACTGGGATAGAGCGAGCGCCCATCGCTTGTAATTCTTTACGGCCGCGTTGCATCTTCGCATTCGTTAAGCGGTAAACAATCTTCTTAGAGTCCAAATATCTTTGGGCATCTTTACAGTGCGGGCATTTGTCTGCCACGTACAATACAACACGTTTCATCTTTACAGTCTCTTTTTGAGTCTAGCTCTTGGTGAATCTCGTTAAAGTGTAACGAATCCTAGGTGATTAGAAAAGTGTGATCAGTTACACTATGCGGCTCAATTTTCGACGTCACAATGTTTTGATGTGACGCAACTTGTACGGTCTTTCAGCATGCATCCTTCATTACGCTATATTCAAGGCTATCCTAAACACATTATCGATCCTGTTACTCAGCTTGTTGAGTCCGGTAAATTGGTGCCGTGGTTTGAAGCTCGCTACCCAAAGAATCACGAAATAAAAAGCGAGAAAGCCCTGTTTGATTATGCGATTGAGATTAAAAATCGCTATATGAAGAAAACACCACCCATTAGTAAAGTGATTTATGATGGCAAGATCCACCTAATCAACAATGCATTAGGTTTGCACTCTTATGTCGCCAAAAACCACGGTGGTAAGATCAAATCGAAGAATGAGATTCGTATCGCCAGTGTATTTCGTAATGCCCCTGAGCCTTTGTTGAGAATGCTGGTGGTACATGAACTGGCGCACATCAAAGAGAAAGACCACGACAAAGCCTTCTACCAACTATGCTGTCACATGGAACCGGAATATCATCAATTAGAGTTAGATGCCCGTTTGTTCATGATTTATCAAGATTTAAAGAAGTAGCCCAATGAGCCAATCACAAAAAAGAACCACGCTAAGCCTATCAAAAAATAGTGCTTCTGATGCAAACCGTAACCGTGCGGATTCAAAAGCGACTGGACAGAACAAAGCTAAGCGAGCTTCTGGTAAACCAAACAACAAAGGCGGGAAGGGCAAAGCTCCTTTTAAAAAAGACACTTCTAATAAGAACGCACCAAAAAGATCGAGCGGCTCTCAAAAGCCTTCTGGCTCGAAGCGCACCGGTGGTTCACAACGCAATAAGAATACCGTAAAGCCAGCAGCGGGTTTGCACCCAAGAAACCAGCACACAGGGCGTTACGACTTCGAGCTATTGGTCGCGGCTTTACCAGAATTAAAAGCGCGCTTAATTAAGAATCCAGTAGGTGAAGACACGATCAATTTCTCTGATCCATTGGCGGTTAAACTACTCAACAAAGCGTTATTGGCGCATCACTATGGTGTTAAGCACTGGGATATTCCGGCTGGATACTTGTGCCCGCCGATTCCTGGTCGAGCGGACTACATTCATAGAGTGGCAGACATTCTTAATAGCGATGGTCAGGGTGAACCTTATAATCATCAATCTGTGAAAGCGCTAGACATCGGTGTTGGTGCGAACTGTATCTACCCAATTATCGGCGCCACGGAATACAAATGGCGTTGCACCGGTAGTGATGTTGACCCTGTGTCGGTGAAAGCCGCGAATTTCATTGCTGCAAGCAACGTTAACTTAAAGGGTAAGATCAAAGCACGTTTGCAAGCGGACTCCGAATCTATCTTTAAGGGCGTGATCAAAGATAACGAACGTTACGATGTCACTATTTGCAACCCTCCATTCCACTCTTCTTTAGAGGAAGCAGAAAAGGGCACACAGCGTAAACTAGACAACCTAGCGGCAAACCGAGCTAAGAAAGCGGGCCAAACGTTCAAACCTGAAGCGAAAAAAGCCAAGCAAAATAAGCCAACCTTAAACTTTGGCGGTCAAAAAGCGGAGTTATGGTGCCCAGGTGGGGAAGCAGCATTCATCATGAAAATGGCAAGAGAGAGCCAATTGTTTGCGACTCAAGTGCTGTGGTTCACGACGCTAATTTCGAAGAAAGACAACGTTGATATGCTTCGTTCTGAGCTTGGTAAGCTTAAAGCGAAACAAGTAAAAGTCGTAGAGATGTCTCAAGGCCAGAAAGTGAGCCGCTTTGTAGCATGGACTTTTATGGACGACGAGCAAAGACAAGAGTGGATCGCGCTTAAATAACGGTTCACACGTCAAAACTCGAAAATATCGTTAACTCTATTAAATAAAACGGGCTTGTTGTTCAATCAACAAGCCCGTTTTTACTAGATTTGGTTAAGCAGAGAGCAAATCATTCAATTTACTTTGGTACTTCTGCTCAAGCGCGTGGTTTCCGGCTTTCTTTTCAAGATCGACTAAGATTTGAAGCGATAGAATTTGATAGCCATACCGCTGGTGGAACTTAAACAGACGCAGTCTAGCGTCATTATAATCGGCTTCGCTCACTTCAATTTTAGATAGCTGTAATATCGACTTTACTCGGTTCGGATCATGGTCAATGGCGCGGTTGAAGTAGTACTTGGCTTGTTCTGTATTACCTGCCTTAAATGCGCAAAAAGCTGCGTTCTCATAACTGGCGGATACTAAGTAGTAGTAGGGCTGGTCAATGGCGCGATTAAAGTACTTATCGGCCTGTTTATACTCGCCTTGCTTACACAAAAACGTCCCGTAGTTATTGAGCACGTTACCGTTTCTTGAGTCTAGGCTTAACGCTTTTCGATACGCAGACCTCGCTTCATCGACTTCACCCACTTGTTCATAGTAATGGGCCATAGAGAGGCGAGCACGGTAATAACTCGGTGCGTGTTTGATAGCAAGTTCTAGGTTTTCACGTGCCCTTACCATGTTGCCTTGGCCCATGTATCCCAAACCTAATTCAATGCGAGATTCTGACATCGCAATAGGATCGCTTTCTACTTTCGGTGGCCCTTCTGTTACAGAGACACAGCCAACCAATGAGAGAGAGGCAATCAGAGCTGAGAATAGGGGATTTGAAAACAATGACTTGGCAGGCATGTGAAGCTCCTTATGAACACCAGACAATCATATGAAATTGGTAAACATAAGGTGGTAAATCTATGGTGGAATGCGACCCACTCTCCATAAAAAGCTGCGCCCAATAAGCTTGTTTTCAACGTCATAGAAGTAAACAGCTTGTTGGGCGCAGCATTGTATCCTTGATAAACCAGCGAATAATTAATCGTCTTTGGTGAAGTTCTCTTCGCTGAAGTGATCCAAATCGTAAGGCGTTTGTTGGTAAACGCAGTAGTTTAGCCAGTTTGAGAACAATAAGTGTCCGTGGCTTCGCCAGCTCGCAACGGGTTTGTTGTCTGGGTTATTGTTTGGATAGTAGTTAATTGGGATGACTGGCTCCATGCCTTCGCCCAAATCACGGATGTATTCGTTGTGAAGCGTATGCGCATCGTATTCAGGGTGACCGGTTACAAATACGTTTCGCTTGTCTTTGGTTGCCGCTAGATACACACCGGCGACGTCTGAAGTTGCAAGTACATCAAGGTCAGTATGCTCTGCTAGATACTCTGGTGAGAAGTCTGCATAGCGAGAGTGTGGTGCTAAGAAGGTGTCATCAAAACCACGCAGAATAGGGTGGTAAGGGTTATGAATCTCGTGATTGTAAACGCCCGACAGCTTCTCTTTGCGAGTACGCTTCGGTAAGTCATACAGTAACTTTAAGCCCGCTTGAGCAGCCCAGCACACATAAAGAGTCGAGGTCACGTGCTTGTTAGCCCACTCCATGATGGTTTTTAGGTGATCCCAGTAGATAACATCTTCAAACTGAACCAAACCCAATGGCGCACCTGTGATGATCAATCCATCAAAGTTACGATTTTTTACCATCTCAAATTGACGGTAAAAGTTATCGAGGTGCTCAGTCGGTGTGTTTTTACTTGGACGGTCGTCGATTCGAAGCAGTTCAACATCCACTTGCAACGGGCTGTTCGATAGAAGGCGTAAGAATTGAGTTTCGGTTTCAATCTTCTTCGGCATTAGGTTGAGGATCAAGACTCGAAGTGGACGGATTTCCTGTGTCGATGCTCTTGATAGCGGCATAACAAAGATGTTTTCTTCACGAAGAACATCGCTCGCTGGCAATTGGTCTGGAATGCGGATAGGCACAGCTTTCTCCCTAAGCTAGATATGTAGACGTCTATACATCTAAATCTATAATAGTTTGATACGCTTGTCGATATACAAAATGGATAGTTGTAAATTATTTGTGTTTTAATCAAGAGAGCACTTAGTTGTCTTGTGGTTATTGTCTCTGCTTAGCAATGCGAAGACGTGTAGAAGAGTGATTAAGTGTTGATATCGCCAGTAATCAGAGCAACAGAGTACTATTTACGATAAACTCATGCTTTTGATTTAAGCCGTAATGTATCAATGAAGTTAATACTCATTCGAGGGCTGCCAGGTTCGGGTAAGTCAACAAAAGCAAAAACTTATGACGCCTTGCATGTCGAAGCTGATATGTATTTTGTCAACGAACAAGGTGAGTACTGCTTTGACCCTAAACAGTTACAACAGGCCCATGAGTGGTGCCAGAACACCGCTGAAAATGGTTTAAAGCAAGGGAGGGACGTCGTCGTATCGAATACCTTCATTAAGCACTGGGAAATGAAGGCTTATCGTCAACTTGCGCTCAAATACAAAGCGGATTTGGTGATTGAAGTTTGCCGAGAAAACTACGGCACTATTCACGACATTGAACCATCGGTGATCAAGCGCATGGCGAGAGATTGGCAAGAGTAGCTCAACATTCATGCTGCTCTATAGAGTGGGCAAACCCTCATATTAAACTAACAAAGCAATTCCAAGGTAACGATTGAAATGGCAAAACGTTCTGTTGTCGTAGAGATGACTTCTTACGGTATTTACTCCACGTGGGATTCTAAATCTAAAGACCTACCAAAAATCCAAGAGTTTACCACCACTGTTGACGCTGAAATCGACGTTGAATTTGGCTATATCTTGAATATTAAAAAAGCCAAAGGCGAAAAAATCCGTTACTGCATTTATCACCCGGATATCACGACCGATAAAGGCGAAGTGCTTGAGCCGTTCGATGGCGAAGAGTACGTTGGCAATAATGATTGGGATTTCTACCTAGGCGACACCATCTGGGCGCCAGTCTCAAACAAGATCGGTAAATGGCGCATGACGGTCGAACTCAAAGGCAACATCATCGCAGACAAGACATTCGACTTAGTGGCAAAAGATGAAGGCCAATTTTGGAAGCGTAGAGGATTCTAGCCTCTACGCTTCTAGACAAATTTGAACAACAAAAAAGCCGAGCCCTAAATGGGCTCGGCTTTTTGACATTAGCTAGGCGATATTCTTCATCTAGCTGAGAAGTAAGATTATTGTGTTACGTAAGCGACAACAAACTCAGTGACAGCAACCATGTCTTTAACTGCGATGTACTCTTCAGTGGTGTGAACTTTCGCCATACCAGTAGATAGGTTAACCGTAGTTAAACCTTTCGCATTGAAGTTGTTTGCATCGCTACCGCCGCCAGTACGTTTGGTGTTTGCAGTAACGCCAAGTTTCTCGAATGCCGATTTGATAGAAAGAATGTGCGGATGATCGTCTGCAATAACGAATGCATCGTAAGCACGAGTTGATTCGATTTCGACTTCAGCCCCGAATTGCTTTGCGCTCTCTTCAAACGTTGAAATCATATGTTCTACTTGCGCTGTTAGCTTGTCGCCATTTAGTGATCGAGCTTCCGCAACCACTTTTAGTTCTGGCATAACGATGTTAGTCGCTTGACCGCCTTCAACAATACCTACGTTCGCAGTTGTTTCTTCATCAATACGAAGTAGGTTCATTTTAGTAATAGCGTCTGCTGCTACTTGAATTGCACTGATGCCTTCTTCTGGTGCTAGACCAGCGTGAGCAGGGCGACCTTTGATAGTTGCAACGATCTTTTGTTGGCCTGGAGCAGCGTTTACGATTGTGCCGATAGGGCCGCCTGTATCTAGAACGATAGCGTGCTCAGATTGAATGTAAGACATATCGAAGTTCAAAGACCCAAATAGACCGCCTTCTTCGAACACTGTGAATGCAATTTCAATGGTCTTGTGTGCTTGACCTTCAGCTTGAATGCAGCGAACGGCCTCCATGATAGCCGCAATGCCAGACTTGTCGTCGCCGCCTAGGATAGTGTTGCCCTTTGAACGTATGATGCCGTCTTCGATGATTGGCTCAATACCGATACCAGGGGTTACTGTGTCCATGTGGCAGCTGAATACTGTGCTACCCGGCAGCGTGCCGTCTAAACGCGCGTAGATGTTGAAGCCATTCGATACTTCTTCAGGAACCGCCAGTTTGTGTACGTCAAAACCTAGTTCGCCTAACTGTTCAGCTAGCGCTTCAGCAATCGCTTTTTCGTTGCGAGATTCACTATCGATTTTCACAAGATCGCAGAAATGGTCGACTAGACGTTGTTCATTAATTTGGGTCATTGTTAATTCTCATTATGTGTCCGCTGGCTATAAAAAAGCCACGGAGGTAGGAACAGGAAAATCAATATAACGCCATTTTGCAGTATGATTGTCTGCGTTAAATCAAGAAAGTCATCTGATTGTTTCAAATAATTAGAAAAACACTAAGTGGATCATCTACTTTGTAGTGTTTTAATCTGTATGTCGTTCGGGTATACTGCGCAGCCGCGATAACCATGTAGCAATAGGCTAAGCATGCGATTAAGAATGGCACTGATGAATGAATAAAAACAATGTCTTAGGCTCATTTTTTCTCGTTGTTGCAATGAGTGCAATACTTGGATTGTATCTGCTTTACCCGTCTTACGATGACGATTTAAAGTCTATTCGAGCGACAAATCCAATTGCTTTTACTCCCGAGAAAGAACTATCGCTTACGCTGTATGGTTCGGCATTGAAGGACATTCTTCGCCTATCTCGAGGTGAGCCTCAGCGTGCTGCAGCAAAACTCGAATCACTCCAAGCATCCGCTCCTAATCAAAACAAAGCCATATACCGTGCTTACGAGCTAATGATCTTGTCTAACCTCGCGCAGCATCGACTTGATACACAAGCTGTATCGGACTACGTAAGAAAGATAAAAGCGTTGGCACAACAAGAGAACTTGGCTTGGTTAAATGCACAGTCCTTGGTTGAGTTATCTATTGAGCACATAAGAAAAGGTGAGTTGGAAGAGTCTGAACTTAAAATTCGTGAGGCCATTGAGATTGCTGAGTCCATCCACTACGAAGAGCTGTTGATTAAGGCTTATAACACCGCGGGTGCTATCAATAATATTCGTAATGACTTTCCTGACGCGCAGTATTTTTTCCACAAAGGGTTAGAACTCGGGAAGAAGTATCCTGATCATATCTATAACAGCAAGCTTGTTTCCAACATGGCGCTGCTCTACATCTATTTGGAAGATTGGCCCAAAGCACTATCAATCCTCAAGAAGGCGAAAGAGCTCTATTATAAGAGTGGATTACTTGAAAGCTCTACGATTGGCATTGTGTATATCAACGAGTCATTTGCGTACTTGCGTAGCGGTGACCTTGTACAAGGCCGGAAGTCTTACGAAAAAGCCGCTGAGTTGAGTCGTGAAAACGTCAGCGAGTTCTACAGGGTTGTTATACTCAAAGCACAGAGTGATGTTCTTTTAGCTGAAAAGAACTTCGAGTCGGCACAGAAAGTCGCGAACCTTTGTATCAACTATCCAGGAGTGGACAAATATACGCTGCAATTAGGCCAGTGCTATTTAAATAGAGCCCTCGCTAATATAGGCCTGAATCGAGATGATTCTGTATTTTCTGATCTTCAGATGTCTTCTGAAATGTTCGATGTAGTTGGTACTCGAAGCTGGAAAGTGCTCGGATTAAAAACTCTTGCCGAATACTATGATTCAAGGGGCGACAGTGAAAACGCGCTACGTTATTTCAAACTGTATTATAAAGGCAATAAAGCCCTTCTTTTTGACAAACGTCAGAGTGATATCTTTCTGCTTGAACAAGAGTTTGAAACGGCGTCATTAGCTCAGGAATATGAACTACTTAACGCAGAAAAAGAGCTAGGTGAACTCACCTTACAAAGGCAGCAGCTCCGCAATAGAATTGTGGTTGCACTCGGAATCATGGTGATGATCAGTGCAATATTGTTGCTGATCAGACTTAAAGCTATCCAAAAGAAAAACAAAGAGTTGTTTAAACAGTCGACACGATGTGAATTGACCGGCTTATTTAATCGACGCTATCTCGCGCAGCGTCTAACACAACCTTTGTCTTCGTCTTTGTCGTCCTTTGGCTACTCGCTTGCTATTTTAGATTTAGACCACTTCAAGCACATCAACGATACATATGGGCACGATGTCGGTGACCAAGTGTTGGTAGAAGTCGCGAAGCGAATACAGCAGCATTTATTCTCAAACGATCTAGTGGCTCGTTGGGGAGGGGAAGAGTTTGTCGTTCTGCTTTCTGGGGCGTTGGCACCGGAGCAGCAGTTGGACATTATTCGCTTGGCGGTTGCTCAAGCCCCAATAGAAACGCCATCGGGGCTTTTAGATATCAGTACTTCGATTGGTGCTTCGGTGTGTATTGCACAGGAGCAACTCAATCGTGATACCTACAAAAAGCACCTTAAAGTTGCCGATGACGCCCTCTATCAAGCCAAAGAATCTGGTCGCAACTGTGTGGTTTGCGTAACCAGCTCGTTGTAAGGGAGGGCGCTACAGATCCTTCTGTCTTGCAATATGAACGAGACTGATACCTAGCAAACGCTCGGTTTGCTTCTCTGCTTGCATCCCTACTTGGTAAGTAATCACTGCACTAAGATTGTTCATCAAACGTTGAGAGAAGTGACACGCTTCAGAACGGATGACTGAGTGATGAAATACTAACCTAAGAATAGCTGTGAACTCTTTGCTTTGAAGTGCTTTCTGCCAAGACAGTTCCAACACATCACTTCCTTCATTCATCGTCAGATGATCAACTAAAAGCTTTAAGAATCGTCCTTCTAATGCCATCAGAAAGTCAGTCTTTTTAGGGAAATGATGGCTGATTCCCGTTCTTGAGATTTTGGTTGCCTGGCTTAACGTGGTGTAAGACATGTTTTCGTAACCAACCGTCAATAACTGATGACAGCTGGTATCGAGGATGAGTTGAATAGTGCGACAGGTATCGACCTTACTACGCTTAGCCATCTTCAAGAGCGCCTATATAAAGAAATCAAAGTAAAAGCATACTCTCATATGAAATGCTATTCCATATAATGAGCTGATTAATGAAGGAAAACTTAGATTTATGTTTTGATTCTGGCTTCTTATTTTATATTTATAGCTGAGTTTGATGTTGGGTTTAGTATAAGCTGTTGGCTTTTACAAAATCATTGCTAGCAAGTCGATGAGCTTAAAGAAAAGCCATTCTGACCTCGTTAGATAGAATGGCTTGAATCGGTTTACTGTCGCTAATATTAAAATGTGTTAGAGAGGTAGGGAGTATTAGCGCGTTTAGCTATGTAATTGGTTTATGTTATTTGCCTATACCTTGCAGCATCTCAACCAACTCACCCTCTGTGGTTGGCTCTTTTGCAAGCTCGATGACTGCAGAGGCGCCGCCTTTAAGCATATAGGCTTGAGTGCCACAGTGGTCATAGTGGAACCATTTACCATCTACACATACGTCGGTATAACATCTTGGGTCTTGTTTGAGTTCCATATCAATTTCCTTATTAACATTTGGCTAACGTTTTTTAGGCTAATTGATCACAAAATGCTGGGAATTGATCTAGATCAATGTGATGCTTGAATGGTTGAGCAATGTTCAAATAAGAGAGCTGTGTCGAGGTGCCAAAATTCACTATCAAGCACTTAGCTAACTGATACCTGCTAAAGCACGTGATTATCCTTAACAACTGATTCTCTTTTTCTTGCCTGTTTGTTGTTTTCTACTTACGCTACAAATTCTCTATCTCCCTGAATCCTGACTGTGTTTTACTCATGACCAATATATTTATCGTTGTAGTGGTACTTGTTGTCTTCTTTTACTTCATTCAGAAGTACGTATTCAAACATGACGACACCAAAGACCACGCTTATCAAAAGAGAGGTGCGTTGCTCAACATGCAACAAGCCGCGTTTTACAATGCACTGACTACGGCGGTGGGTACTCACGGTGTCGTGTTTGCCAAAGTAAACATGTCGAATGTGTTGGCACCAGCGAAAACGAATACCAAGAAGAATTGGTTTATCGCGAATAACAAAATCTCTCGTAGCTATTTTGACTTTGTGGTGTGCGACCCAAGAACGCTGGAGCCACGCGTGATCATCGAACTTGATAATGGTAAAGAGCTAAGTAAAGGCAAAGTTGACCGAGAGAAGCTGCTTATCCATGTATGTAAGTCTGCTGGCTTACCGCTTATTGGCGCTTCAGTAAAACACAGTTACCAAGTGAGCCGTTTGAAGAGATTGCTTGCGACACATATCGATCTGATCGAGCCTGACAAAGAGGTTCGATTCTGTAAGAAATGCGGCAGCCCGATGATCATCAAGCTGGCTAGCCAAGGTGACTACAAAGGACGACGTTTCTTCACGTGTAGCCGTCAACCGAACTGTACTTACACCGAAAACTACAACGTTGTTTTCGATGTAGAAGAAGAGTAACAAAGAGTAGGGCACCGGTTCAGTGTGACTTAACTCAAGTTTATTTCGGTTTCACGTCTAAAAAATCAACGTATTGATGCGAATAAGAGCAAACGGTTGATTCAAGTGCAATTTCCACTTGCGCCACAATAAATCAGTCGTTAATATCTTCCTCGTTCTTAAGGAATGGGTCCGTAGCTCAGTTGGTTAGAGTACTACCTTGACATGGTAGGGGTCGGCGATTCGAGTTCGCCCGGACCCACCATTCCTTCTGTTACTTTTTGTCAAAGTAGCGGCTTTTGATTTAGTCACAATCGTCATAAAGAAGATTAAGAACATTGTGCGTCCGTAGCTCAGTTGGTTAGAGTACCGCCTTGACATGGCGGGGGTCGGTGATTCGAGTTCACTCGGACGCACCATTATTCGTTCTTAGGAACAAGCAAAAAAGCCCACCTAGTGTGGGTTTTTTTGTACCTGTAATTCGCAGATTTTACTTGTTCATCGATGTACAGACACTTCACTCTCCTTAGAACCAGCACCTATAGACAACATCCGATGCCATGTGTGACGTTTCTGCTTACAATCCACGTATGCGTTTCTGTTAGGGATAACGTGGCGTGAGAGCTGTATAGAAGCGAGTATTGTCTGTTTCGGGCTATCTAGTACATCGACATGACTCGAACTTA
This sequence comes from Vibrio chagasii, assembly GCA_041879415.1. Classification (NCBI taxonomy): domain Bacteria; kingdom Pseudomonadati; phylum Pseudomonadota; class Gammaproteobacteria; order Vibrionales; family Vibrionaceae; genus Vibrio; species Vibrio chagasii. The sequence goes on along the minus strand of CP090851.1, from coordinate 1,437,768 downwards.
CCTTACCGAAATATAATTCATAGCAAGCTCATTACTTAAATACCAGATGTTATTGGTCTTTTCTGGTATGAGCCCTACACACTTTAACTTCAGATTGGTTACTTGCTAAATGATATGCGCCAAGCTCACACGTTTAAGGTATTTATATGACGCATCAAACACATATAAGAAGGTGATATGTAAGGTAGGGCTATAAGTATTGAGATATATAATAAATAAATGATAATTTAATTAATTATGTTTACTGTCTATGTTTTATTGCGGAACTATATCAAGATGTTTGGTTTTGTTAATACCAATTCCGAAGACGTTGAATGTACTAGAACGTAATTACCCGATACAACAGAGCGTTATTGAGCCAAATCAGCAACAAATGTTTGCTGGTAGTTAGTACTAGATTTCAGTTCTTTTTTTATCCATTGATTAAACAAGCTAAAGTCAGAATGTATTTGCCAAAAAAGGGAAGCTATAACTCGTTTACCAAAAAAGTCAGGGTGGTCTGTAATAACCTTAAGTTTATTATCTTTAACATGAGTATCGATCAAAAAACCTGGTAAGAAAGCGATGCCTTTTTGGGCCTTACATAAATCGATAATGGTTCCTAGATCATCTAATCGCCAGAGGTTATATGCGGCGATACTGGACAAGTTAAGTAGTTCTTCGCACCCATCCATCAATAGAACCCGTTGAGACGGTGCATGTGACTTTATTGGCCCTAAATCTTCATGAGCCACCCACCAGCAGTTAACGTGGAACAGCTCCTCTACGTTGAAGTCGTAATTTGACTTGTGGTAAGGGTTACCTAACGCTAAGTCTATCTTTCCTTCATTTATATAGTTACCAAGAACAAAACTAGGCTTAGTGACCACAAGCAAGTCGACATTCGGGAATGCTTCAGAAAAAGCTAAGAGTGTCTTTTTTACGTCTGAATTATATACCAATGGATCAATGCCTACTCGATAGACAATCTGGTCTGATATATTCATTTGTTGAGCGACGGTGACCAAATCTCGATATTTCGATACGACGGGTAAAGATAATTGGAATAGGCGCTCTCCTTTCTCCGTTAGCCAAACTTTTGAATGTTCCCTATTAAATACATTGAAACCCAAGTCTGATTCTAGATTTTGAACAGCAGTGCTAACTGTTGATTGTGATTTCCCAAGTTTGCGAGCCGCAGAGCTAAATGAACCTTCTTCAACTACTGCAATGAACGAAACAATATTTTCGAAATGTAGTTTCATGATTCGACTAACCTTTGACACAAAAAAATTATAATTTTTATTGTTTGTTGATTCGAAGAACAATAGCGTGATGATCCTCGTATTTCAACAATTTTATAATGGATAATAAACGTTGATAAATTATTAATTGGTATATGCCTAAAGGTTATATATGAGGGAAATAATCAAAAGATTGAGCTAGCTCTTACTTTTCAAAGTTTATAAATCAAATTGAATATCACTATTTCAATGCGATTTTCTCTGTAACCTATTGTTAAATATGGTTTTGTTTTCATATATTGGATTTCCCCCTTCTTTATTTTGATCATTTTTTGCTCTGCCTATTGATTAAGTCGATAGGGGGTATTTTCATTCATTTTGGGGCGCTAATTATAATGGCGACGAATTTTCAACAGCCCTTATAGGAATAAACAATGATTACTAAGCTATACGTGAAAACAACCATGTTTTTATCTCAATTTAAGAACGACGAGCGCGGTGTAACTGCGATTGAATATGGTCTGATTGCTGTGGCAATGGCTGTGCTAGTAACTACTGCAGTAGGTGCTGACGGTTTTATTGGTAAGCTAGAAGCAGCTTTCGCTAAAGTAGCAACCGCTATTGAAACTGCAGGAAGCTAATATAAAGCCTCGTAGGCTAATGTAGGTGATATCGAAAGATATTTGTGCCAGACCTATGTTTACATCGGTCTGGCTTAGTTAATTTATGTTGTGAAATAAGATTTAACCTTACCAAATTTAGGCGGTATCCCAATTTTTAGTCATGAATTGTATTTAGTGACTTTGGCAATATTGACTCTATATGTGTCGGCCACTGATTTTCTCTATCGCAAGATACAAAATTACGCCTTGTACATATTACTCGTTGTGCAGTGTTTTTTGTCTCCACTAGATATTCAAATAATGAGCTCCTTATTGATGTTAGTTATCGGGCTTATTCTTTACAAACTGATTTGGATAGGGGCTGGAGATATTAAATACGTCGTTATTTTGTCGCTTACCATTCCAATTAACGACTTATTATTGGCGTATATTCTGACCGCTTTTGCTGGTGGTATTTTAGCTTTGTCTTATCTAGTGAGTAGGAATTTATTTAAAAGAAACCCACATGCAAAAGATGGTATTCCATATGGGATTGCTATCAGCGTCGGGTTTTACTTAGTCATTTTAACTCTATCTACACCACATATATAAACCTCAAAATATGAGCACATTATGAGATCTCGACTGGTATTACTTGTTGCCATCGCAGCCTTAATCGTTGGCGCACTAGGCGTTATCGATATGTTCAAGAGTGAACCTGAACCAATAACAACTGATGAAGTGGTCGCTGAAAAAAGCGAACAGCATGTGGGAGTTTGGATTGCTACCGAAGCCTTTGAAAAGGGGAGTGCAGTTAACTCGCAGGGTGTAGTGAAACAACAATTGCCTCTGAGTGAGGCGCTAGCACTTGGTGTTAGAGAAGATTCGCAAATCAGTTTCTCACCTTCCACTTTGTTAAACCGAAGCCTTAATGCAGGCGACGTCATATTGCCTGAATATCAAGTGAGCCCTGGCAAACCTGGCTACATTGATTTGCTGGTTACAGAAGGTATGACGTTATACCCGCTAAAGGTCAGCGATAAAAATCTGATTAATGATTACATCCGACCGGGTTCGTTCATTGATGTTCTAACGGTAAGTTCTCCGAATGCCAACTTGGCTGGCAACATCGATAAGCCGACGCGTTTTAGAGGAGTGAAGGCGTCGATGTTTTTGAAACACGTTAAGGTCCTCAATATCGGGAATGATGACAGCAGTGACCGCTCTATTACTGCTCGTTCTCCAAGTAAGGAAGATGGACTGACAACCGTTGTCATTGAAGTTAGCCCGGATGAATTACCAAGACTCGCATTAGCACAACGAACGATGCATATCGAAATTTATCGCAGCCAAACTTATATGCAGCCGGAGTTCGCAGAGGTGCGCAACATCATTGATAACTATACAGGTATCGTTGAGTTACGTGGTAACGAGAACAATCCAAGAGAGGCTTTGTGATGACAATTATCCATCGAATCAAACGAGCACTGTTTGGCCCAATTTTGCTAACGTTGATTAGCCTATTTTCTACAACAAACGCTTTTGCTGCAGATCGCTCTATCACGCTCAATGATGGTCAGCACATTCAGCTTAAAAGTCCAATCGGTCAAGTGTTCGTGAACAACCCTAGCATCGTTGATTACAAAATTATTAACGATAACACCCTTGTTGTGTTTGCCAACAGCATTGGTCAATCGCGACTGATTGTTTACGGTATCGATGATCAAGTCCTGCTATCCGACCGCATTATTGTTGACTTTGATTTAACGGACATTAGGCGCCAAATCAAATTCCATTTTCCAGATGCTCAAGTAAAGGTTCAGTCTGTAGGAGAACAAGTCGCAGTGAGCGGCATTGTAGATTCAGAGGCAACACGTGATGACATTTATCGTTTAGTCGCGACTCTGCTAGGGCGAGATAAAACAGAGAAATGGGATAAAACCGAAAAACTAGAATTTAAGTCAGACAGCTCGGACTATGAAGAGCCTGAAAGCATGGTGTTTGCCCGCAATATGACGTGGGAAGGGATCATAGAACGAATTGAAGTCGCCACAACTCAGCAAGTAAACGTAAAAATATCGGTTGCTCAAGTGACAGAATCGTTTGGTCAAACCGTTGGTGTTGATTGGAGTTCTGTGGGTTCAAGTGTCGGTGAGTTTGTTTTTGACCAATTTGATGCTGCTAATCTGAGTACCTTGATCACAGCCTTAGGTAACGATCAAATGGCTGAGGTTCTTGCTGAACCAAACTTGACTGTGTTGTCAGGAGAATCAGCAAGTTTTCTCGTTGGTGGTGAAGTACCAGTCATCGTCTCTACCAGCAGTAACGTAAACATTTCATTTAAAGAGTTTGGTATCAAGCTCGATCTAACCGCCAAAGTGTTAAGCCAAGACAAAATCCGCATGCAACTCGCGCCAGAAGTGAGTGAGGTAGAGGGTTACGTTGAGGCTGCTGGCATTAAGGTTCCCCAGTTGGCTTCTCGACGTGCTTTGACGACCGTAGAGCTTGCCGATGGCGACAGTTTCGTTCTGGGTGGTTTGATGAGCAGCGCAGACTTGGAAAAAATGCAAAAGATTCCATTTGTTGGCGACATTCCAGTACTTGGAGCTGCGTTTAGGAAAGCGACCACCGAAAGAAAACGCACCGAATTGATCATCGTTGCCACCGTTAACTTAGTGGAGCCTATGAAGCCGAAAGACATTCAATTGCCATACATTAAGAAGACCTCGACATTGGCTCGTTGGTTAAACATTAAGTGGGATGGCAAACAAGTGACCTCGTCCGATGCAACGATTCGCCTGCTATCGCAAGGAGGGTTTATCCAATGAAGAAATTAGTATTGATGGCGTTGTTCGCGACCTCACTATTCGGTTGTGCTTCTGAACAATATTTTGTTGGTCAGGGAGCAGAGGCATTGGCGTACAAAGAACATCACAATTTTGAGTTCGAGATTAAAAACCGCGCTAAAACGGCTCAGCAGCTTGATGCCTTGATTCAGGAGATTGAGTCGACGGACAAGGAAGCGACGTATGTGGTGGATTACAAATCAGCCGCTAGCAAGCAGATGTTAAAGGAGATCTTTAAGCAGTATCCATCTCATCTGAACGCCCCCCAAAGAGTGGTTTATCGTAATGCGCAGTTATTACCTAGTGATCTAAATATTCAGGTGACCTTAACGCACCTAAAGACACAAACGTGTAAACCAGCGCAGATACATGTTCGCTTGAGACAGTCTGATTGCTTCGTTGAGTCGATGCGATTGAAGCAAGTGGCGTACAAGTCGAGATTGGTAGGAGAACAATAATGTTTGATCTGACAAAAGCATTAACCACAAAGGCTAAGCCAGCTCAGACTGCGTCGACAGGTGTTGCTGGATGTACGTTGTTTTACCAATCACCAGAGTGCTTAAACCTGGTTCAAGAAGTGTTTCGCTTTGAAGGGTGGAACGATCCTGCTTGTGTGAAGGCGACAGCCGGTTTGACCAAGCTTACTGAGCAACAAAGTAGCCATATCGTCATTTTAGAGCTAAATGAGTCGAGCAATGTGGTGGAAGATGCAAAAGCTTTTGCTAGTAAACTGCCGACCCATAAAGGCGTGGTGGTCATTGGTAAAGAAGACGCTATTTCGACGCTTCGTTCTCTTAAGGAGATGGGCTTTTACTACGTTTTCTGGCCGGTAAATAAGCAAGAATTTGCAGACTTCTTAACTCATGTGAGTAAGAACCTTAAAACGTTTTCTGGTGTTAGCCAGAAACGTAAAGCAAAACGCGTTGCCATTGTTGGTACTAAAGGCGGTGTAGGAGCGTCATTCCTCGCTACCGAGCTCGGCTCACTCTTGTCGACACAAGGTTCAGATACCATCCTTGTCGATCATCAATACGCTGATACAAACATTGATGTCTTACTTGGATTAAAAGACTTTAAACCACGCACCATCGATGAGTTCACGGCGCCGCTGCACGAAATGGATGAAGAGGGCGCATTAAGTTACCTGTCTAACGCTCGTAAAAATCTGCGTTTGTTAGCTATCAATGGTGACATGAGCCAAAACGATGTACTCAATTACAATCAGACCTTATGTGAGCTGTTAGCACGAAACACTAACTTCATCATTGAAGATTTTTCCGGAGCAGTGGATTTCAAAGTTGAACCACAACTCTTGGCAGAAAACTTTGATGTCGTCGTGTTGGTCTTTGACGCGTCAGTATCATCGGTGAGAAGTGCAAAACGACTGTATGAAAAGATAGCGAGCTTGCAACTGACGTTATCGTCACGCACTCGCATCCTCATGGTCGCTAACTATCATCGACCACAAAATGCCTATGTATTGCAAAAGCCTGATCTAGCCAAGTATTTAGGCGCGAACGTTGATCTCGAGGTCGACTACTGTAAGTCATTGGCTCACATTATCATTGATGGAAAGCGAGGTCACAAACACGACCGTCATATCAATCGCTCTATGGAGCAGTTGGTTAAGCTGATTAATGGCCAACCGATTGACCAGAAAACGATGAACTCGTGGTTAAAAAAGGTGCGTGTTAAATGAGTTCCAATAAAGATTTATACCTCGCTTTTCGTGGCCAGATCTTTGAGGCGTTAGACGCTGAAGCGGTTCAGAAAATGAGCCGTAAAGATTTAGAGTCTCAGATACAAGCAGCGGTCGATTTATTAGCGAACAGCTACCAAAGACCTATCACTTCCATGATGAAGTCCGGTTTGGTGAAAAGCTTAATCGACGAGCTATTTGGGCTTGGTCCTTTACAGCCATTGGTCGAAGACCAGTCTATCTCAGACATCATGGTGAATGGGCCCAACAACATCTTCTTCGAACGCCACGGCAAGGTTAAAAAATCCGAAGTTTCGTTTGTGAATGAAGAGCAGTTATTGGCTATTGCTAAGCGTATTGCCTCACGTGTTGGAAGACGCGTCGATGAGCTTTCTCCTACAGTCGATGCAAGGCTAGAAGATGGTAGCCGTGTGAACATCGTGATCCCACCGATTGCATTAGATGGTACCTCAATCTCCATTCGTAAGTTCAGAGAGCAGAATATCGGCTTTGAAGACCTGATTGGATTTGGATCGATGTCTCCTGATATGGCAAGAGTGTTGATGATCGCGTCTCGCTGCCGCATCAACGTTCTGATCTCGGGCGGCACAGGTTCGGGTAAAACCACGCTACTCAACGCACTGTCGCAATATATCGCTGAAGATGAACGTATTGTCACGATAGAAGATGCCGCTGAATTGCGTCTGCAGCAGCCTAACTTAGTTCGACTTGAAACTAGAACCTCAAGCGTAGAGCAAACAGGAGCGGTCACTCAGCGAGACTTGGTAATTAACGCACTGCGTATGCGCCCCGATCGAATCATCCTCGGTGAGTGTCGTGGCTCTGAGGCGTTTGAAATGTTGCAAGCGATGAACACGGGCCACGATGGTTCTATGTCTACGCTCCACGCGAACACCCCAAGAGATGCGATTGCCCGTGTTGAGTCTATGGTGATGATGGCGAACTTAAATCAGCCGCTGGATGCAATTCGAAGAACGATCGTAAGTGCTGTGCAGATGATAGTTCAAGTTAACAGGCTGCGTGATGGCTCTCGTAAGATTACTAGTATCTCTGAAATCGTTGGCTTAGAGGGCGATAGCGTGGTGATGGAAGAGATCTACCGCTTCCGTTACGACGATGCTCACTATGGCGAAAACGTGAAAGGGGAGTTTGTCACCAACGGTATCATGCAACGATCTGAGCTTGTGAAAAAAGCGCAATTCTTCGGGCTCTATGAAGAGCTTATCGCATCCTTTAAGGGGGCATAGCATGCTGTGGATTTCATTGATTCTATTTTCTTTTGTGCTGCTTTTGATAAGGGATTCAAAGGTAAAAAAGGTCAATCAATTCTTCAATATTGAAGAAGCGGAAGCTGAAAACTTTAACGCCATTAACGTGAAGTCATTAGCTCGAAAACAGAGCTGGCACAGGTTTAAAGAGTCGATTTCACCTACCTTGATGGTACTAGGCCCACGTTCGACTTTATACATCGCCTTATACATAACGATTAGCCTTATTGCTTCTTGGTACATCGTGGTTGACCTGTTATCGATGACCAATTTTTGGTGGGTACCAGTATTGGCATTGGTTTTTACCTTTTTTGGTTACCGCTTCTTGGTGACAAGAAGGCGCCGAGATTTCGAGAACACTTTTCCTGATGCGTTGAATATTCTGATGAGTGCGGTAACTGCGGGCGACAGTTTAATGCAAGCCATCAGCTATGTAGGTGAAGTGATGCACAACCCGATCGGTCGCGAATTCAAGCTAATGGGCGACCGACTAAAGCTAGGTGAATCTCCGGAAGTGGTGCTTAAACGATCCTGTAAAAACTACCCATACCCAGAGTTTCTATTTTTTACTGTAACGATTCGAGCAAACATTGCGCGAGGCGGACAGCTTAAAGGCGTGTTGGCCCGATTGATTCGCGTGTTGGTGGATGCTCGAACGCTAGAAAAAAAGAAGATGGCAATGACGTCGGAGGCGAGGATTTCAGCTAAGATCGTAGCGGCTATTCCTTTGGTATTCATGGTCATCCTTAATTATATCAACCCCGATAACGTCAATTATGTCTTGTATGACGAGTCGGGCCGTGTGGTGTTGTTTTACGTTTTGGGCAGTGAGCTTTTTGGCTTATTCATCGTTTGGCTATTAGTGAGAGGTGTGCGGGCATGATGATATTGGCTGCACTTATTGTGCTGTTTTTTTCGCTGCTCTTTTTGATTGTCGAATCGGTGCGTGCCGACCAAAGACAGAAGAAAGTCGCGATGTATATTGGGGGCGATGCGATTAAACCACCTTCTCGTATGAATCGATTTTTCGTTCGATTTGGCAAGGAGCATCGCCATGAACTTGAGCAGAAACTCATAGAGGCTGGCTATTACAACACCGAATGGGCGAAGTTCTATTTTCCCGCCAAGGTACTGGTGCTCGGCCTCATTTCAGGGCTCGTTTTGCTCGGAGATATGACATCGACCAACAAATTGCTGGTGGTGATTGTCTCTCTGATTGTGGTGATTGTGGTGCCAGATACCTTGCTGCAAATGCGCCGTAAAATGCTGATAAGTAAAACCTCGGCACAACTTCCTTACCTTTTGGACATGATGTCGGTATGTGTACAAACCGGTATGACTATCGAGGCGGCTTTAGCGTATTTGGGTAAAGAGCTTGCGGAGTTTGATTCCGACCTTTGTTATCAGATTAAGCGAACCTCAGATTCTGCCAAGATACATGGCGTTGAAAAGGCTTTGAATGATCTCACTGAGCGTATCCCAACTCCCGCAATTCGAAGTTTTGTGCTGACCATTATTCAGAACTTGCAATACGGCACTTCTGTCGCTCAAACACTCAGTGACCTTGCTGAGGATATGCGAAAAGTCCAAATCCTCACGGTTGAGGAGAAGGTTGGTAAGCTCTCTGCCAAGATGAGTGTGCCGTTGATCCTTTTTATCATGTTTCCGATCGTTATCTTGATTCTCGCACCGAGCATCATGCAAATGACATTGAGCATCTAGAGGGCAAACGAATGAATAGAAAACGTATTTTCTTCGTGATGTTAACGATAAGTCTTTTAGCAGGGTGCCAATCGACACCTTCTGAGCAAGACCAAATGCGTGCAGATGTCACCAATATGGAGAAGGTGAAAAACTATGATGGGTTAATTCACCACTATAAAACCGAGCTAGAACAAGGTTCTCAAGATCCTGCAGTAAAGGAAAAACTGGCCTGGGCGTACTTTCATAAAGGTGACATCGAATCGGCAGATTTCTACGTTCAACACCTTCAACAAGAGGGTATCGAAAATCCAAACTTGTACCAATTAGAAGGCCAAGTGTTCGACGCAAAAAACGATATTGAGAGTGCGATTTCTGCCTATGTCGCTTCTATTGAGGCAGGAAATAAAACGGGTCAAATTCATGTATTACTTGGCGTGTCATACACAAAGCTGGGTCAGTATGAGAAAGCGTATCAAGAGCTGAACCTTGCTCGCTTGCGTGGCTATGATGACATTGTGGTGAAGAACAATATCGCGATGATTCAAATGGCCAATGGTGAGTATCAACAAGCGATTGAAACCTTAGCACCAATACTAAAGGAAGACCCTGCTAATAAGATTGTAAAAGCTAACTTAGCGATAGCATTGATGAAGACTCAGCAGGTCGAGTCGGCTCAAAAACTACTCAAAGGTGAATTTTCTGCGCGAGAAATACAAGACATTGCAGCTGAACTCACTCAACCGGGAGTCACTGATGGCGCGTCTTAGTAGGCAGACAGGAGTGACGGCTATCGAGTTTGTGTTTGGGGCGCTGGTTTTGTTCTTCGCTACCTTTGCGATCTTTGAATCGAGCTACCAAATATACGTCGTCAACATGACGGAGTATTCCCTCAGAGAAACCATCAGGAACACCAAGATCTATGAAGGTAAAGGGGTCAATGAGCAGTATGAGAAGAAGTTTAAAGACTTGATTGAAGACGATGACAATCTATGGAGCTTCTTAATTGATGCCTCAAGGTTTTCTATCGAAGGTAAGTATTTCAAAACCTACGATGATTTCGTGGCGAATAGAGGACATTCAAACCAAGACTTGAACTTCAACTATGATCTTGCCGAGATCACTGTGACATACCGATACACTCCGATCATTAAATTGGCCGGTGCTGCTGATAGAGATATTTCACGCACCATGGTTTTGAACTTAGAGCATGAGGGGTGGAAAGATGATGAGCTGTAAACAATACGCCTGTTCTGCGTCTCGTCAACAGGGCTCATTTACCGTTGAATTGCTGTTTATCTTTGTCGCGCTGTGGGGTGTTTATCTTTTTGCTGCTGATTTGAGTTATCAACTGCTCACGCGAGCAAAGCTCGATAGATCAAGCTTTGCTTTGGTGAACGTTATCAAAGAGCGCACTCGTTATTTTGAAGCGGATGTACTCGCGGGACAAAACTTAGCTGTCACTAATCGCGAGTTGCAAGATATGACAAAGGTAGCCAGTCGAATGCTCAACACACCCGTAGACAATGTGGCAATCAAGATAGAGTCACTGACAAATAAAAGTAGTGTTGCTGAGTTTACTAGCAGCAAGTTCAGAAGCTTAAATTGCGACACCGATTCGATTGTTGACCACGCTGAATTAGCACCGGTTGATAAAGGCGTTGTTTATCCCTTGTATCGGGTAAGCCTTTGCGAAGAAGAAAGTTCTTGGTTTAAGCCTTTCTTTAATAGTGGCACCGGTACTTCCATTAAGATCGCTTCGTCTTCAATCATGCCTGGGAGGTAACGAAATGAAAATGCAGCATGCCAGCCTCCGACGCCAAGAGGGGGTAGCAGCAGTATGGATGGGCCTATTACTTGTACCTATTATGGGCGTGACTTTCTGGGCCGTCGAAGGGACTCGTTATGTGCAAGAAACCAGTCGACTCAGAGATTCCGCAGAGGCAGCAGCGATAGCGGTGACCATCGAAGATCAACCCGACTTAGCTCGTAATCTAGCGACTCAATATGTCGAGAACTACGTGAGGGATATTAAGTCCACCAATCTTACTGCTCAAAGATTTCACCAAGCAGAAGATGAAGGGGCCGGCATTCTTGAATATATCCAGTACACGGTTAATGCAAAGACGACTCACGACTCTTGGTTCGCGAGCAGCTTTATTCCCTCGTTTGATGAGCAACAAGATCTCGCGGGCCGCTCATTAGCGCGGAAGTACCCGGTATATCTTGGCGATAACAACATCGATATCGTCTTCGTGTCGGACTTTTCCGGTTCAATGAATGACCGGTGGGGCTCAAGTCGACACATAAAAATAGACGATTTGAAAACAGCTATCGATCAAATATCAAGCAAGATCCTGTGTACCAGAACTAAACAAGACTATGTCGATGGTGAGTGGAAAGAGGTATGTGATGAACCCGGTGAAGACACGACTGGAGACAAGCTGCTTAACCGAGTTGGTTTTGTACCTTTTAACGTGCGTACAAGAGAAATCGTCTCGGGCGGTAGAGCGAATGCAACCAGCCAGCTGAGTTACAAAGATAACTACAAGCCTAATGTGTCACCGTATTCGTACAATGATGTTAACTGGGATTACTGGCGTACTTACTCCCAAAATGAGGTGCTGAACTGCGCTAGCCGTCAGTCACGTTGTCCAAACCCTAAGTCGGACAATCAAAAGTACGCTAAGCGTATCAAGGATGTGATTTATCAGGATAGCTACCGGGTTGCTGACGTCTACAACTATGTAGATTTACCGACATCAGTATCTACCATGTTTACCGACAAGTCGGGATTACAGCCTGATTTCTATGGTGTGAATGGAACGGATCTATTTAATGCGCATGGATCTTCGAATTCCTCTCAGTTCAAAAACATTCGGTTATCGAACAAGCTTTCTGATTTGAACCCTATCAACTCTATGTGGGCAGATGGGGGCACCGCGGCTTTTCAGGGCATATTAAGAGGGGCACAGATTCTCCATGACGGTGACCCAAACAGCTCTGATGATGAAGAACAGCAAGCGTATAACAAGAAAATTAAGATGTTGCTCATTTTGAGTGATGGGCAGGAAAGCCCTAATAACGGCATTCTAAAAGGGCTAGTCGACAGAGGTATGTGTAACAAAGCAAGAGAGGAAATCCCAGGCTTGTACATAGGAGTCATTGGTATCGATTTTCGGGCCTCTCAGCAAAGTGGTTTCCAAGACTGTGTTGTTGATCCGAATGAAGACATTATCGACGTATCTAACCTAGATGAATTGATTGAAAAAATAGAAGAACTCATCCGTAAAGGCTCGAAAACAAGCGGAATCACTAAGTTGTATTAGAGGAAATTATGAAAAAGTTAATGATAGGTTCCATTGTCCTGTCGGCATTGCAATTTAGCTTTACTGCTAATGCGGAACAAGGTTTCAGCGTTTATTGCGACACGGCATTCAGTGAATACCAACATAGCGTTAGGGTTGATGATGTCGTGGGTATTGCCCAGCACAGACAGGGCGTTCTACAGATCGAGCAGCAATCTGATAGTAGTGAATTGAAGCAAGCCTTAGCCAGTCAGTCCAGCATGGGTATGAATCAATCAGGATGTAAGACTTGGATTAGTAACCAAGAGCGTCGCGGGCTATTGGCACGTCTTCACTTTGGGTTTGATCAACACAACTTAACACCAATGGGTAGCAAAGCCTTAACTCAATTAGCTAGCGAATTGCAGGCCAGTGGCAACTCGGTCACGGTTGATGGGCACACAGATAGCACTGGTGATGAAGGTTACAACCAAGCTTTGGGGTTACAAAGAGCACTCACTACTTCGAATGCCTTGGTTGCTGATGGTGTAGAGAAGAATCGCTTGGTTATTCGTTCTTTTGGTGAAAGTAAGCCTATCGCTTCTAATGAAACGAGTGAAGGGCGAGCAAAGAACAGACGAGCCGAGATCTGGACGTCGATGGATGATGCCACAGAACGAGTGAACTAAGAACATATCTTAGCGTTAAACCCAATATAAATAGTTTATGGAGTCAGTGGCTTGTGATGTGGCTAAGAAGAAGTCTTAGCCATCAGTCTGTCGGAACCCCACTCAATATTATCGTGCATAGAATTTTTGTTATAACGGATGCTAATAAATATTCAATCAAAATTAACTATCTGATACTAAAGAATAATTGATGCTATTTGACAGAGTCTCTTCTGAAGGGATGGAACAAAATATCGACGTAGATACTTGGATATCTATATTGGACAACATATGCGACATTATGGACGCATCGAATGCGGGGATCATCACGATCTCCGATTTTACTCGTTTGGGTTTTGAGAGCGTTTTATGTTCTTCAACCAAACTATGCGAGCAGCACAAAAGTAAGATCAGTTGTTTTTGTGAGTATGTATACAAAGAGAACCGCACGGTTTATTTGAGTGGATGTGCTTGTGGTGAGGCAACCGTTGAGAAGGAACCTGACGACTACAAATCATTCTGTGGTATCCCGATTAGCGGCACGGATGGAGAAGTGTTTGCCATCCTGTTCGTGTTTGACTTGAGTCCAACCGAGTATACGGAAAGCCAAGTGAACCTGATTGAGAACATTTCAACCTTGCTACGGTCTGAAATCCTTTTGAAAGAAGAGAGCCGGATTTTATATAAAAACAGCCACTTCGATATCATGACGATGCTTCTCAATCGAAGGGGGTTTTTTCATGAATTCAACAAAGCAAACATTGATGATGGAGAGATCGTTTGTCTCTATTTTGACTTGGATAATTTAAAGTACATCAATGATACTTACGGGCACTTTAAAGGCGATGATTACATTTCTGGCTTTGCTTCGTGCATCAGAAATAACATCAAATACAACACAATACCGGCGAGAGTGGGTGGTGATGAGTTCATTGTTGTTATTCATTCCGAAGATCGCGGATACGCTTGTGAATTGGTTCGTAAAATTCGTGCAGATTTTCATGAGTTCATTGAAGGATTTCGCGGTGATGATGATGTTTCATTAGGGTTTTCCTACGGGTGTGGAACTTCAGATTCTCAAAGTTTGAACATCATCAATTTGATCAAGTCTTCAGACGAAAACATGTATCGCAACAAGAAAAACAAGTTGTAGGTTATACCGCTTTTATATGCCTATAACAGGTACGAAAAAGCCCACCAGTGTGGGCTTTTGGCTTATTTAACTTGTCTAAGCTCGAATGATCATTTGGTCGCGTTCTGGACCAACCGATACCATGACAATTGGCACGCCCATCAGTTCTTCAATGCGAGTAACATAATCCTGCGCAGCTTGAGGAAGGCTTTCAAAAGTGCGACAACCCGTGATGTCCTCATCCCAGCCCGCCATGTCTTCATAAACTGGCTTTAGCTCAGCCGTTTGTGGCCAAATTGGGTTTTCGCTGTGCTCACCTGCGTATGCAGTACAGATCTTCAACTCTGCCAAACCAGATAAGCAATCAATCTTAGTTAGAGCGATTTCTGTCGCTGCTTGCAGTTCAACACCGTTGCGTGTTGCTACAGCATCGAAGTAACCCATATCACGTGGGCGACCTGTAGTAGCACCGTATTCGTTAGAGCTCTCCCGGAAGCTATCTTGTTCTTCCATTGCAGTAACCAGAGTACCTGTACCGACTGATGAGCTGAATGCCTTAGCAACAGCAATAACACGCTCAGGGCGAAGGGCAGGTAAGCCACTACCAATACCCGCATAAGCTGCCGTTACGTTTGATGATGTTGTCCAAGGGTATTCACCGTAAACCAAGTCGCGCCCTGCACCGAGTTGAGCCTCAAACAGTAGGTTTGCGTCTTGTGCTTGAAGGGCTTTAAGAGGCTCGGTTACGTTACAAATGAACGGACGCCAAGCTTTCGTCACTTCAAGTAGCCATTCAGCCATTTCTGAAGCGGTCTGAGTAAAGTCACATTGAGGATAAAGGGCTTTCAGTTGAGGCATCTTCCAATCAAGCATGAATTGAATGCGCTGCTCTAGAACCTC
The DNA here is from genome assembly GCA_041879415.1 of Vibrio chagasii. Classification (NCBI taxonomy): domain Bacteria; kingdom Pseudomonadati; phylum Pseudomonadota; class Gammaproteobacteria; order Vibrionales; family Vibrionaceae; genus Vibrio; species Vibrio chagasii. The sequence goes on along the minus strand of CP090851.1, from coordinate 1,422,421 downwards.
TGGTTGATTTAGCCAACCCACAAGGATGCCTTTTTTCATCACGCGATCGCCGTATGCTGGCGCAATACCTTGGCGAGTTGAGCCGTAAGCGGCATCACCTAAGCGCTCTTCTTCAAGCGTATCTTCCAGCGCATGCAGTGGTAGGCACAGTGTAGCGCGATCAGAAATAGCAAGTTTAACGTCAACATTTGCTGCTTGAACTTCTGCGATCTCTTCGCTTAATGCAGCAGGGCTAATCACCATGCCAGGGCCAAGTACAGCTGTACAGTCAGGGTTAAAAATACCGCTAGGAAGTTGGTGCAGTTTGAATGTACCGAAGTCGTTAACTACGGTATGGCCTGCATTGTTTCCGCCTTGGAAACGAATGCTTGCAGATGCTTCTGCTGCTAAAAAATCGACGATGCGGCCTTTGCCTTCATCACCCCAGTTTGCACCCACAACAACGATAGATGGCATAAGTTTATCTCCTGACTGATTGAGAAATCATGTTAGTGCTGCATTGTAGATAAGAGAAATTAATTATCTTTATTATCTTGATAAGGATTCCATATAGCTCTAAAGTCTTAATCATAAGCGAGATTCCCTATCACGTTCGTTCCTCACTGTAGGGAATGACGAAGTGGGGCCCTTGTATTCAAGAGTGACGCTAACTCGATTTGTTAGCGTCATTCCAGAACCGAGGGACGAGGTATCAGGAATCTTTAACCACAAGCGAGATTTCCTATCACGTTCGTTCCTTACCGTAGAATGACGGAGCAGTGGGACTGTGAAATAGAGAGTGACGCGTTTTTAGTGCCGAACAATTGGAAGTAACACAAGAGAGAAGACGATGCTTGATATCAATTTGTTGAACACGTTTGTGACATTAGCTGAACACAAACATTTCGGTAAGGCGGCTAACGCCCTTCATATGACGCAGCCAAATGTAAGCTTGCATCTAAAGCAACTTGAACAGCTAACACGTATCAAGCTCATAGAAAGAAGCCCATTTCAGCTAACTCAAGCGGGCGAAAGACTATTAGAAACGAGTAAAAGAACCTTGCTTGAGTTACAGGTATGTCAGGCTGATCTTAATGCGATTAATGACCTCAAAATCGGCACGCTAACCATTGCGGTTAGTGACATTATCTCTCGATTTCTATTGATTCGTCCTTTCCAGAAGTTCAAAGCGCAGTACCCGGGCATCGATCTCACCTTGCTTAATACCACCTCATCTCAAGCATCCAGTTTGGTAAAGAATGCCAAGGCAGACCTAGGTTTTGTGATTGCGAAAGAGCAGCATAACGAGTCCCTTTATTTTACCAAGCTGCAAGAGCTTTCATGGTGTGCTCTGGGAGATGGTTTAGAGTCTCAAGGTTCTGATATTTCGAAGGATAATGACACTCAGAATGATGAAGTCGAGCCTGAACTGACCTTAATTCTACTGGGTCACGATACAAGAACTCGAGACTTTATCGACGAAGGACTTCCTAGTCTGAATCTTCCTAACTACAGAGTGATGGAAGTTGGCAGTGTTGACGCACAAATTGACTGGGCTGAAGCGGGATTTGGCGTTGCCATCATTCCTGAATTCGCTATATCAACTAAGCCACACCTAAAGTCGAAAGTTACACCACTACTTAACTTCTCTAGCACCAGTCTTGGTTACATTGTGAGGCAGAATCAAGTGTTGTCGAAAGCCACAAAGCAGCTATTGGGTTGGGTGAATGATGAGATTACATTACTCCAGAAAAGCGTTGATTAGCTTATCAAGATAGCTCGCATAGCATTCTATAGAAGAATCCAAGCCCACTATATGTGGGCTTTTTTGTCGCTGCCATATACGTCACGGGAAATACCGCATTGACAATGTTTGATTATCAAACTAAATTTAGCGATATTAATTTGATGGTCAAACTACTTGTCTGTCAAAGTAGTTTGAATGATCTGTTACATCGACTTTGAGCATAAGACTAAGGACACCATTTTGAGCTTTACAACCCATCACCAACACAACTTCTCTTCGCATAACAGCCAAGGTGAAAAGCGCACTTTCTATGTCCTGCTACTGACTGTCACTACCATGTTTATCGAAATCATTGCAGGTACTGTTTATGGCTCGATGGCATTGCTTGCAGATGGTTGGCACATGGGGACGCACGCAGCAGCGTTTGGCATCACTTTGTTTGCTTATCGCTATGCAAGAAAACATGCTGATAGTGCTCGTTTCTCTTTTGGTACAGGTAAAGTGAGTGTGCTAGGGGGCTACACCAGCGCTATTGCTTTGGGTATTGTGGCTCTGTTGATGCTGGTGGAATCGATACATCGATTGTTCAACCCTCAAGCCATTCAATTTAATGAAGCGATTATCGTCGCTTGTATTGGTCTTATGGTGAATGTCGTAAGCATGTTTTTGTTGGGAGACCACCATCACGACCACCATCACGACCATGATCATGGACACGCTCACGGGCATTCGCATGGTCATTCACATAGTCATGAAGATACTCATCATCATAGTCACACTGGCGACCATCATGATCACAATCTACGCGCTGCATACATGCACGTTTTGGCGGATACGTTAACGTCGTTACTTGCAATTGTGGCACTGCTGTTTGGTAAGTTTTATGGTTGGAACTGGTTAGATGCAGTGATGGGGATGGTAGGCGCGCTGGTTATTGCTAAGTGGACTATGAACCTTATGAAACAGACGAGCCCAATCTTACTCGATGAAAATATCCACCAGGAATACCGTGATTCGGTGATCGAAATGTTATCGCCTTATGCTTCCGTGACAGATTTTCATATGTGGAAGGTGAGTGGTCATCATTATTCAGCAGCGATTACTCTTGAATCAATCAGTGATAAATCCGTTTCTGAATATAAACAAATGCTCGCCAAGTTTGATAAGATAAATCATCTTACTCTTGAAGTGCACTCAAACGGCCATGCAAAACATAGAACAGCTTAACCAAATATTGACTGAGTTCTACGATAAAATGTCTTCGTGGGAGCAATCCGTTGTTAAAGAAACGGGTTACTCGCTTGCGCAGGTCCATACGATTGAAGTGTTGGGCATGCATGGCGCATTGAGAATGAAAGAGCTTGCCGAAAAGCTTGGTATTACAACAGGCACACTTACTGTTCAAATTGAGAAGTTAGTTAAGGCAGAGTTGATTGAACGCCATGAACACCCAACCGATCGCCGAGCAATTGTGGTTGCTTTGACTGATGAAGGGCAAAAGATCCACGTTCACCATAACCAACTTCACCTAAATCTCGTAAACGAGTTAACCCAAGGCATAGAAGAACAAGACAAAGCGGTGCTATTGAAGTGCTTAAGCCAAATGGTGAAAGCTTTTTAACACGCGGCAGGTTACCAGCTCGTATCCAAGGGTGAGGGGGCAATACTTCCTTTCAGACTATGAATGGTTAACACATAAAACGGACCTACTTAATCAGTAGGTCCTTTTTTTTTGCAAATAAATGCGAATGTTTATTTGTTGTTAAGTTACCCTGATTTGTTAACAAATAATTAAACATTCACTTCGATTATCTATATCTCTTAATTTAAGAAACAATAGATCGTTAAATAGGGTCATTGACCACAAAGTAAAATAGATTCTCGATTTTCACGCCTACAATTGAACAGTATTCATAATTTTCTGTATAAATCTTAAATAATCATCCAATTCTAAGTCATTGAGCAACATAGCTATTCAGTGATAGATAGCGAAATAATAAAGAAGAATATTATTTTCTAATCACTGGTTATCTAGTTTGAACATGATGTTTCTTATTTGAATCTATCAGTCTTACAAATGAGAATGGTTGAATTATGTTCGTATTTATTCTTTACACAAATATGACTTTGTCAGATTATCGTTAGCAATTGAACGGTGTTTTATTGTTGGTGTGCACGACTTGGTATTGCATGCTGGCGGTCGAAGACTTGTCCGAAGGACCTATAAATTCTAAGAAGAAATATAACCATTACTCTCGTCATGGCTCGATTTTTTACGATTAAGGAAAAGTAAATATGAATTTTATGCAAGCGACATCATTACTAGTCATGGGTTTATCTGTAACTGCCTGTGGGGGTGGTGGGGGATCATCTAGCCCAAGTACTGCGGGGTCTTCACCGTCAACAGTTACCGTTACACCAAAGCCGAAAACAGTAGTGACATCGACAGCCAATGGCGCTTCAAAGGCGGCTGTTCCAGCGTTAGTCGGACAAACCGCAGATATTATTCCAATGAATAATAATATGATTCATGTTGTTTACTCGTTGTTACGCGTTCAAGATCTTCAAAGAGGAAATCAAATAGGCGATAATACAAAGGCTTATATCGATAATTCCACAACTCTTGATTTGACAGGATTGGATATTCCACTAGTAAATATAGATATGCCGAGTCCAACCCTAATTGAGCTTCCTGCTTTTCACTGCTATGAAACCAATAACCTAGCCGTAAAAAAAGAAGGTAGAGAATTGTATATCGATGGTGTGATATCAGAATATGAAGCTTTAATAAAAAATGGAGCGGGAAATAACGTCACAGCATCATGTACTAATAACAAATTGAATGAGTACTCTTTCAAAAATACGGTGGTTAACGAAGATTTAATTGTTGAGTCAATCGACTCGGTATCTTATGAAGACTCGGTGACTTCAAATACAGTTTTTCTGCCGACATACCAATTCTCTGCTCTTGTGTATGAACAGCGACTAAAAAGCAATTTTGGTAACGCTTGGGCGTTTATGCAAAACGAGCACATTAATAGCGCAGCCAAAGAATTGGGTAACCATTTATTCGTATCGAGCTTAAGAACGATCGACTTGGATATTAGCGGTCTAACGAGTGAAGCATTAATCGATTTCGAAAGTTTAGATAAAGTGCAGCTACTTAACGGTGCAATTTGGGGCATGCCAGGGCAGGGTGTTGCTGACCAACGCTGGTGTAAGATCGTTAACTTACCAGCTAACTCTAATGCAGATACACTTAAATACCAGGCGGTAATTGCGACCAATTGTGCACGCTCAACAAAACGTTGGTGTAATACATTGAATCCTAGCGACATTGCATTCAATGCCGCACCACCGGTTGCTTGGAGTGATTCAACTGCTGCTGCAGCGCAACTCACGGCTGACGCAGAGAAAATACAGTTCGTAAACTCTGGTTCGAAATATCAATCTTTACTTTCCAATGTATCTAGCGTGGCTTCATACTCTGCTATAACACCTCTATTTGGTTATGGCGATCCTGTAGACACAAACGCATATGGTCAAAGCAACAATGCAGGTTTAAGTTCACAAGCAGGTCGTACTGCATCGTGCCAAGCAATGATGAACCCAAGCCACACCGAGATGGGTTTAGGTTATGCTCATCACTTAATACTGAACTCAAACTATTCGCTACACAGCTTTTGGACTCAAACGTTTAACTAAATGCGCTAGTGGACATTGAGAGGCGCATGAGCCCTTGAATCAGAATACTTAGGGCCAGCAGACCTTAATTACAAAGCCGACAGTTGATGTCGGCTTTTTGCGATTTGGTGAGTGGTTACGACGCTCATTGATTAGTGACTTATTTATTTAAATGAAGCACTTACCACTTGGAACTCATCTAAACAAAAGGGTCGATTAGAAAATCTACAGACCCCTTTATTTTAAAGGTGTCAGGGCTGTTTTTAACGTTTGTATCAAACATGAGAAACCTTTGTATCCCAATTTTATAATCTTGCTAATGTACATCGTACCAATTTGTGTTATTGATAATTTTAACTTTAGTGAGCGCTCTCATTTGCATTTTCAATGAGAGATATAGAGGCAAAACAGCCTCTGTAAAGCGCCCATTATTGGTAAAAAGATAAAAATAACGAAATAGCATGGGCGAGATAACACAGTCAAACGCCCAGCCTTAGATACCTAAATTTAGTAAAGACGAGTCACATCTATGGATATAAAGAAAAAGCTCTATTCATTGGGAATGTTTTCCATTTTCGGCATGATTTCATTGCTGTTTACCACCTCGCAATTCGCAGATACAACTGCTCAAATGAGCGAAGCCAAACAAATCACTAAAGAGCTGGAAGTTCGCCTGCTTAATCTTCGCCGTAATGAGAAAGACTTCTTGTTGCGAAATGATATGAAATATCTTGATAAGTTCGACGTAAACTACAATAAATTTTTGGCTTCCGAATCACAACTCAATGTGGTTCTGAACGATTTGGGTTTAGTTAACAGCACACACTTACGTGAAGACATCGAAGCTTACCACACGAGTTTTGTAGAGTTGGTCAAGGCGACGGAAGTCTATGGACTGGCGAGAGACAAAGGCTTATTAGGGCAGTTTCATGAAGTGTTAGACCGTATGAGTGTAGCCGCAAGTCCAGAGCAAAAAGTTGAGCTTTATCTTTTTAACGACCTGATTGAAAAGGGCACCTTTGATCCGAGCATGCTGTCATCAAGTTCCAGTGCTTTGTTACAAACAGCAAAGCAAGTGGTCGAGCAAAAACGACTGATTGGCTTGAAGCACAATGAAGGCCTGCTTGGTCAAGCGCGTGCGGGTTCTCACGTGATTGAAACTCAGTTTAAAGAGTTTTCAGCCGTACTGGACCAAGAAACTCAAAAGGAGATGGACAAACTATCGCTGATCAACAACATCCTTTGCGTCACATTACTTGTGTCAATTATTTTATTCAGCTGGTTAATTGTTCGCTCTATCATTGGCAAAATTGAATCACTGCTTTCGGTGATCCGTAATATTGTCGATTCCAACGATGTGTCGATTCGTTCGCATCTTGATGGTAAAGACGAGTTGAGCACACTAGGCCAATACTTCAATCAGTTGCTCGACCAACTTGAAGGCCTGATTTCTGCCTCTCAATCTAAGTCTCTACAACTGACTCAAAGTACCTCTAACATGCACGACGAGCTTGAGTCGGTAATCAAACAGTTTGAAGTTCAAGCCAACCACACTTCAACCATGACAACATCCGTTCAAGAGATGGTATTAACGATTGGTGAAATTTCAGAAAGCACTTCGGTTGCTGCAGAAGGCGTTCAACAAGCGAAAGTGAATGCAGACAAAGGGCGTGAAGTGGTGGTCGATACCATCAACAACATTACTCAGTTGTCAGAACGTCTATCAAGCAGCCAAGATTCAATCAGCTCACTGAACCATCATGTTGATCAAATCGGTGACGCGGTCAACATCATCCAAGGTATTGCTGAACAAACCAACCTACTAGCATTGAACGCTGCAATTGAAGCAGCACGTGCCGGTGAGCAAGGGCGTGGCTTCGCCGTTGTTGCGGATGAAGTACGCGCACTAGCAAGCAGAACACATCAGTCGACGACAGAGATAACCTCGGTGGTAAGTGCGATTCAAAGCCAGATGCAAGCATCGATGACTGAAATTGGCGAGTGTAACCAACAAGGCCAGCTCACGCTTAAAGATTCAGAAGAGCTCGATGCTAGCCTACAGCTTATTTTAAGCGACATGCAGAGCATTCAAGGTAACTCTGAACGCATTGCGTCTGCAATAGAAGAGCAGGGTGCTGTGATGGCACAAGTGAGTGATTCCATCACGGAACTCAATGCCATCTCACACGATAACAATGCCTCAGCACAGCATTGTTTAGTTGAAGTAGACAAAGTAGCAGAGCAAGCCCATGAAATGGATAAAGCAGTCGCACAGTTCAAAACGTCCTAATTAAGCACCAAAATAACTAAAACCAAAGGCGCAGATTGTCTGCGCCTTTTTTGTATTTGAAAGGTATGGACAAATGCGAAGATAGAGGGTTAAGAATAAGGCATTCCAAATCGGACTTAAGTATCTATGAAATAAGGTTAAAATAAACATCGTCTATTAAGCTAAGTTATACCTTCACGATACAAGCTATACACATTGCTTTATCGTGGATGGCTGAATCTCACGGGAAGAGGAACAAAATGCATTACGACGTATTCAACGGAGATGCAGATGGCATCATCGCATTGCTTCAACTGCGCCTACATGAGCCTAAAGAGAGCACTTTAATCACGGGGGTGAAACGCGATATCAAGCTGGTCTCGCAGGTTGTTACCCAACTAACGGAACATAATCCCCAAAGTGATGTTACATCGGTGACTGTTTTAGATGTGTCGATGGAGAAAAATCTACCCGCATTACAATCACTGCTTGCTGATGAGATTACTGTCTTTTACTGCGATCATCACCGTACAGGGGACATCCCAAAGTCTGATTACCTTGAGACTCTCATTAATACAGCGCCGGAATGTTGCACAAGTCTTTTGATCAACCAAAAACTCAAGGGAGAATATGTAGCGTGGGCAATAGCAGCTGCGTTTGGTGATAATTTAAAAGCGGTGGCTGCACGATTAGCGCTAACAAATGGGTTTGACCAACCTCAAACTGACTTTTTGGAAGAACTAGGCACGCTAATCAACTATAACGGCTATGGCGCGTCACTGAGTGATCTGCACTTTTCACCAACTGAGCTTTACCAAGCGCTTTATCAATATTCGAACCCATTCGATCTCTTGGATGATAAAGATTCCGTGTTTTATCAACTTCGTGCCGCTTATAAAACGGACAACCAACAATTATCAAACCTTACTCCGATCTATGAGAGCGAAGTCGCGCGCGTGTTCGAATTGCCTGCAGAGACTTGGGCTAGACGAATCAGTGGCGTGTTTAGCAATGAAATAGTGAATCAAGACCCAGCTCGAGCACAAGCGGTGTTAACAAAAAACACTGATGCTCAGTCTTATACTGTGAGCCTAAGAGCGCCTTTATCAAACAGAGTTGGCGCAGATGAAATTTGTTCGAGTTTTGATACTGGGGGCGGAAGGAAAGCCGCTGCAGGAATAAATTCGCTGAAAGAAGTGGATAAGTTGAGCCTTATTGAACGAATAGAGAGCTATTATTCAGGCCATTCAAAATAATTGTGATGTTATATTTTTGTTGATTTATTAGTGTAGAAATTTATATGTGGGGTTTAATTGGGCTTGTACGTCCAATTAAGCCACTTACAGATTTTGGTGACATCACTCGCAAAATAAAAAAGCCTTAAATATCATGATCTTTAGAGCTTTTATTCAGTTCTGTCAACGATGTTTATCCGTATGTAATGCTTAATTTTACTCGTGAATTAACGGTGTTTAATATATTTGCATGGTCAATATAAACTAATAAAAAAGAGCGTATTTCGCATTTTAATTTGAATGAAAAGTCAAAATCATATTGATTCTAATATTCAATCTGTGACTTAAAATCACAAGTTAAATCAAAGGTCGTTATTTCCTATAAATTCCATTACTTCTCTATAAATATTCATGATTAAAATGAATTGGTTCGGTTGTGATTGGCACAGCTGTTAAGTAAGGAAGTGGGACTAATGTTAAAACGTAAAGCTCTACAATTAGCAGTATCAGTCGGCATGGCGGCCATGTCGGGAGCGGTTTATGCAAATGGATCTGACATGACGAATCCAGATTCAGGAGTCGTGGTAGGTTATTGGCACAATTGGTGTGATGGCGGAGGTTATCAAGGTGGTAATGCACCTTGCGTGACATTGGATGAAGTGAACCCGATGTACAACATCGTGAATGTATCATTCATGAAAGTGTACGATGTAGCGGATGGTCGAATCCCAACTTTTAAACTGGACCCAACGGTTGGGCTTTCAGAAGAACAATTTATTGACCAAATCTCAGAACTCAACAAGCAAGGACGCTCTGTACTGTTGGCTTTGGGTGGTGCAGATGCACACGTAGAGTTAGAAACAGGTGATGAAAGAGCCTTTGCTGATGAGATCATTCGTCTCACGGAGCGCTATGGCTTTGATGGTCTAGACATCGACCTTGAACAAGCGGCCGTCACTGCTGCAAACAACCAAACCGTTATTCCAGATGCGCTGAAGCTCGTGAAAGATCACTACCGCGCAGAAGGCAAAAACTTCCTTATTACTATGGCGCCAGAGTTCCCGTACCTAACGACGGGTGGTAAGTATGTTCCTTACATCGATAACTTGGAAGGTTACTACGATTGGATCAACCCGCAGTTTTATAACCAAGGTGGCGACGGCATCTGGGTTGACGGTGTAGGCTGGATTGCTCAAAACAACGATGAGCTAAAAGAAGAGTTCATTTACTACATCTCTGACTCTCTAATCAACGGTACCCGTGGTTTCCACAAGATCCCACACGATAAGCTTGTGTTTGGTATCCCTTCGAGCATTGATGCTGCGGCAACCGGTTTTGTGAAAGAGCCACAAGACCTATATGACGCGTTCGATAGTTTAACTGCTCAAGGTCAGCCTTTACGCGGTGTAATGACATGGTCTATCAACTGGGATATGGGCACCAACAAAGCTGGACAAGCATACAACGAACAATTCATTAAAGACTACGGTCCATTTGTTCACGGCCAAGTGACACCGCCACCGGTTGAAGGTGAGCCTGTGTTGAAAGGTGTTGAGAATACACGTGTTCTTCACGGCTCTGTTTTTGACCCGATGGAAGGCGTGACAGCAACAGATAAAGAAGATGGCGATTTAACCTCATCAATTGATGTTGAAGGTTATGTCGAGACCAGTGTTATTGGAACTTATGTGCTGACTTACCGCGTAAAAGACAGCGACAACAATGAAACAACCAAGGCAAGAACGGTAGAAGTTTACAGCCAAAAACCTGTTTTCGATGGCGTGTCGGATACTACTGTAGTGCTTGGCAATGCATTCGACCCAATGGCGGGTGTAACAGCGAATGATGCTGAAGACGGTGACCTAACAAGTTCAATTACACACACTGGTAGTGTTGATGTGAATGAGATAGGTAACTACACGCTTGTTTACCGAGTAACAGATAGTGCAAATCAAACCGTTACAGCTGAACGTAAAGTGACTGTGACCGACGGTTCAAACTGCGCAGCAGCATGGGATGCGAATACAGTTTATGTCGAAGGTGACCAAGTATCTCATGATGGAGCAACTTGGGTGGCGGGTTGGTACACTCGTGGTGAAGAGCCGGGAACAACAGGTGAGTGGGGCGTTTGGAAGAAAGCTTCAGACAGTTCATGTGGTGGTAACCCAGGTCCAGGTGGTGACGTAGAACTGAGCGTCTCTGGTCTGCAGTCTGAATACATTTTGGATAATGGCGATGTACGTATCCAGTTCACATTGGAGTCGAATGAAGCGCTTGATGTAATCGCAAAGGTGATTAATAGCACGGGCTCTGTGGTTGAACAGACCAACGTCAACCTAACTGATAGCCGCACGGTTACGATGGACCTGTATGATATTACAGAAGGTCAGTACAAGCTTGAAGTGGTTGGAACTGCGACAGATGGCGAAGTGGTGATGGTGGATAACTCGTTCTCAGTAAAAGAAGAGGGTGGAACAACACCTCCTCCGGGTAACTACCCTCCGTATGCAGCTGGTACTAACTACGAAGCAGGCGACATCGTGGTAGGTAGCGACAATGGTTTGTACGAATGTAAACCTTGGCCTTACACGGCGTGGTGTGCAAGTGCTTCGTATGCACCTGGCGATAGCCAATACTGGCAAGATGCGTGGATTAAACTTTAATCCTATAAAGAAAATGGGCTACGAAACGTAGTTTTAAAGTGAATGAAGGGAGAGGCTATATGCCTCTCTTTTTTATTGATGATACAGAACGACTATTCGTTCAAGCTCGATCGATATTACTTACGTAGCTAAAGACGTCAGTTAATTTTGCTTAAGATCAAAATAAGAGTGATTATCAATTGTATTACTTAGCGTGTAATAGCACTATTCGACTTCTGAATTTTCAAATTTGTGAATATTTAAATAATGAATCTTGCGCAAGTCGATCTCAACCTATTAGTTATCCTCAAACACCTTCTCGAAGAAAAGCATGTCTCAAACACAGCCTTAGCGTTGGACATGAGTCAACCTACGGTCAGTCGCTCGCTTCAAAAACTACGAACCGTGTTTAATGATGATCTGTTAGTAAGGGCGGCTTATGGCTACGAGCTAACACCAAAAGCAGAAGCCATTAAGCAAGATCTAAACTCAGTGCTTACTCGTTTAGAGAAGTTAGTTCATGGTGATGTTTTTGAACCACAAACGAGTGATAGCACTGTACGTTTCTTCGGTTTGGTGCCACAGGTTTCGCATTTATTACCTAAAGTAGTCGCAGAGATCCGCAAACAAGCACCAAATATGGTCGTTGATATCGATTCTATTCCTAAGCGTCATTTCGAGCCCTTGCTGTCCGGTGACGCGCACTTTGTGTTATCGACTCATGAGCCGCTAAGTTCAGAGCAAAACCTGTATCGAATGTTCGTGATTAGCCGTGATTATCGTTTGTTAATGAGCAAGGACCATCCGTTGGCTGATAAAGAGATCACGGTCGATGACTTGTTGAATAGCCAGCTCGGGCAGATTTCACTCCAAGGCGATAAGAAGCTTTCGATTGAAAATCGATTCAAAGATCTCGGTTTAATTGATAAGCAGCGTCAGCTATCGATTCCGATTCAATTGTCTAATTTCAATATTGCAGCGGATATAGCAGAGACGACAGACATCATTTTTCACCTACCGACGCCTTTCGCGTCTCAAGCTGCAAAACAGCGTAACTTGGTCTGTAAAAGGGTACCTAAGGCAATAAGAAGTGCGTCTGAAGATGTGTATTTGTATTGGCATAAACGTTTTCATAATGATCCAATGTGTCGTTGGATACGCGAATTGTTCAAAGAGTTGTACACCTAATGCATTGAGGTTGTGAATGTATGTGCGAGCTCCTCGTCAAAATGAATATAGATTTAATCCTTATGTGAATGTTGAATAGCGATAATCAGTTTTTGGTATGAAACTTTCGTTGATTAGAGTGGTGATTGGCTATTTAATGCAAACCATTATCATTACCAATCACATATAAGAATGAATATCATGTCTGAGAGCTCCCTTTTTATTCGTAAGCCTTTATCGATCGCAGTCGCTGTTATTTGTACGTCACTTCCAGCTAGTGTTTTGGCTGAAGAAGAAACGCAGGCAACCGATGAGCAAATGGTTGTTACCGCCACTCGTACAGAGATGGCGCTGAAACAAGCTCCAGCGTCTATGTCTGTTATTACTGCTCAAGATATTGAAGACAGCCCGGGCATCACTTTGGCTGACATAGTTGCCGATTCGACGAGTGTTGAGTCTGACTTTGATAGCACACGAGCAGGGCGCCAAATGATCTCTATTCGTGGTATGGATTCTGACTACACGCTTATCATGGTGAATGGTCGTCGCTTAAGTTCGGCAAGTGCCATCATCCGCGGTAACGACTTCGACCTTTCTACTATCCCTGTTGAGTCAATCGAACGTGTTGAAATCATCCGTGGCCCAATGTCAGCACTTTACGGCTCAGATGGTATGGGCGGCACCATCAACATCATCACCAAGGCTCCAGTCAATGAGTGGAGCTCGACATTGAGCATGGATACCTCATCACCAATGGATGGCAATGGCGGGCAGGAGCAATCTGTAGGTCTAACGACTTCAGGTGCTTTGATTGAAGATGAGTTGTTTGCCCGCTTTTCTATTAACCAAACCAGTCGTGATGCATGGCAGCCATACTCAGGCATTCATTCTTCAGGTCACGACAGAGAGGACGTTACGGCACTAGAAGGTCGTGATACTTTGAGCCTATTAGGCACATTGACTTGGCATGCAACAGATAATCAAACTTTAGATTTAGATTTTGGTTACAGCGACGACCAACGTGATGGTTTGGCTGAATATGCCACAGGTGCAAATCCAATTGATAGTAAGGTTGTGCGTAACAGCCAAGCGATAACACACAGTGGCTTTTGGAGCTGGGGTGATACACAAGTTCGCTACTCGCGTGAAAATGTAACAGACAGTGACGCGGCTGATTTAGGCAATAACTACAGCAGTGATGTCGAAGAGTTGACCCAAATTGTCGAAGCTTCGGCTACGACTTATCTGGGTGAAAATCACACAGTCACGTTTGGTATGGATTACCAGTTAAGTGAGCTCACAAACAAAGAAAACTTAGCTAACGGCACGTCGGAGGCTTACCAAGGTGCATTGTTTATTCAAGATCAATGGCTGATGACGGATCAACTAACAGCGACAATTGGTGGCCGTCTAGATAAACACGAACTATACGGCGAAGAGTTTAGCCCTCGTGTGTACCTAGTTCACCAAACAACGAATGACTTAATCATCAAAGGTGGTGTGGGTAAGGCGTTCAAAGCACCAACATTAACTCAAAATCAGGCCGACTACACAGTTAACAGCTGTAAAGGCGTATGTGATTTACATGGTAATGAAGATCTTAAACCAGAAACCAGTTTGAACTATGAGATCGCTGCAATTTACAGTCAGCCTCGTTGGAATGTTGAAGGTGCCTTGTTCCGTAATGAAATCAATGACCTAATTGAGCGTGATGAAACCTACTGTGAGAACGGTGGAATGTTTGAGTCTGGTAAAGGATGTGCTGATAGTTCAAGCTCAACGGGTTATGTAAATGGTAAGCGTACTTACACAAACGTGTCAGAGGCTGTAGTTCAAGGTGCAGAGCTTACTGGTCAATTCCAGATCACGGACGAGTGGGGCATTTCTGGTAACTACACCTTCCTAGACACAGAAGACAAATCAACGGGTGAAGAGTTGCTAGAGCGCTACAAGCATTCAGGTTTGGTTAAACTTAGCTGGAATCCAACCTACGATCTGAATACCTTTATTAGTGCACGTTACCGTGGTGAACGTAATATCGAAACGGACCTAACACAAGACGCGTACACAACGTTGAACATCGGTACGGTTTACAACGTGAATGATTCGGTGCGACTACGAGCAGGTATCACAAACTTGACTGACGAAGCGGTATCTCAAGAGCTTGAAAATATGGGCTATGTTGAAGAACCACGTACTTACTACGTAGGCATGACGGCTGACTTCTAATCAATCTGATTTGATAAGTAAATCACCATAAAGTAAAGAACCCACATGACGTAACGTTTGTGGGTTCTTTTGATCTAGGCACTTTGTCGTGAGCGCTAACGTTGTACGAGAAGTAAACTAGCTTTTCACACACGCAATGAGTGCATTACCTGAATGTGTATCCCAAGGTAAAAGCTTGTCATAGTCAAGTTCAAAGATATGAACCTCAAAGTAGGTTTTCAATATCTCAATCAACTCTCTAAATGAGAACGCCACCATAGGGTGTTCGTCATTCCAGACCTGAGTCTCACCAGCCGTAGTTTTCTCGATGCTGAGCTTCAATGCCTGCTTGTCGCCTTCACCCGAGTAATACCAGCCTGAACGGAAGGTAAAATCGTCCTGTTCTTGATTGGTAGTATGACGAACAAACAGATCATTACTGATCTTATCTTTGTCGACCACGTTAAAGCAGAACACGCCACCTTGATTTAAGGCTTTGTGAACGCTTGCGATGCACTCTTTTAACTTCTCGATACCATCGTTGTAGTGGATCGAATACAAAAAACAAGTGATGAGGTCGAACGGTTCTGACACTTCGAAATTACTCATGTTTTGTACAGAAAAGTTAGCTTCAGGACAGCGAACTTGAGCAATGTCTAGCATGGGTTGGTTCAGGTCAAGCCCGTTACTTTGATAGCCATAATCGATAAAGTGACGAACGTGTGGACCAGTACCACACCCAAGATCTAGGTGAGTTTTTCCTTCATTTCCAAAAATCTGATGTAGCCTACGAACGCAGTGACTCTGCGCTTTGTAGTCAATATCAACACACATTAAATCATAGTAACCGGATAGGTCGGTATAGAGCGCGTTGGCGGACATGTTTGCCTGCAGCATTTGCTGAAAAAATTGGGGTGGCGCATAGTAAACTAGAACTTGAAAATAACAAGAAAATCTTAATTAAATTTATCTATTTATACTGTCTAGATTCTTCGGGTAAGAGTGGAAGTCTGAAGTGGGGCGTTCTAGATCATTAGCTAGGTTCTACACAAGCGCCTTCAGGGTTTAATGACACTCTGTCTTTACCATTAGCTTTCGCTTTATAAAGCGCTTCATCCGTTACTCTGATGAGCGTGTTGAGGGAGCGAGTGGTACGAACGACACAGCTGTCGGTAATACCAATACTGACGCTTGTTTTGAATTTTTTCCGGTTAAAACCGATAAACTGATGGTTTCGAAATTCTTCACAGATACGTTCACCTACAATTCTTGCTTGAGACTCTGCCGTAGACAGTGCGGTTGCGTGGCATGTAACAGATTTTGGGAAGAACACGATAAACTCTTCACCACCCCAGCGGCCAACAACGCCATTTAGAGCTTTGACATGCTTCTTGATGATGGCTGCGAGTGTTCGAATGACAGTGTCACCGACGCTATGTCCAAATTGGTCGTTCACGTTTTTGAAGTCATCAATATCGAGTAGCAAGCAAGACATATTAGTTTGGGCGTTGGTCGGTTTTTTTAGCCAGTCATAAACCGCCTGACGAGTTAATACCTGCGTAAGGTCATCGTGAAGTGCACGATGAATTAACTCTTTTTCTAGTGCGACTTTACTAGTGACATCTTCGACCACTACTTGAATTGCTTTTTCACCTTCCCAATAGATGATGTTGTCGTAAATATTGAAGTATTTTTTGCTTCCATCAAGGCAACGGTTTTTGACCACTGAACTAAAACTCGGAGTGTGACCGGCCATAATACTCTGGCTACGTTTTAGCGCGCTGACTCGATTGTCGGGCGGGATGATTGAGATAACAGAGTCCATAGCTAGCACTTGCTCTATTGAATCAGCTCCCTGCATTTCGACCCAAGCCTGGTTAACCATTAGTGGTTTGAAGTTCTGATGAATGAGTACACCTTGTTTCGAACTCTTCAGTAGAGTGCGATACATGTGGTCTTTCTCTTGGTGTTTACGTTCAGAGGCAACTACAGATGTGATATCGATGATCATGACTCGAAGAGCAGGGCGGTCATTGAGTTTAATAACGTGCGCTAGGCTAAATAGGGATAGAGTACGCCCATTGATAGGTACGTCCTTATACAGTTTGCCTTTCTGAAGCTGGCCTTTAATGGCTGTGAGGTAACGTTCACGAAGAGCGCCATGGTAACTCTCTGGTACCATGGAATAAACGAAATCGACATTCTTTAATAGCGACTCTCGGTCATCGTAACCAAATAGGGTCGCTATATTATCGTCGACATCAATGACCTGATGATCCTGGAGGGTAATGTAGCCTTGGGCAGAATCGAAGTTCTGGCAAGGTAAGGCTGTCGTTAAGTCTAATTGGATACTCATATCGGTCTGATCAATTAATCTCTACCGTAAAATGGTGCTTTGCATTAATTTGGGTATATCGCTGATAGACACGGTAAATACAGCGAGACTCTATATGCAAAGTATGATATTCATCATTTAACTACACTAGCGTAATTTTACTGAATGGAAAACGGATTAAAATTTTATTAAGGATAATTAAAGCGTTATGAAAATAAAAATTGATGATTTGTCAGGCGGAGAGGTAATTCGGCTATTAGAAGAGCACTTAGCGGACATGTATGCAACGTCGCCACCAGAAAGCGTGCATGCACTCGATCTTGATGCTTTGAGATCACCAGAGATTACGTTTTTCAGTGCATGGAAAGACAGTCAATTATTGGGTTGTGTGGCTATTAAAGAGTTGGATGCCCAAAATGCCGAGCTTAAATCGATGCGAACTTCTCAGTTTGCTCGTAATACCGGAGTGGCGAGCAAACTCTTGCAGCACGTTCTGGATACTGCTTCTAACCGCCAATATCAAAGAATAAGCTTGGAAACAGGTTCTGAGGAATACTTCAAGCCTGCGCGCAATCTATACGAGAAGTTTGGCTTTGGATACTGTGAACCCTTTGCGGATTATGAATTAGATCCTTACAGCCAGTTTATGAGTATCGAATTGCGCTAAATATGGCCTAGTAGAATTACACCGTATAAAGAGATTCCCTATCACGTTCGTCCCTCACTGTAGGGAATGACGAATAAAACATTCACGTTATTTCCTCTCGTTATTCCAGAACCGAGGGGCGAAGTGTCTTGAATCTCTTACCGCAAAGCGAGATTCCCTATCACGTTCGTCCCTCACTGTAGGGAATGACGAATAAAGCATTCGTGTTATTTCCTCGCGTCATGCCAAAATAGAGGAGCGAGGTGTCTGGAATCTTTTATTGCACAGTGAGGTTCCTTATCTCGTTCGTTCCTCACCATAGGGAATGACGAATACAACACTCTTACTATTTCTTGTCGTCATTCCAGAACCGAGGAACGAGGTAACTGGAATCTGTTACCACAAAGCTAGACTCCTTGTTACGTTCGTTCCTCACTGTAGGGAACGACGAATACAACCCCTTACTATTTCTTGTCGTCATTCCAGAGCTGAGGAGCGAGGTATCCGGAATCTTTTATCGCACAGTGAGGCTCCTTATCACGTTTGTTCCTCACTATAGGGAATGACGAATACAAAATTCACGCTATTTCCTCCCGTCATTCCAGAATCGAGGAACGAGGTATCTGGAATCTCTTTTGCTGCACTAAAAAACAAAAAGGTTGCTCTGAGCAACCTTTCTTCTTAATGAATCAATAGATAGGATAGCGTTAGCGTGTTTCTAACTCTGTGAATATCGCTTCAGCGTCAACCACGCTTCCGGAAATCGATAGGGTGGTGAAAGGCACTAAATCTGTCGGGCTAGAAGGCTTTTTAACAAGCAATTCTGGATAGGCTTTTGATTCGTTCATTAATAGCGATTTCAGCTCTTTCACTGTTAGATCAGGGTAACGAGACCATACTAATGCCGCGATACCCGAAACTACAGGTGCTGCCATGCTAGTGCCACTTTTCGAACCGTAAGTGTTACCCGGTGTTGTTGATAATATGCGATATCCAGGAGCAAATACATCGACTGACTCTTGACCGAAGTTACTGAAGCTTGCGACTAAACTTTGATCTGCGTATTTTGCAGATGCACCTACATCTAACCATGTTGAGATAGGCTTTGAACGGTAGTGCTTAGCATAGCGGTTAGGAAAGCTTGGTTTGATGTCGTTGTCGTTACGGCTATTACCCGCAGAGTGAACAATCAGCACACCTTTATGAGCGGCATAGCGGAATGCATGGTCAACGATGTACTTGCGAGGTGAGTAGCTTTTACCAAAACTCATGTTAATGATCTTTGCGCCATTATCGACAGCGTAACGAACAGCGTTGGCAATGTCTTTGTCTCGCTCATCCCCATTTGGCACCATACGCACTGCCATTATCTGAGCATGGTCCGCAACACCATCGATACCAATAAAGTTGCCGCGTTCAGCAGCGATGATACCAGCTACGTGAGTGCCGTGAGAGCCAACAGGCCCCTTAACATCGTTGTTACCGTAGCCTTTTTCCCAAGGGTTATTGATGTCATCTAGAACAATGTCGCGACGAGTATCGAGATCAAGATTTAAATGGAAGTCTAAAGAGTCTTGATAGCGGCTACGGCGAGATTCCAAATATTCAAATGAGTACCAAGATTCAAATAGGTTAAGAAGACCTTGCGCCGCTGCAACAACGCTAGCGTTTTCGTTATCTAATAGCGTTTTTAAACCATTAGTCGAAAAGTCTTTCTGATCAACGTATTGTAGAATCTCTTCTTTGTATTCGTTGGCTTGGTCAATCGCTGTAGTGACACGATTTAACACATCTTGGTCGTCTTTTAAAGAGGAGAGGTAGTCAGACTCTACGCCTTCATAGTACTTACGCTTTTTACGCGGAATCCAATGTCCATTTTCTTTAAGTTTCAGGTATTTCTTGTATTCTCGTGTGACCTCTAATGTATCTTGATCAACGTTAATTCCTAAAGAGTTTCCGAGAAAGTTCCATCCGTGAATATCATCGATGTAACCATTGCCGTCATCATCAATACCGTTATCTGGGATCTCGCCTTTGTTCGTCCAAAGTTTGTTTTTGAGGTCTTCATGTTCCACATCAACGCCCGAATCAAGCACAGCCACGATCACTGGCTCTGGCTTTAGTGGTGGCATAAGGTAGTCATATACCACGTCAGAACCTACGCCTTGAAGCCTTGTGTAGCTCGCAGATAGATTGAACCAATCGCCGCGCTGTGAATCAGCAGAGCTCATCATTCTCATTGAGAACAAAGATGGTTGAATGGTTTGCTTAGAGTAATCTTCAACAATCGTACCTTTTACGTCTTGTATGAAAGGTGAATTGACAATCTGCGGTGTAACGCCGTCTTCTTTAACTGTTGAAGCGGTGGCGTGTGCGGAAGCTATGATAGCTAAAGCGAGAGTAGTAAGTCGGTATCCGTGTTTCATCTGTGTTGCGTCCTTATAGTTATGTGACTAACTGGCTTGTATAAGGCTATGTCTAAGCACATAAAGCCAGTCGATAGAGCGGGAAAAGCCCGTTCAAAAAACTGTCAAAAGGTAATATGCAATTAGATTTCTATCATTCGCTTGGTCAATGAAATGGTATTGAGATCTCACTGTGATCGATTTTTAAGGTTGAAAGTTTGAGCTAAATTCTATTAATAAAAACAATATTTATAAAATGAATTTGGTGGATAAATTTACTTTAAAATCAATTGATTATTTTGTTATTTATTAAGCTAGAGCTTAGATGATGAAGTCAGAAAGGCAGGGGTATGACTCAATGCATCCCCCCTCGGCTATTGGGCTGCTTGTTAACAAGACGCATAAATCAGATAATATTTACACGAACGACTTTAGCTATTAACTAGAAATAACCACTTATCATGACGACTTATTTTGCCGGTTTCTCCCTTGGACTTTCGCTGATACTTGCGATAGGTTCTCAAAATGCTTTTGTACTCAAGCAAGGCTTAAAGAACCAACATGTTTTGGTCATTTGTACTGTGTGTGCTGTCTCTGATGCGTTGCTGATTAGTTTTGGCGTCACAGGCTTCGGAGCTATTGTTCAGCAGTTTCCTCAAATCGAACTGATTGCTCGTTATGGTGGGGCAATGTTTTTGGGCGTGTATTCATTTTTAAGTTTCCGCTCGGCATTCACTGAAAATCATGCGCTAGAGGCGACTGCGCAAGCCAATGATTCACTAATCAAAGCTGCAGCCATGTGCTTAGCTTTTACTTGGTTAAACCCACACGTCTATCTAGACACCGTGGTGCTATTAGGCTCCATCTCCACGCAATATCAACCTAATCAGATGTTATTTGGAGCCGGAGCGGTATCGGCTTCTTTTGTGTTCTTCTTTTCTCTTGGCTTTGGTGCGCGTTTCTTGGCTCCGATGTTTAAGAACCCGCGAGCCTGGAAGGTATTGGAATTTGTTGTGGGTGTAATAATGGCATCTATAGCAATTTCTTTAATCGTTTAAGTGGCTACATTTCTTAATTTTTAGAAAAATAGAATTAGACTTCGTCTTTTGTTGATGACGCTCGTCTTAGGGATGTAAATACAAATTAATGACCTGATACGGAGTCAACAATGATTAAACTGATTAGCTTTAAAAACTGCCCATTCGTTCAACGTGTAATGGGGGCTCTAGTTATGAAAAAAGTGCCGTTTGAAATCGAATACATAGAGCTTAACAACAAGCCACAGTGGTTTTTGGATATTTCTCCAAATGGTCAAGTGCCTGTGCTAGTGACTGAAGATGACACCGTATTATTTGAATCTGATGCGATTGTTGAATACCTTGACGATAAATACGCACCTATTGAAGAGGTAACAGCCGAGCAAAAAGCATTGGACCGAGCATGGTCATATCAAGCGAGCAAACATTACATGCCACAATGCGGAACGATGGGAAGTAAAGACAAAGATACGTTTGATAAGCGTTTGGCAAATCTTCAAAAAGCGTTTCTTAAAGCTGAAAATAAATTAGGCGATACACAGTTCTTTAAAGGTAATTACATTTCAAATGTCGATATCGCTTGGCTACCACTATTACACCGTGCATCGGTGATAAAAGAACGTTCAGGTTTTGATATGTTAGAAGGTTTTCCTAAAGTGCAAGCGTGGCAGAGCGCTTTGATTAAGTCGGGCTTAACGGAGAAAACGGTACCTCAAGATTTTGTGGAAAAGTTTAGTGGCTTCTATTTAACGAATACCTATTTGGCAAGCCTTGCTGAAGCTCATTAATATTACATTCACTATTTTAAATATATTTTAATAGTGTTTCGTTCTGAATAATTTGAAAGGATAAATTAAAGCTCACTCTATTAAAAAATAGCGTGAGCTTTTTTGTTTTCCAGAAAGGGGAGTATTAAGTAATAGCTAGAATATACAAACCACTCTATATGATTGAATTTTCTATAAATAACTGATTTATATTTGTTTTATGATAATTGATACAATGCTAATACTATGAATTTTACTCATCTTTAAGGTTTTGATCTATTTTGTCTCATAAATAAGACTCTATAAAATTTATGAATTATTCGCTTGGTGAATGAAAATTGTCGTGATAATTTCCCAATCACTTCGCAAATGAACAGTGTTTTATTGTTTATTAGAAGTCGCTTGAATAATTTATTTTAAACAGTATCGCAACCGTTGGAATAGTGTCGGAAACCTATTAATAGTTGATGAACGGTGCTGTGGGACAAACTAAAAAGGGTATTTTCATGCTTAAATCAACATTTCTATTAGGCCTAGTTGGCTTGGTTTCACTTCCTACTTTTGCTGCTGGTATTGAGGGCGGTCCATACATTGGTGCTGGCCTTGGTGTATATCAAGATTCAGACACGGACGGTGGCGCTAATTTAGATTCTGACGGCATGGGTTACAACCTTTACGGCGGTTATCAGTTCAACCGTATTGTCGGTATCGAACTAGGCTATACGGACTACGCTGATTATGAGTTATTTGGTCAAAAGAAGCTTTCACCAACGTCTCTCTCAGTAGCTGCGAATGTTGGTTACACTTTCGATAACTCAATCCGTCCATTTGTACTAGCGGGTTTAAGCTACGTAGATTTGAACTCGAGCAACAGTGCTTTCTATGGTGATGACTCCGGCGCAGGCTTCCACTTCGGTGTTGGTGTTGAATACACGCCAGTAGAGAACCTAACACTTCGTCTGATCTCCCAAGCTGACGCCGTGAACGTTGAAAACTTCGCTTATATTAACGGTAATAAAGTACGTCTAAGCAGCCGAGACGTAGCATTTAGCACAGTAACACTGGGTGCTTCTTACAATTTCTAACGCCTGTTGAGATCTGAAATTGTTTATAGTTGATACGAAAGCCGCTCTGATTATGAGCGGCTTTTTTGTAGCTATAACCCATGATGCGTTCATGTGTAAAATTAGTTGCTTTTCACAAGCTTATAAAAGGGAATTGTATGGGCGATTTTGGTAGATTATAGGTATTACCGACTTCCAGTGAGCAGCAATGAAGATTCTTCACACGTCCGATTGGCATCTTGGCCAAAACTTCTACAACAAAAGCCGTAAGAATGAACATGAACGTTTCTTACAATGGTTACTTGAGCAAGTTACTGAACATGACATCGATGCGATCATCGTTGCTGGTGACATTTTCGATACCAGTACGCCACCAAGTTACGCTCGTGAGATGTATAACAAGTTTGTCGTCGATTCGAACAAGATTGGCTGTCAATTGATACTGCTAGGCGGAAACCACGATTCCGTTTCGGTTCTCAAAGAGACACAACAGCTGCTCAAATACATGGGGGCTGACGTCATCCCAAATACCAACGAAGATCATGCGACTCAGGTTGTTGAACTCAAGGGTAAAAAGGGCGATGTAGAAGCGCTGGTGTGTGCCATTCCTTTTATCCGCCCACGTGATGTGTTGACCAGTCAAGCCGGTGTTTCTGGCGTAGAGCGTCAAAAACAGCTTGGCGATGCCATCAAGCAGCACTACCAAAGTGTTTATGAAGCGGCGGTCGCTAAGCGCGCTAACTATGAAAACAATGAACACATGCCGATTATTGCTACGGGACACCTTACTGCGATGGGCGTTCAACAGTCAGATTCTGTACGTGATATTTACGTTGGTAACCTAGATGGCTTTGCTGCGGATGGTTTCCCAGATGCTGACTACATTGCTCTTGGTCATATTCATCGTCCTCAAGTGGTGGCTAAGCGTGAATACATTCGTTATTCCGGTTCTCCAATCCCACTGAGCTTTGATGAGCTTAAATCTCAGAAGCAGGTGTGCGTGGTTGAGTTTTCTGAAGGCAAACGAACGATTTCTCAATTAGCCGTTCCAACTTTCCAACCGTTGGCGGAAATTAAAGGCGACTTGAGCGAGATAGAATCTCAACTGAATCAATATATTGGTTTGGTTGACGAACAAAGCGTGTGGTTGTCGATAGAGGTTCAGGCTCAAGATTACCTATCTGATCTACAAGAACGTATGCGTGCATTGACTGAAGGCTTGAATGTGGAAGTACTTCAACTGCGCCGTGCAAGAGAGCGTCGCAACCAAGCGTTGGAGCAAGAATCAGCAGAAACTCTGTCTGAACTTAGCCCAATGGACGTGTTTACCAAGCGTATTGCCTTAGAAGAGTTCGAAACTGAATCTGAAAAAGCGCGTTTAGAGCGAATGACGGTGAAGTTTAAGCAAGTCATGGTCGAAGTGTCTGAAAGCGCTCAAGCAACAAACAAAGTAGAAGAGTAACGAGTATGAAGATTTTAAGCCTAGAATTTGAAAACCTGAACTCTTTGAAAGGGCGTTGGAAGCTCGATTTCACCCAATCACCGTTTGCAGAAAACGGCCTATTTGCAATAACGGGCCCAACGGGTGCGGGTAAAACGACTATTCTGGATGCAATTTGTTTAGCGCTATTCCACCGCACGCCTCGTTTGAAAAGCATAGCTAAAGGCAATAACGAGCTGATGACTCGCGGTACAGGTGAGTGCTTCGCAGAACTTGAATTTGAAGTACAGGGAAAAACTTATCGTTCTAACTTCCACCAAAAGCGAGCTCGCGGCAAGCACGATGGTGCACTGCAAACGCCAACATGTGAATTTGCAGATGCAGACACTGATAAAGTCTTAGAAACCATGCTAACCAAGAAGACCAAGTTGGTTGAGCAGGTGACAGGTCTCGACTTCTCTCGCTTTACTAAGTCGATCATGCTTTCTCAAGGCGAATTTGCTGCCTTCTTAAATGCTAACGCGAATGATCGTGCCGAATTGTTGGAAGAACTTACTGGTACTGAAGTCTATAGCCTGATTTCAGAACGTATTTACGATCACTTTAAATCGAGTGAAGAGTCGCTTAATCACCTGAAAGCAAAAGCTGAGGGTGTGAGTTTACTTTCTGATGAGCAAATTCAAGAGCTGATAACAGAGCGTGAGACGTTAGAAGCTGAACAGAAACGTTTAGCAGAACAACTAAAAGAGTGGCAAGCTCACCTTAGCTGGTGGAAAGACGTGACCAAAGCGCAGCATACTGTTGCGACCAGTGAACAAGACCTAAAAACAGCGCAAAGCGATTTAGAGCAAAACCAACCATCTTTGTTACGTTTGGCAAACAGCGAGCCGGCTGAGAAATTGCGACCTCTGCACAAAGACTTAAAACGCTGTGAACATGAGCTCAACCTTACGCAAATTAACCTAGGTAACAGTTCTAAGTTGCTCGCGGTGCGCGAGACCGAGAAGTTAGACGCCCAAGCCAAGCTGACTAAAAGTAGCGAATCGGTTGAAAAAGTTAAAGCCGAGCAACAGGATCAAGAAAAGATCATTGAGCAAGTCCGCCCACTCGACAACCAAATATCGGTACTCAAAGACAAGCAAACCTCGGCGGTTAACGCCGCAAATACGTTGAATGAACAACACGCACAGCAACGTAATCAACAGCTTATGTTGGTGCAACAGATTGACGAGTTGAAACAGCAAGAAAAGCTAAGTGCTGACTATCTAGAGGCGCATCAGGCGGACCAACACCTCGAAAAGCACTTAGGTCAGTGGCAAGCCAAAGTTGAGCAAGTGCGTACGTTAGAGTCGCAGCATTCGCAACAACTCAATCTAGCGAAGCAAACCTATACAGCGCTAGAAGCTCAACAAGCTGTGATTAAAAACGCACAACAAACCAAAGCATCGCAAGATCAAGCTCTGGCTGAATTGGTGCTGGCCGAGAACAATACCAAGCAGCAATGGGAAGCGCTACACGCGAACACCGGTGAAACAGCATTACTTGCTCAAAAAGAGTTGTTGGAGTTTTGGAATCGCAACACCCACTCGTTGTTTGAAATCAATCGTGGCTTTTTAAACGCACAGCAACAGCTCGGTGTTAAGACACAAGCACACCAAACTAACGTTCAGCAGGCTGACAAGCTATCGAAAGAGCGTGAAGTACTGGTAGAGAGATACAAAGAGAAAGAGACATCACTTGAGCGCTTAACCTTGTTAATCGCGCAAGAGGGGGAGTTAGCTAAGTACCGTGCGAAGTTGGAGTCTGGCTCTGAATGTCCGCTGTGTGGTTCTACTGAACATACGGTTGAGCAGTCGCAAGATATTGCGAACTTGATTGCTCAGCAAGAGCGAGAAAAACATGAGTTAGCGGTCATTAAGAAAGATGGTCAAGAGCATCGTCAACAGTTGGATTCACTTGCTCCTATGATCACAGCACTAAGCGATGATATTCAACGTGCACAAGCGGATATTCAGCAAGCGCAACTTCACTGGCAATCTGTAATAGGTAAGCTTCAACAGAGTTTGTCTGACTTTCCAGCTGTGACGCTGGAGTTAACACCGCTTTCTGTGACTGACCTTGTGAATGAAACGACGGTGACGGCATTTGTTGAACAATGCGAGCTTCACTTAAATCAAACCCAGCAGCAGCTAAAAGTCTTAGTAGATGCAAAAAACAGCTACGCCGAGGCGGAGAAACAACGTTTATCTGTGAGTGTCATGGCTGATAAAGCGCAAGCTAATCTTGTGTTAGCGGAGGAGCGTCTCAACGACCTCAATAAGCAAAACCAAGCTGCGAATGAACAAGCAGGCCAAACCGCGCAAGCCAAAGAGCAACAATGGCACTCACTCAAAGAGAGTATTGTTGAAACCTCTATCGAAGCTCCTGAACTTGAGCACATTGACGCTTGGTTCGCTGAAAAACTTCAAGCCTCAAATACATGGTTGCAAACCAAACAGCAACAGGCTGAGCTAGAGAAGCGTTTGATTACCCAATGTGCTGAACAAAAAACACTGGATGACAAACTCAGCAGTGCACAAAAAGAGCTGGATGCGTTAAGCAAAGAAAGCGAATTGTTAACAGCGGAGTTGGCTCGTATTGGTGGTGAAAGAGCGCAGTTGTTTGGTGAGCAAGACATTCAAGTAGCAAGCCAAGCAATGAAGCAAAAGGTAACAGATGCAGTTGCAGCGTTTGACGCGGCTCAGTTGGTACTTAATCGCTGTGAATTGGAACATCGAACCGAACAAACGAAACATACCGGTTTTTCTGATGAATTAACCACGAAGCAAACAAGCCAGACGCAAGCGACCAATGTTTGGGTTGAAGCTTTGCAAGCGAGCCCATTTGAAGGGGACGCTGATTTTGAAGCGGCACTGCTCGATGAAGAGGTGCGCACTCAATTACAAAATCTTAAGAAGTCTCTGGATGAAGCGATAGTCAGTGCTCAAGCAAGGCTGAATACGGTAAAAGCAGCGCAAGTGGAGCTACAAAACCACGAAAATGCGCAAACATGGCAAGAACAAGATCAACAGCAAGTGGAGCGGGCGACAGCTGATTGCCAAGAAGCTCAACAAAGCCATGCAAGCAAGATTGGCGCAATTTCTGCCAACCTTGAAACGGATCGTCAGAACCGAAGTAACCAGCAAGATTTATTTAAGCAGATCTCTGAACAACAAGTTGAGTTCGATGATATCTCGCGCTTGAACTCGCTGATTGGCTCTAAGAATGGAGACAAGTTCCGTAAGTTTGCACAAGGGCTAACACTGGAAAACTTGGTGTACTTGGCAAACAAGCAATTACAGCGTTTGCATGGTCGCTATGAATTAAAACGCAAAGCCGACGATGGCTTAGAGCTACAGGTACTCGACACCTGGCAGGGCGACGTAATGCGCGATACCAAAACTCTGTCTGGTGGTGAAAGCTTCCTGGTGAGTTTGGCGTTGGCACTCGCGTTATCTGATCTTGTTAGCTACAAAACCAGTATTGATTCTCTGTTCTTAGATGAAGGCTTTGGCACGCTTGATAGTGACACGCTAGACATCGCATTGAACGCACTCGATAACTTGAATGCATCAGGCAAAATGATTGGTGTCATTAGCCACGTTGAAGCTTTGAAAGAGCGTGTGCCTGTCCAATTGAAGGTGACGAAACACGCAGGCCTTGGCGTCAGTGAGATGGAAAAACAGTACAAAGTGGTTGCTTAATATCTCGAGATTGGTCGTCTGACATCAAAAGCCCAGCGTGTTGTGTTGAAATGGTTTCAGCTTCAACAAAAGCAGATCCCCAACTAAGTCGTTCCTCCTTCTTGGGGATGACGGAGTGGGGCTTTCAGTTGTATACCAATGTCTGGAAGAGGCGGTCAGACGATAGAGAGTTCCGGGCATTATTTGAAGTGAGGTAAGCGAGTCAGGGTATGACAATTACCGTCACTACCTAAAGCAAGAAAGAATGCAATAGGGAATCTCTCTGTTAGAACTTCAATGAATAGACCAAGATACAAGGAACATTCATGCACAAAAAGCCACACTTACCTACAAAGACATGCCCTGTGTGTCAAAAGCCATTCGCATGGCGCAAGAAGTGGGAGCGCTGTTGGGATGAAGTCGTTTATTGTTCTGAGCGTTGTCGCCGGAACAAACCTAAGTAAAGCTAGACTGTAGCAACGCTAGATTTTTCTGGCGAAGACTTCGTCATTCCATACAGCGAGGAGCGAGCGTGACTGGGAATCTTACTAACGTTTTGCGAATGTCTTAATGAGATTCCCGACTCAGTCGTTCCTCCCTCTCGGGAATGACGGTGAGGGTTATGAGTTACTCGTTGAATGAATACTGATTCCCCCCAGTAGGTTGCGAGTGAGGCTCATATTCTGAATAAAGGTAATGGTAACTTTGTTGGCGTAACCTTTGTCATTTCCTAAAGCGAGGTACGAGCGTGATAGGGAGTCTCACTAACGTTTAGCGCATGTCTTAATGAGATTAGCAACTCAGTCGTTCTTCCTTCTCGGGAATGACGGTGAGGGTTATGAGTTACTCATTGAGTGGATACTGATTCCCCACAGTAGGTTGCGAGTGAGGCTCATATTCTGAATAAAGGTAATGGTAACTTTGTTTGCGTAACCTTTGTCATTCCTTAAAGCGATGTACGAGCGTTATAGGGAGTGTCACTAACGTTTAGCGAATGTCTTAATGAGATTCCCGACTCAGTCGTTCCTCCTTTTCGGGAATGACGAGGAAGTTTATGGATTGGACTATTGCGTACACTTCCTACTTGTACAGTACTTACTAATCGTTAAGTTTATGTATTCGGATGTTCCGCGTGAGTGTAACTGACTTTAGATGCTCAACTGCCTTTTGGTTATTTATGAAAGGCATCCATATAGTTATAGCTTCGTCATTCCCTACAGCGAGGGACGAGCGTGATAGGGAATCTCAGTGAGGTTCCGATAATTCCCTATCTTTAACGTCTACTTTACCAAGGTAACTGTTCGCCGTTATATGCGTAGAAATGTCCACTTTGCTCTGGTGTGGCAGTGCGAATAATGTCGACTAGTTGATGTGCCACGTAAGCTGAATCAAATAGTTTGCCTTCCGGTACATTTGCTTGAAAGGGTTTCGACAACGCAGTATCCGTCGTA
Source organism: Vibrio chagasii (assembly GCA_041879415.1). NCBI lineage: Bacteria > Pseudomonadati > Pseudomonadota > Gammaproteobacteria > Vibrionales > Vibrionaceae > Vibrio > Vibrio chagasii. Next base: position 1,392,622 of record CP090851.1, on the reverse strand, counting down.
CCTGGGTGCAGTGCCAATATGGTGCCTTTCTTGATGGTGCGGCCCCATTCTATCGACATGGTTTTAATGAACATGTTTAGTGCCGCTTTTGATGATCGATAGCTATACCAGCCACCTAATCTGTTATCTGAAATACTGCCAACCTTGGCAGACACCACCGCAAACTTGGGGTTGTCACTCCCTTTAAGAAGTGGAGTGAAGTGCTTAGCGAGCAACAAGCTTGGTAGGGTATTCACAGACATGTTTTTGAGGAAGAATTCCGGGTCGATGGACGACAGATTCTTTTCAGGCCCCAGTTCTGGCGTATGTAACATCCCAACGCAGTTAATCAGCCAATCGAGTTGATCAAATTGAGATCGTAATTCGGCGATATCGGATTCTTGAGTCACGTCAACTTGGTGCCAAGTAAGGCGTTTATCATCAATCTCAGGCTTTCGGGAATGGTAAGTCGCTGCAACATGAATATCGAGAAAATCAAAGCGAGACAGCTCAGACAGCAGGTGCTTAACCATGGCGAGACCAATGCCGCCACTACCACCGATAACCAATATGTGTAATCTGAGTTGCTCCACCATTATAAGTTCTCCAAATTCATCAGTCGTTGTTCAGCGGTATCGAGTATCGCTTGTTGTTCTTGTTCATCCATGTTGTCCCAAGAACGATAAAGCATACCCATGCGAGGGTTTCGGTTTAGGGCCTCGCGGTGTTCATTCATAAAGCGCCAGTACAAACTGTTAAAGGGGCATGAGGACTCACCACTGCGCTCCTTAATTTTATAATGACAGCCTTTGCAGTAGTCACTCATGCGATTTATGTAAGAACCGCTGGCAGAGTATGGTTTGGTTCCTACGATCCCGCCATCCGAAAACAGTGCCATACCTCGCGTATTTGGCATTTCAACCCATTCAATTGCATCAACATAAATGCCGAGGTACCAACTGTCGACTTGGTCTGGTGCAATGCCTGTGATTAAGCAAAAGTTGCCCGTTACCATGAGCCTTTGAATATGGTGGGCATAAGCATACTCTAGTGATTGATCAATCGCGTGCTTCATGCAATTCATCTTAGTTTGGCCATCCCAAAAGTAGTGTGGCAATGCTCGATCTGCTGAGTAGTGGTTCTTGGTAGCGTAAGCTGGCATGTTCGCCCAATACACTGCGCGTATATACTCACGCCAACCCAATATCTGACGAATGAACCCTTCGACCTGCGCAATATCGATAGTGGGTGCATTTTGCTTAGAAGAAGCGAGGTAAGCAGAAAGAGCTGCATCAATAACTTCGCTAGGGCTAAGAAGCTTGCTGTTTAACGAGAACGAGAGTCGGCTGTGATACAAGCTCCACTTTGAGTCGTGTTCCACTGTCATTGCATCTTGAAAATGACCAAACAGCGGCAGACAAACTTGGCAGAAGTGGGCGAGCAAAGACAAACTTTGCGCTCGATTCACAGGCCAAAGCAGTTGGTCACCAACTTGTCCTATGGTTACTACTTGATGTCGTTCAATGCGCTCTAGGATGGATGAGATATCGTTGGCAAACATCAAGGGTTGTGGCAGGTTTTCGATGTCCTGTTTCTTGAGTTTTTTACGGTTGTTCGCATCATAATTCCATTTACCGCCGACTGGCTTGCCGTCGTCTAAGAGAATGTCGAAACGCTTCCTCATTCGACGATAGAAGTGCTCCATCATGATGTGTTTATCCTTCGGGAACTGTTCTTCGATTTCGGAAAAAGGAAACATGAAGTGCTCGGAGTCGCAGCTCCCTTTAACAGTGTTAGGTAATTTGAGCCTGTTAAGTTGTTCTAATAGACGATATTCGTCTGGTCTCTGGTATTCAAATTTCTCGGCGTTAAACTCGTTTGTGTAGTGCTGAAGAACGGCATCGAGATCTTTAAACTGTGCCGTATCATCCAAGGTCAAATGCAACACTTGGTGTCCACGTTGTGTGAGCTCTTCAGCGAAATAACCCATAGCAGAGAAGAATGCCGCCACTTTTTGGATGTGCGAGGCAACATAGTCGGTTTCCTGCTTGAGTTCGGCGATGATGTAGATCACTTCATCACTGACGTGATCGAACCAAGAGTGCTCAATATTGAGCTGGTCACCTAAAATTAGGCGTACAGTTTTGTATTTCATATTACGTCCTGATATCGAGTTGACGCTGAAGCTTTATCGTCCTGGTGCCATTTGTTGATAAAGGCGTGCTCTGGGTCATACATTTCTGTTTGCTTAACAAGATCGAAATGACGGGATTTAGATTGTGATTGATTGGCAGCATTTTGTTTGTTGGTGTTTTGCGTAGCCTGTGGATTTAAAGCTCCGGCGATATAAGCCCAATTACACCAATTCGACGAGACATCGTAATCAATGAGTTGGCTTTCGAAGTAGGCGGCACCGTGGCGCCAATCAATACCAAGCTCGTGAATCAAGCAGCTCGCGACTAGCTGTCTGCCTCTGTTAGACATATAACCCGTTGCGTTAAGCTGGCGCATGCAGGCATCAACGATGGAATAGTTTGTGTTACCGCTTTTCCATTTAGCAAAGCTCGCTCCCGCAGTGGTATCAAGCAATTGTTCATTGGGCAGATCACTAGATTTTCGACCAAACAGTGACGTCCCGAGCGTTAGACACTTCCAGTAGAAATACTCACGCCACAACAACTCAAAATAAATCCAGTAGGTAGAATCGTTCGCGCCACGATGCGCTTCGAATTGCTTTAAGTGGCGGTAAATGGTTTTTGGCGATACACACCCTAATGCTAGCCATGGCGAAAACTTGGTTGAGTTCTCGATGCTATCTAATGCGTTTCGCGTCTGTTTGTAGGTACCAGCATAGTCATTTGAAAAGTAGTTTTCTAAGTGGGTTAACCCTGCCGTTTCGCCGCCTGCGTAGCCGCCTGTATCTGAGGCTTCCGATTCAAGTAGCGGTTCTCTGTAAGGGTCAGTAGCGGTTTGAGGTACTGGTGGCAGGTAAGCTATTACACTCTCTTCAGTCTTAATCTCTAAATGTTCAACTTGAAGACGGAACTTGGTGAACGAGCGAGGCAGCTTGGTAAGTTCAAAGGGAAACGTATCACTCTCGAACAGAGTAGTGTGATGCTGTTGAGATATGAGCAAATCAGGGCACTGCGTTAGCGTATCAATTACTAACTGTCGTTCGTCATGGGCACAATGCGAACTGGCAAAAAAGTGTGTCACTTGCTGAGATTTGACGAGTTGAACTAAGCCCTCACTCGTATTTCGCTCTAACACAAAAAGGCGTTGTCCAAGACGCGCCAAACTCAAGGCTAAATCGTCTAAAGCTTGCTTAATGAAGAGGTGACGATGTGCTCCATTATGTGGTTCTTGTGAGAGCCAAACTGAATAGGAAGAAAGCCTAGGTTCGATCGCGACACATAGTAGCTCGTCGACGCTCTGCGACGCTTGATAAAGTAGTGTGTTGTCGTTGATTCTTAAGTCATTTGTAAAAAGATAGAGACCAATCTTTTTCATGCTTACACTCGTGAATTGTTAATTATTAGACGCTTACGAGTTGATACGCTGACAAGATCACAAATGATGTTGGGAAATCGGTAGTACTTAGCCAGAGGAAAGGGACGAGCAGAGAAGGGTATTCAGCCAACCGAAGTATGCCAACCAATAATACCGATAGAGGTTGGCAATGCTGAACGTTTTAACCGTTTAACAGAAAGCTGCTATTCCATCGGAACGACCAAGATATCAATCGGAGATGTATCGATTATCTGTTTCGAGTGGGAAATAAGCTTATGCCAAAAATCATGGTGATGGCCGCACATCAATAGGTCAACGTTATTTGCTGAGATCGTGTTCTTGAGCTTATCGTTCAAATCGCCCGTACCTACAAAAATATGCTTAATAGGGTGCTTTGCGTAAGCCTCGAATTCCTTCAAGTGGTTAACGGCATCTTGATTGATGGGTAAATCACCGTCATTTGCTTGAATATCAACTAGCTCAGGGTAGATTTCTCCATGCGTACCATCGATGTAGACAAACGAAATATCCGCATCGAGTTTATCTGCGAAGAAAGTCGCTCTATCAATCAGTACTTTGGTGTCGTCAGACAATTCAACGGCGACTAGAATATGTCGGTATTCCATAATTTAAGCCTTTTGTTGTGGGTTATGTAACAAGCATAGTTTTTGTTGGCGCAAATGATATCGAAGAGGTCTCATATTAAGGAAAATCATCATTCAAAGATCTTATAAAGGCTATCTTGTATATAGCGCTTTGATTGATAAGAAATTTACAAAAGGTTGATATAGTGGATGAAGCGCTAGCTTATGCTGTTATATAGGCTTGAAAGATCAATGCGCCACCAATTAAGAGGCATCAATGACAGCATTACTCACCATTCCCACCCGAACACTTGGCTTTGATTACGATATCGAGATTCGTGATTGGTCACAAAAATTGGTTGGCTTCCATGTGTTTGAAGACGGACGACGTCCACTCGATGGTGGTATTGGGTTAAGCCTTAACCTGATAGAGCAATTTGATGTTAACGGGCGATGGTTAGAAACTCTGCCAGCACGTTACCGTGAAATCACAGACAACTTTCCAGAGTATCAGTACCAAATGCTATGGTTGGCGGCGAACACCTATGAAGCGGCACAACGGTTGGAATTACGGCCAGTGATTTTGGCGCTGATTTGCATGAAATACAGTGTTGATAACCAGAAGGCTCTGGAACTAAGCCGTTTAGGGCAAAAGAAGATCCTGGCTAAGCTTGGTTTAGACAGTAGCAAAGCGACGTTAAAATTTATCGATAAGCTTGAGTTGCACTATAACGTTGGTGATGAACTCGATCATATCGTGCGAATTTTAGAGCCGCTGCAAAGACGTGTTCTTAAGTTTAAGCACTACTCGAAGGTTGGCTACACGGCACTGCGTTTGGATCAGGTACACCCATTTTTAACCGGAAGTCGATTGGGCATTGCAATGGTTGAAGAAGGTAGACTCAATTCTCCGTCAAAGATGGCGATGTTCCAAGATGCGATATTGTTGGGGCAGGATTTAGAAATTGATGATCCTTTACGTTCAATAACCAGTCAGAACTCGTTCGCAATGTTCGAACAACTCCACGACCGTTGGACTGAGCAGCGTCAATTGCGACGTTTAGAAGGCAGTCGCCCAATGGACATGGATATCCCGTATCCGGTCCCTTTGCTGGGGAATGAAAACATTCACCCAATTACGGATTACTTTGATCTTGAGAAAGAGGGCATTGAACAAAAGCACTGTATCGGCGTGTATCATAATCGCATTATGAGTGATCGCTATGTGGTGTTTCGAATGATGAAACCACAGCGCTTAACCATAGGTTTACGTCGTGTTCCAAGTAAAACGTTTCCTTTCGAGATTGACCAAATCTGCGGAAAAAGAAACGCGCCACCGACTGAGGCAGCTCGTCAAGTGATCCACGATTGGTTGGAAGAGAGCAAGCAAACATACCCTAACCAACATTGGTTAAAGTAGACTGGGTAAAGTAGAAGGGAAGCTATATGTATCAACAAGGCGATTTGTGCCCACATTGTGGTTTGATTATTGCGATGCCCACGGACTTACAAGCGGAATGCTTAGGTTGTGGAGAAGAGATCAATCAAGACGCAGACTATGATCATTATGAGGAAGAAGAGTAGCGTAACACTGCTTTATGTGAGTTGTTTAATTCACTGGTTCTCATTTCTATCGTTCGTATTTAAAAAGGAAGTTTAAATGCAAAAAGTCGTTTTTAGACAATGTGTCCAGCACTCTCGACATTGGCAAGAGCTTGAACGCCTTTTTCAAAGTGAATGGGCGGACTTTGAGTTTAGATCAGCCTATCCAGAACAATCGGACCCAACCAATACTCGTCTACCGCCAGTGATCGTGGTCATTCGCGACAATGTTGTCATTGGTGGCTTAGCGTATTCCCACTTTCAAGAACCTCATCAAGTAAGGGATGTTGTTTGGATTAATGCTGTTTATGTTGATGAGAAATGGCGAGGCCAAGGCATTGCGAGTGATTTGATTAAGCGAGCGGTTGAACAGATGCCAGCCTTCTACCAATCGAAAGCCGAGGAAGTTTCTGCATCTCAGCTTTACGCCTATACCAATATACCGTCCTTGTACCTATCTCTCGGTTGGTCGAGCGTCAATATTGATACCGACCCAGACCATCATGTGATGTGCGTTTCTTTTTGAGTGAAGGTATCGGCTTACGATGTTAAAAGTGTTTAGTTTTTTGTAAGAAACAGGGCAAATATCGCCAATAAATCAAACAACTAGGCGCTGATTAAAGCTATCAATACGATTTATTACGGCAGTTGTTGAGCACAAAGCCTATATTGACTAGAATGACGCACTTTTTTTATTTACGTACATACAGGTAATGAACATGAGCGATACTAATTCAAGACCAGCTTTACCAGATCATCTTGCAGGCAACCCACGCAGCCCACACCACGTGGCTGAGTGTTTCGAATACCCAATCGGTATCCGTCTAAATGGTAAAGAGCGTACTGATGTTGAAGAATACTGCATCAGCGAAGGTTGGGTGAAGATTCCTTCTCCTAAAGCACTTGATCGTTTCGGTCAGCCAATGCTTATTACTCTTAAAGGCACTGTAGAAGCTTACTACATCGAAGAATAATAGATTGTTGTAGCTGACTCAGCTGCGGAATACTGTTTATAGAAGGGTCTAGAGAAATCTAGGCCCTTTTTGTATGGATCGTTTGGATTGGCAATGTTTACCAAGCAATACCTGCACCGATGGAAAATTCTAAATCTTCTCCTTCGGCCTTATCAAAACCTGCGGTCACAACGAAGCCGGTGTCCGTAATATAGGTTGCATCTAAGCCACCCACTTGTTTTGTTGCGCTATCAGAAAGCTCGTGTCCTTCAAAAGTAATATCCGTGTGTGTTCGTTTTATTCCGTAGCCGGGAGTGATATACAAGTTGTCGGTAATACCGATCGGTGCATGGAACTGATATTCGTTGTCGCGTTGTTTGTACTCGTAAGCTCCGTCATCCTCGTTATATGCCGAGCGTGTAAACTCAACACCATAACCAACTGTTCCCGGACCACGATATTTCACATAAGAAGCAGACCAATCTCTCCAGCCTCTTTCAGCTGATAGGCCAAACGTAACGGCTGTTTCTTCTTGAGTCTGTTCGAAAGCGTTAACATGAGATGTAGAGAACAAAAGAAGAGAAGCTAAAACTGTAAGGGGAAGGGCTTTGATAGTCATTGGATCGCTCGCTTATGTGTACTTAATAGAGGCGCATATCGGTGATATGGAACGCCAGTAAATGAGTAACCTAGTCGGGATCGTCCTTGAGTTGTTTTTGTTATCTGTTTCCGTTGTTCTTGTTCTGAGCAGGCACTCTCCAGTTGAAAGAATGCCTGCACAATGGGGTGTCATTATTGTGAGGAGTTGAAGTGGACTATTTTAAAGTGCGTAGTTTGTTTACCTGCATCTTGGTACGTACTTTTGTCACTTCAGCATGAGTAGGCAGTTTGTCTTTAACTTTGTTCTTGATATCGGCAACTGGGATAAAGTTCCACTTACCATCATGATATTTAACAACAAATGTTTGACGTTCTATTTCTTCACGGAAAATCCAAACACCATCGTCTACACGTTTAAAGTCTCCAATCACGTTACCGTTGGTGTCTCTAACTGTCCAAAATGTGTATTCAGTGTCTTGGTAATTTTTCTTACTCGCGTTAATTTCTTTATCGCCTGCGGTTACTTTAACATGACCATCGTGAACTAATATTTCACCGACACGTCGCTCGCCAACGTAGATGCTGTATAACGTTTCGCCATCATGGTCTCGTTCCTTCACCGCACTGATGTTTGCTTCATCGTTACCTTTATTGAAGAAAGGGATATCGCCTAGCTCTGGGATGTGTATAAAACCAAGGTCGGCTTGAGCGATTTTATCTTTTAAGGTCGGGGCTTCGGCACCGTAACCTGGATCTGATTCAGGATTCTCGTATCCGCCATCAACATCTTTGTCCCCAAAGCCTGGGTCGATATTTTCATAGCCATGATCCCCATCGAATTGCGGTTGAGCCGGGTCTGAGGTTCCGCCAGATGAGCAACCCGCAAGAACGGCAGTAAGGACAAGCGCGATAAGTGATTTGTTCATGATGTTTCCTATCGTTGGGTTTGTTCTAAACAGTTGATGCACAGAAAGTGTTTCTCGAACGCCAATAACTTTGACTTACTTGATCTGCTACATCGCTTGAAGTGAACGATACGCAAACATGAATGCTCAATAAATAAACTGGATCATAGTTGTCACATCACGATTGGTTATGTTTTGGGTGTGCAAAAGAACGTTGGTGGGGATGAGTTGTACGTGGAGGGTAGGAAGCTGCGATCGGTTGTTCGCGGTAATAACTCATAAACGCAGTATTTAATATGCAGCTAGGACAATAATACGACGTAGTGTGCTTGCTTAGTGCTCGATTGCTCACTGCTGGCTAGTGCTTGCTCGATTTACAATTGGTTGAATAATCAACGAATGGTCAAAAATATGAAGCATGATCTAATTAAATGAAACTAATTTGCTGTATTTAAACAAATTTATTGTTAATAGCTATATGCATCACAGAAATTATTCCTGAAGCACATACAATCCCTCCTGTTTTCGAATGAGCGTTAATTTTTTCGTTCGAGCATTTTATTCTTCCTTCGCCCAATAACATGAGGTTCCTATGTTTGGAATATTCAAACCTATGGCGCATATCGATCGTTTGTCATCAGATAAGATCGATAGCACTTACACACGATTACGATGGCAACTGTTCATCGGTATTTTTGTTGGCTACGCGGGTTACTACCTAGTCCGTAAAAACTTCAGTTTGGCAATGCCTTACTTGATTGAACAGGGTTTCAGCCGTGGTGAGCTGGGTGTGGCATTAGCAGCCGTATCTATTGCTTACGGTTTATCTAAATTCTTAATGGGTAGCGTTTCTGACCGTTCTAACCCTCGTTATTTCCTCAGTGGTGGCTTGTTAATGTCGGCACTGGTTATGTTCTGCTTTGGTTTCATGCCTTGGGCAACCGGCAGCATCACCGCAATGTTTATTCTTCTATTCCTGAACGGTTGGTTCCAAGGTATGGGCTGGCCAGCGTGTGGACGAACCATGGTGCACTGGTGGTCACGTAAAGAGCGTGGCGAGATCGTGTCAGTATGGAACGTTGCCCACAACGTGGGTGGTGGATTGATTGGTCCAATGTTCTTATTGGGTCTGTGGGCTTTTAACGACGATTGGCGAACCGCTTTTTATGTTCCTGCATTTTTTGCCACTCTCGTTGCTATTTTTATTTGGTTCACAGTAAGAGACACCCCTCAATCTTGTGGTCTACCGCCAATTGAAGAGCACAAAAACGACTACCCAGATGACTACGACAAATCTCACGAAACTGAGATGACAGCGAAAGAGATCTTCTTTAAGTACGTATTCAATAACAAACTGCTGTGGTCTATCGCAATTGCAAACGCGTTCGTTTACCTAATTCGTTATGGCGTACTGGACTGGGCACCTGTTTACCTAAAAGAAGCGAAAGACTTCTCTGTAGATAAATCTTCTTGGGCTTACTTCTTGTATGAGTGGGCAGGTATCCCTGGCACGCTATTGTGTGGTTGGATCTCAGATAAGCTATTCAAGGGGCGTCGTGCTCCAGCTGGTATCTTGTTCATGGTATTGGTGACTATCGCGGTTCTAGTTTACTGGTTTAACCCGGCAGGTAACCCAACTATTGATATGATGGCATTGGTTGCAATTGGTTTCCTAATCTACGGTCCGGTAATGCTAATTGGTCTATACGCACTTGAACTTGCACCTAAGAAAGCTGCGGGTACAGCTGCTGGTCTAACAGGTCTATTTGGTTACTTAGGTGGCGCAGTTGCAGCAAACGCAGTACTTGGCTTCATGGTTGACCATTACGGATGGGATGGTGGTTTCACTATCTTGGTGGGTGCTTGTGTTGCTTCAATCATCTGTCTGCTGTACGCGTTTGTCGGTGAGCGTAAGCACCATAAAGAGAAAAGCCTTGAGCGAGAGAAAGAGGCAATAGCTTAATCATTCTTTAACTCAAAATCATCATACTAATAATTAAACGAGGCAGGGATAACCTGCCTCTATTTTATCAAGGAATAGAACAATGAAAACAACGTCACTGTCCCTGACTCTATTGGCTCTAAGCTTATCGGCTAACGCCTTTGCCGATCCTTTGGTTATTGCTCACCGAGGCGCATCGGGCTACTTACCTGAGCACACTCTGCCTGCTAAGGCTCTTGCGTACGCAATGAAGCCGGACTACATCGAACAAGATGTTGTGATGACCAAAGACGACCAACTCGTCGTACTTCACGATCATTATCTAGATCGCGTTACCGATGTTGCAGAGCGCTTTCCTGACCGTGCGCGTGAAGATGGGCGCTACTACGCGATAGATTTTACACTCGCTGAGATAAAATCATTAAGAGTGACAGAAGGCTTTAAGCTTGATGAGCAAGGGAACAAAGTCGCAGGTTACCCAACACGCTTCCCAATGTGGCAGTCTGATTTCCGAGTACCAACGTTTGCAGAAGAAATCGAAATGATCCAAGGCTTGAATAAGACCCTTGGCTATGACGTTGGTATCTACCCAGAAATCAAAGCACCTTGGTTCCACCGTCATGAAGGCAAAGACATCTCTAAAGCAGTACTGGCTACCTTGCATCAATATGGTTACCTATCTAAAGACGATAAGGTCTACTTGCAGTGTTTCGATGCGAACGAACTAAAACGTATAAACGACGAACTCATGCCTGCGATGGAAATGGACCTTAAGCTTGTTCAGCTAATGGCTTACACGGACTGGAATGAAACCATGACTTACAAAGGCGATGTAGCGACGCCTTATAGTTATGATTGGATGTTCGAGAAGGGCGGCATGGCAAAAGTCGCGACTTATGCTGACGGTATTGGTCCTTGGAAGCCTATGCTGGTGGACGATGCATCAACCAAAGACAACATCATTATTAAGCCATTGATGAAGTCAGCGAAAGACGCTGGCTTAGATGTTCACCCATATACATTCCGCGCTGATCCAGGCCGAATTCCAGGCTATGCTGATAACTTCGATGGGATGTTGGATGTGTTTTATAACCAAGTGAAAGTCGACGGTGTGTTTACCGACTTCCCAGACAAAGCTGTAGACTTTTTAAACCGTTAATTGGTTAATCGACTATAAATTACAAAGAGTTAAAAGCACTGCCTGAAGGTGTTTTTAGCTCTTTTTTTGATCTAACAACCCTGCGTTAAATCTGCTTTCTTAACACACTTTCATCGTTACTTGGTTTACACCGTTTACGCTCCTTGATAGGTTACGCGCAATGCAGTCAGTTGCTCAATATGTTGTGATTCTGGCTGAAACAAATATTGAAAATGGACCCATCATGGAAGAAAGAAGCAAAGCTTATCTAGATAGCTATCTCAATACACTGCCGGCTGAGGTTGCCAAACAATACACCTCATTCAGTGCCGACTATTACTGTGCGGATGAATACAATGCCAACCTGTGTGCGCAGCTGATACTGAAAGGTGAAAAACAAGCCTCGTGCAGCTTGGAGTATTGGTACAGCCATGAAGGCGAAACCATACCCGTTGTTGGACATTTACAGGTGGTCACTGATTGGAACGGTGATCCTGTCTGTATTGTTGAACTTACCTCGGTGTCATTGTGCCCATATAACCAAGTGACGGCTGAGTTTGCTGCCGCTGAAGGCGAGGGGGACAAAACGTTGGCATGGTGGCGAGAAGCGCACTGGAACTTTTTCTCTCGTGAGTGTGAAGAGCTAAAGATTACGCCAAGTGAAGACATGATGTTGGTGCTTGAGCGTTTCAAAGTCGTCCATCAATAATTGGTTTGATTTATAGAGAGTGTCACAAGTTAGATGAATCTTAACCCGTGGCACTTAACGCTCAAAAATAGCAAAGCAGTAGAACAAGGAGTGTGAAGTGAAAATTGCGATATTGGATGATTATCAAAATGCAGTAAAAAGTCTCGAGTGTTACCGAAAGTTGGAAGATCATGACGTAACCGTATTCACCGAGACCTATCCAGAAAATGAACTAGCGTTGAAGCTGTACGATTTTGAGGCGCTTGTGCTGATCCGCGAGCGTACCGAAATTACGGAGTCGCTGCTATCTAAACTGCCAAACTTAAAAGTGATCAGCCAAACCGGAAAAGTCAGTAATCACATAGATCCTCAGCTGTGTGAACGTTTCGGTGTTAAAGTGCTAGAAGGGCGAGGTTCACCTGTCGCGCCCTCTGAGCTCTGTTGGGCATTGATTATGGCGGCATCTCGTCACATTCCTACTTACGCTTCAAACCTTAAACAGAACCAATGGCAAGATTCAGGTGTACTCGGTTTAGGCAGAACGCTAAGGGGCCTAAAGCTTGGCATTTGGGGCTATGGAAAAATTGGGCGCTGCATCGCGCAATATGCCAAAGCATTCGGGATGGATGTTATGGTGTGGGGTAGCCAAAATTCGCGAGAACAAGCACAAGCCGATGGGTTCGAGGCGGCAGCAACCAAGCAGGCATTTTTCGAGAGTGTTGACGTACTCTCATTACACCTCCGTTTAAACAGTGTCACTAAAGGCTGTGTTACTGCTAATGACCTGAGCGTAATGAAACCTGATTCACTATTCGTGAATATCAGCCGTGCGGAGTTAGTCGAGCCTAATGCGTTATTTAATGAACTCACCAAGGTACCAAGTAAACGAGCAGCAATTGATGTGTTTGATATTGAACCTGCGACTCCGAATAACGAACCTCTGTTATCTCTACCAAATGTGACTGCAACGCCGCATTTGGGCTACGTTGAACAAAATAGTTACGAACTCTACTTTGATATCGCTTTTGATAACATTCTGTCCTATCACAAAGTTGGCATATAGAGCTAGAATCTGCCCATACAAAAAAGGTAGAGAAAGTATGAACTTAACAGTCAGACAAGTCGTGGTAAGCGATGCTCAAGGCATAATTGACGTATTGAATCCAATTATCACTGAAGCGCGTTACACTATCTTGGATAAGACGTTTACGGTCGAAGAAGAAAAGGCATTTATTGAGTCGTTTCCAGAGCGAGGTGTATTCAGTGTTGCTGTCAATGAAACGACTGGTGACCTGCTTGGTTTTCAAAACGTAGAGCCGTTTGCCTCATATACCAAAGCCTTTGACCACGTCGGTATTATTGGGACTTATGTTGACGCAAATAGCCGTGGGCAAGGCGTCGCAAAGCATTTATTTGAACATACATTCGAAGTCGCAAAAGCCAAAGGCTACGAAAAGCTTTTTGCTTATGTCCTAGCAGATAACGAGCGCGCATTAGCGGCGTACCTCAAACAAGGCTTTGAAACTGTCGGAATTGCAAAGAAACACGCCAAGATTGGTGAGCAATACTTTGATGAGATTCTTATCGAGAAATTCTTGTAAGTACGGTAAAACATTCGAAACATCATCGATGCAGGAGGCATGATGAACAAGGGTACAAAATCAACGGTTGCAACCAAGCTGACCAAAACAGTGTTATTTGATTGGGGCAATACCTTAATGATCGACTTCCCAGACGCACAAGGGAAAATGTGTGACTGGGAAATCGTACAAGAAGTGAGTGGAGCACAAGCTTTACTCGCTGAATTGTCCAAGCATCACAACATCTACATCGCTACTAATGCGGCCGATTCAAGCAAAACTGACATCATCTGTGCGTTTGAGCGAGTTGGCCTGTCGCAATACATTGATGGTTACTTCTGTAAGGCGAGTATTGGTTTATCTAAATACGAGCCGGGCTTCTATCCTGCGATCATCTCGCAACTCGGGATAAAGCCAAAAGAGATCACCATGATTGGCGATACCCTAGAGAAAGATATCTACCCAGCGCTAGAAGCTGGCCTACAGGCAGTTTGGCTCAACACAGAAGGTGATATTCCAGATACAATCTTACCTATTGTTGAGGTTCAAAACCTGATCGAACTACTGGAGTTATGCAATGGATGAACATTCTGAGATTTGGCGTCAGTATTATCAAAAAGCCTTAGATAAGCCTCATTCAAAAAGAACAGAATTCGCTATGAAGCTGAACGAGTCAGGCTTAAATGTCGCGATTGACTGCGGTTGTGGTACAGGAAGTGACATTGAGTTTTTAGAGCAGCAAGGCCACCAAGTTTATGGCTTCGACGTTAACTCTGACTCGATATCGATATGTCGAGACAGGTTCGGTCAAAAAGCTTTGGTCGAGATATCTCAAAGCGCATTTGAAGGTTATGATTATCCCAAAGCCGGGCTAGTGATTGCGAACTCCAGCCTATTTTTTGCAGAGCCAAATCAGTTCGATCAGACGTGGCAGCGAATCATCGAAAGCATTGAAATCGGTGGTGTATTCGCGGGCGATTTCATGGGGGTAGACGATAGTTGGGCTTATGGTTATCGAACCTCTACAACGCCCCTCACAAAGGCAAAAGTACTGAGTTTATTTGATACGTTCGAAGTTATCCGTTTTCACGAGCGAGACGAACAAGCGCTTACATCATTAGGCAAGATGAAGCATTGGCATACTTACTCTGTTGTGGCGATTAAGCGACGTCCAACCTAGTAACGTTAATCTAAAATTTTCTGTGCGTTCATTTTGAAAGCAATCTCTCATTTGTTGTCTAATTAATACTCTAAGCTAAGCCTATATTTCTAATAGAAGGGCTAGGTTATGAGTGTCGAACGTCATGGAATATCGGTTGGAATTGAGCGTGTTAGCGGCGAAACCATTATCGTGTTCAAAGCGAAAGGGAAACTAACGCACGACGACTATCAAGCGATGATACCTATCTTAAAAACCACCATAAAAGAGATCGATTCATCAGCATTAAAGATGATGGTCGATATCTCAACGCTGACGGGGTGGGAATTACGCGCCGCATTGGATGATTTCAAACTCGGGTTAGAGCTCAACTCCAAGATAGACAAGATCGCTATTTGTGGTGATAAAAGCTGGCAAGAACTGGCATCAAAAGTGGGGAGCTGGTTTGTGTCTGGTGAAATCAAATCATTCGAAGATCACGACTCTGCCATAGAGTGGCTTGTTGATTAGATTCATCACATCTTATTTCAAATGACAGCCAGTGGTAAGCGTTGACCTTTAACTAACCACCAGCTGTCATTCATCGACTCCCAACGTTATTTTTTATGTAATTCAATAGAATATGCTGAGTGCTGCAGGTAACATACCGCTCGTGCGATAACGTCGCTCTAACCAGAATAAGAAACGCTATAACAAGGTCTAACAATATGAATAAGGTAATTGATAAGCTCGCTTGGATATTTATTCAAGATGGCAAGCTGCTGATGGTGAGATCAAAAGGCAAAGAACTATTTTACTTACCGGGCGGAAAACGCGAAGCGGGTGAAAGTGATGAGCAAGCATTGCTTCGTGAAATCAAAGAAGAGATTTCAGTCGATTTAGTACCTGATTCAATCAAATACGTTGAGACGTTTACTGGCCAAGCTGATGGCAAAGCGGAAGGCGTTTCTGTGCAATTGACTTGTTACGCTGCTGACTACACAGGTGAACTATCACCAGACGCTGAAATCGAAGAGCTTAAGTTTGTCGATGGCAATGACAGAGAAGTATGTTCATTGGCAGCACTGGTCGCGCTAGATTGGTTAGAAGAGAATCAGTACTTGTCGTAAAGGCGAGGTAAGCTCCCCAAAAGATCACAATTATCAAAAGCTTGAAGGGCGACTTCCTTTCATTAAAAGGTCGAGTTTTCTTTGAGCTTTTTTCGTATCTTGCAGATCCACTACTTCAATCATCTCACACTCATCCCTGACCATCTCATTGATTAGACTAGGGTAGTGTCGGCAATCCTCTGGGCGGTCTAAGTAAATACTGCAGGTGTATTTGGCTTGAGCGTTTGTGTTTTTATTCGGGGCGACCTCTAGAAACGGACAACGAGTTAAACGTTCGCCGGATAGAGGATCGAACCAAATTTCACCACCGCGAACATATTCAAAGATGTCCGGGTTGAACAGTTCCCACAAATCAATCTCTTCTTGAGTTGCGGCGAGGTCGCCATCCCCATATTTGATGCAACATTTTCCGCATTGATTACAATCTTTCATTCTTGGCTTCTTCGTTGGCTGACTCTTTTAATGTTACCACTGATACGCGTGGCACGTTGATTTTGTTGTTCAAAGTATAAAAATGGCGCGATAAACAGTGATACAATTTGGCTTCATAAGTGATTAATACTAAAGGCTTCAAATGAGAACTATCTACACCACTGAAGGCGATATAAACGCAAAGAAACAGAAGGACGCTTACCCAAAGCTAGCATTATGTGAAAGTTGCGTGCGTGATTACGTGGTAATTGAACAAGGCGAACGTACTTACCAGCCTTGTGCAAAATGTGGTGCTGACGATTAACTCATATTCAAACCCTGCACGTTCAATGAGGTGGTTGTTACGTGACAATGTCACCTAACATTTACCTCATTGCTAAGCTCAACATCAATCACTAAGGAATGGCCTGTAATGGAGAAGGAAATGTCCAACGTAGAAAACCTGAAAGTCACTGAAATAAAATCGTTTGTTCCCGCAGAAGATTTCGACCTATCTAAGAGATTTTACCAAGCTCTGGGGTTTGAACTCATGTCTGAATTCCATGATATCGCTTATTTTCGTCACGGCGATTATGCATTCCTGTTACAAGATTTTTACGAACCTGCGCACTGTCACAATTACATGATGCACTTGCTCGTAGAAGACGTAAAAAGTTGGTATCAGCACCTACAAAACTCTAATGTAATGGCGGAATTTGAAGTAACCGTTACCGAGGTTGTTGAGCAACCTTGGGGAATGCTTGAGTTTTGTATCACTGACCCAAGTGGTGTGCTTTGGCGTGTAGCCGAGAACATAAAGCCGCGTAACTCTTAACTTGTTTTAAGGCCAGTGAAACGCTTCAAATTATCCATATGTCGCTTTATTTATGCCGGTCTTCGGTAATTATCAAATAGGTTCAAACATGGATATAAAGGCAAAAATGCACAGCCAAGACGTTTATTACTGTGATGACGTCGATCTGGTCGCCGAGCAAACACAATGCTTAGAAGTGCTGTACGATTTCAACCACACTCGCCCGAGTGAGGGTAAAAAACGCCAACAAATTATGAAGCAACTGTTCGCAGAAGTCGGCGAGGGTTGTTACATAGAGCCACCACTGCACGCCAACTGGGGGCGTCACACTCACCTCGGTAACAACGTATACGTAAACTTCAACCTAACGCTTGTCGACGACACCGACGTATTCATCGGTGATAACGTGATGATTGCACCTAACGTAACCATCGCGACAGGCACACATCCCATCAGCCCAGAACTCAGGCTCAAAGCTGCGCAGTTCAATGTTCCTGTCCGTATCTGTAACAACGTATGGCTTGGTGCGCACACAGTTGTGTTGCCGGGCGTCACCATAGGTGAAAACTCGGTAATTGGCGCTGGCAGCATAGTCACGAAAGACATCCCAGCCAATGTGGTAGCTGTTGGTAACCCTTGCAAAGTCGTACGAGAAATCAACGAACACGACCGAGAGTACTATCACAAAGATCGCCGCATTCCAGAAGAGCTGAAGTAAACCGTATTGACCAAATTCTTATGTTGGGAGTTTGGTCATACTAGACAGAAATATTCCGTACTTTACCAAAAGCCGACACTAGCTGTGATATAAGTCGTTGTTATATAATGACTAGATTGCATATGAGCTGTGAACGGTAGAAACTAGACAGAATTAATCTGCATTTAAATACAGAATTTTTCAGTCTAATAGAGCTGTTAGATGAGCAAGGAGGCTCTAGTGATTGAAAGGAAACGTGGGGTATATCAAGGACGCAATAAGTCATCTGCATATAAAGACTTAGTGTGGACGGTTGCTACGGCGTCAAATACAGAGCTTGGGATCGCAGAACAAACCAAGTCAACTTTAGAAATAATCGAGCGCAATTTAGAAGAATTGGGCTCAAATAAGTTTCAAATTGTCAGTTCTCAAGTTTATATCGCAGACATAAAAGATAAACCAATTATGGACTCAATTTGGTGTGACTGGCTAGGTGATAATCCAGATAACTGGCCTCAACGAGCATGCCTAGGTGTTGAACTAGAGGGCAAAGTACTGATAGAAGTAACCGTCACAGCGGTACGTGGGTAATACTCATCTAACAAAATGTTCAAGGCAGATTCCCAACGCTTGCGATCTTCAGGGTTAACTTTGGCTTCTGTGTTTACGGTGGTATGGTTTGAGTTAGGTGGAGCGTTGCTCACTACTTAACATGGCGTTATACAAAATTAGAAGTATCGTACTAGAGGTTAGTTTACTAGATGAGTATTAGAGAGCACCTAACTGCATTGGTTGCCGAGTTAACATATATTCATTCGAAAGAGTTTTCTTGGGGTAGCGAACATGGTTTTCCTTGTTTCGTAACAGATGACACTCACGGATATCAAATTAGCTTTACACCAGACGCGAATGAGCACTTAAGAAAGCTAACGACAGTTATATTTGAAAACCGAAAAAATGGGTTACCAAGGATTGAGCTGGGAAGTTACATGAAAGTAACGCAACAAATCGTTGCAAATATGTTCGTAGAAGGCGCTTTTGACAATGAATATATGGCTGGTGATAAATCCGCAATTAAAGAACTTAAGTGCAAAATTGAACAAGTAATTTCTGATAACGTAACATCATTTACTCATTACTTCCCTGCTTGGACTTTGGGAATAGAGTCTGAAGCTCCTTTTGAGTTAGGTCCTATTACATTTATAACTAGAGACAATTGGATTGATGCAGTTGATTTCCCACAATCTGGCAAGGATAGTTATCTAGGAGAAAAAGAAGCTAACAATAATTGGAAAATATTAGTAAAAGAGGCTTTAAATAACCCGAAGCATCGAGAAAAAATACCAGGTTTGGGTTCGGATATTTATCTCGCGATAAAAGATTGCCCGTCTTTAATTAAGGTGACTATTTCAGGTTTTGAAAGAGATTATTCTCGAAAGCTTGCTCAAATTGTCGCCAAAAGTGCTCTTGACTCGCTTTCGTTACTTCTTGGAGGGCGCTCTTTCTTTTTGCAGCAAGCACTCCATGAAGAAAGGTTAGGTCCTGTTAGTACCCATCGGTTAATTGAAACAAATGGCAATCTTTGGCTCCCTGGATCAGGATTAAGTGACCGATTTATTGGAGTATCTAAAACTAGGCTCGAGGAAGCTATGTCGAGTATAAAATCATTTATTCCATCAATCGCTTCAATTTTAGAAGGGTTACTACATCCAGGACAACATTCTCATCCTAAGTTAGTTGTTCGTTGGGCTACAGCTTTAGATTGGTTTGGCGAAGCATGTCGTGAATCGAGTGATGCAGTTGCTATTGCAAAGTTAGGGACAAGTTTAGATGTTCTTTCAAATGGAGGTAAGTCCGGCGGTATCTCAGACATGGTTTCAACTTTGCTTGGGGTTGATGGACAAGAGGTCGTAACGAAAGGAAACAAACCTAAAACGTTAGATCAATTGATCAAGCAAATTTATGACGATGGGCGTTCAAAGGTATTGCATGGCACTTACTATGACAGGTTGGAGTCTCTACACGCTGAAAGGAAAATTGCCTATGAAGTTGCCAGAAATACGCTGATATCTGCTGCGATGTGTTTGTATGAATACACAGGTGATGATAACGACAAAGCATTCAGAAGTATGCAGCCTATATAAGCTAATTAGTTTCTTACACTTTTTGTATAACAAACTGTTTAAGAGTGATTCGCAACGCGTGGCATTTTTACCACGCGTTGGTTTTAGTGTTTAAGGTGGTATGCGGCTACTTCGGTATTGCGTTGCTCACACCTTAACAGGGCGTTATGTAATATGGAGGTTCAATGAAGATCGCAGTAATACTAGGTACTTCTAAATCTGATGGAAATACACGAGTTTTAGTTGGTTCATTCATAGAGAAATCAGGCGCAAAGTTGTTTGATTTATCCAATTACATCATTAGCTTCTATGATTATGAGCACAATAATAGAAGCGATGATTTCCTATCAGTCATCCATGACTTAGCGGACTATGACCATCTTGTCTTTGCCTCTCCAGTCTATTGGTACTCAATGTCAGCGCAATTAAAGGTTTTCTTTGACCGCTTGTCTGACCTGCTCACGATTGAAAAAGATTTAGGGCGTAAGCTAAAAGGGAAGTCTATTTCAGTGCTATCAACTGGGTACAATACAGAACTCCCAGATTGTTTCATACAACCTTTTAAACTAACCGCAAACTATATGCAATTTGAGTTCAAAGGTTGCGAATACCTAGCTATACAAAGTGAATCAGATTTAGGTAAAGTGGCAAATAGTGCAGTGCGACTGGTTGAAAATATTACATAACAATGCATTTAAGAGTGATTCGCAACGCTTAGCAGTTTCGCTTCGCTCAAGTATAGCCAAGCGCCGCTCACACCTTAATGCGGCGTTATGTGAATGGCGAAAAATCACAGAATCTAATCTCTAACTTCTTGCTACAACTCATATTTACAGCAGCTCCAATTCGGTAAAATGCTCGAATATATTAGTCGTAGTCTGGTGAGTTATGATCGCAGTAATTTTTGAAGTACAGGTAGCAGAGGGTAAAACTTCTGAATATCTAGATATTGCAAGTGAACTAAAACCGCTGCTATCAGATATTGATGGTTTTATCTCAATCGAACGTTTCCAAAGTCTAACAAATGACAGCAAGGTTCTATCTTTGTCATTTTGGCGTGACGAAGAAGCAATTCAAGAGTGGCGGAATCTAGAATCTCATCGATTTGCTCAATTAAAAGGTCGTAGTGGTGTTTTTGAAAGCTACAGACTCAGAGTTGGGGGTGTCATCAGAGACTATGGCATGGACATACGTTCAGAAGCCCCAAAAGATAGTATCGACGCACACGGCTAAAATTCACATAACAAAGCGTTTAAGACAGATTCCCAACGCTTGGCATTTTGCGTTTGAATCAGCTTTAGTGATTAAGGCACAATGGATTAGGTTTGGTACGGCGTTGCTCACTACTTAACGCGGCGTTATATTTTTCTTGGCAACGGAGAACTTGCTTGAGAGTTAGAAAACTAAACAAATACAAATTCAAGCGTATGAACGATAGTTATCCTCTGTACGCAAGGTTACTTGCTAGAGATATCGTCAAAATTCCAGAACTGCCAGATTTTAGCTCCGATGATGGGCTATTTATAATGTCAGATTTTGGAGGCGAGCACAAAGGTGCTGATTTCTCAACTTACGCATTTCTTATATTGTCAGCAGATAAGCGTTTTGTATTTGAAGAACACGTAAAAGAACTCAGGGAAAAGCATTCTTTGAATGAACCATTCAAAGAGCTTAACTATAAGGACTTGAGGTACGGTCCAATCAAGAGAGCACTATCAGAATATTTAGAATTAGTAGATAAATATATACATGGTGCTTTAGTTACTGTTTCAATTGACCGAAATATTGAAACTGTTTTTGGCTTGAATGCACAAGCATCTCATAAAGAATTAGTGGCTCTTTTATCCAATCATGGTTTCTCAGGCTGGAAAGGAAAGGACGCGGAAAAACTCTTTAGAGTGTTACATCCGCTTTGCATGTTTTTAAGCGCGCTTGGACATCATGGACAGAAAACCTTGTGGCTTTGCGACAATGATACAATTAATGAAGATGGCAATGAACGGTCATTTGAAGACACGCAAAAAATATATAGTAATGTCCTAAAAATGTACTGTGATTATGAGTTTGATATTCTAGGCTTTGCTAAACCGTTTGATAACGAGCCATTAACGAGCGACTTGTTAAGTGTTACAGATTTTGCTGCTGGGACGATACAAGATATTTTACAGTCCCATGTAAAAAAGAAGGATTATAAAGGTAATGAGTCTAAGGTTAAGCTAGTCAAATGGATGGCAAAAGAGAGCACGTTTTTGTCGAAAATAAATCTCATAATTACCAGGTTAGAAGATGGCGATTGGGGATGTGGGACAGTCGAGTTGGGTGAAAAAATATAACAAATTGTTTAAGAGTGATTCGCAACGCGTGGCATTTGTACTATGCGTTGGTTTTAGTGTTTAAGGTGGGTTATTTAGCAGGGTGGCAGGTTTGTTAGCCACTTAGCTTGGCGTTATAAGCCTTACTTCATGCACTGTTTGCATATACAGTTATCATGTGGTTGAATAGGAGGGAATTATTAGATTGCTGTAATTACTATGGAACAAAGTAAAAAAGAACTACGAATCAAGCTTTTTAGTTGGATTGCTGTACTTTGCATAGCACAATTCATGGTAGATAAAGTGATTTTTGACATTCCTAAGCCTATGATGGATAAGGATATTGAATTTTATCAGCCCAAAAGTGACTTAGATTCTAACTTGCGAAATATGAACCTATATATTCACGATAAAGATTTGATATCGGAGCTTAGTATCGAAACTGGGCAAAAAACCGTCAATGACGAATATATTGCCATTTTGCGTGAATACCATAACCAAATGTTAGAATTGTATAACCTTGTATCTTCCAAGCCTGTTCTAATGTCGATCGAGAAGATGGCTGATAATATCGCTGTATCTCTTGAATACACTAATTCAGATCAGTGTTTATTCATTGATGATTCAAAGGATATATATAATAAGTTAGTCCAAGAATACCCTACACTAATTGAAAGGTTGAGCCAAAGACCAGATGCTATTATGCGGATACATAAGCGAATATATAGTGTCAAGCCGGAAAGAAATGAAAATGGTGAGTACAACCTCGATGGGATGGTTGAACGAATCGAAATTATTCGTGATTTAATGCAAGACCAATACTTAGCCGTAAGAAAAGGCAATACTGAAGCGTTGCAAGAAATTAACCAATTCCTAGTTCGTTTTGATGATCTTCATGCGGTCTATACTCGTTGTGCCAAAAACTATAACAGTGAAGTCAAGAATATGACAGACATAAGGGACGTAGTTAGCTTTCTTATCTTTATAGTGTTAACTGTACTCGTTTATCGTAAAGAAATTCTCAGCTAACAATTTAGCTGGCGGCTTATAACAAAGCATTTAAGAGTGATTCCCAACGCATGGCATTTTTCATTCCATCGTTGGGGTTTGTGTTTACGGTTGTATGGTTAAGTTCCGTGGTAGCGTTGCTCACACCTTAATGCGGCGTTAGGTTTTCGGAGTCACATGAAGAAAGTTCTGTTTATTTTTTGTATGCTGATGTCAGGGGTAGTAATGTCTGAGGGTTTGTTTTTAATCTCATATAACGAAGTGTCCGAACGTTATGCAATTCTCGATGAGTTTGAAGAGTCTGGGGTTCTTTACCTAACTAAGCCTCAAACTCAAAAGCCAGAAAGAGATGCTGTGGCGTACATACAGTACGCACCTGTTTCCGAGGAATCTTGGAAGGAGAAAATGAGAGCAGGGGAACCGCCACAATTACACCAAGGGCTAGTTTCCAAAACAGCAATTATTGAGAAGACAGTAGAGCAAGATTTTAGCTTTCAATGGTCGGCTGATGGTAATTCAGTAGCCTTACTATATAGAAGCGTTCCTATAGCTTTCGTTACTAAAAGCGAAAAGTATGGTTTTAGCAAAGCGGTTGTATCAGATTCGCCAGTTGTTTCAGTCTGGAATTCAGAGAAGTTTAGTGAACTATTTGAGTAAAAACCTAACAAAGAATTTAAGAGTGATTCGCAACGCTTGGCGCTTTCGCTGCGCTCAAGTATAGCCAAGCGTCGCTAATACCTTAATGCGGCGTTATAAATACCATCTACTTTTGAGTCTGGTGGTTCTTGGAAGCATACATATTCGAATGTGAGGGAGAGTACATTGAAGTTTTGGTTTGTAGGCGAAGCTATATGTTTGGTCTTTTATATCTACGTTTTTTCAGAGATTAACTATGATGTAACCCATAATTTTCTTTACTCTGCTGTAGTAATGCTTGTATCTGCAGTCATTGTCTATTTAATGTTTGTTGTGAAATTTATTAGGGTACAGTCTCGAAATCAGACTGCGGTTGAAAGCAATACATTCAAACAATATGGGCCTAAGAAAAGCCGTTGGTATGAAAAATACTCGAAGTCAACAGTTGCTTTCTTATTATGGGTAGCAATAACTTTCTTACTTTCGACGATTGATCAAAGTATTGAGCTAGATAAAAGAGTGACTACTGGGCTGAGCATACTTGAGTCAAAGTCAACGACTATTGGAAGATCTTGGGCAGCGTTAGTAGAGGTTTCTGAAGACGGGAAAAGCATAACTTGTCGGGGATCTTACAATCACATTATTGAGAAAAATCTGCCCGCTACAGTTAGCCTTATATACTCTAAGACACTAATTGGCTTCGAGAAGATCAACTGCCAACTACATTTAGACAAAGAGTAATTCTCTGTGTTGTGAGAATTTAAGCGGGATGCTTGTAAGCAATGTATTTATAACAAAGTGTTTAAGACAGATTCCCAACACTCGGCATTTTCAGTTTGATTTAGCTTCAGTGTCTACGGCCTAATCTTTTAGGTGAGGTGGCCTGCGTTGTTCACCACTTAACGCGGCGTTATATGCCAATACAGCTAGGAAGTAAAAATGAACCTTGTATATGAATTTCTATATGTGCTTTCATTATCCAAACGCACTCAATTAGCATTGATTCTTGGCGTCGTTTTTCACTTCGTCATTTTATTGGTCGGCAAATACTACATCGCTGAAATTGAGTTCCAAGGGGTAATGAAACCTTTGGAAGATGCCATAGTTGGGAAGCTATTACATAGGTACGACAAGGTAGCATTGTTTGCCTTAGTTTCGTTCTGGGTCTTGGCTTTTAAGTGCTATCGTAAAGATCGCAAAAGGCTATATAGCTTGTAGCTCTTGCTTTGGGGACTCACTAAGGGACTCTCCGGCTTTGGGTTGAGGCATATAACAATCTGTTTAAGAGTGATTCGCAACGCGTGGCATTTTTACTATGCGTTGATTTTAGTGTTTAAGGTGGTATGCGGCGACTTCGGTATTGCGTTGCTCCTCCCCTCAACAGGACGCTATGAGTTCTAAATGGAAATCGAACATGAAATTACCAAATTTGAGACAGCGAGATGGAAGCTATCTATGTGGAGCCTACAGTGTAGTTGCCTGCATTAGGTATTTTGGGTTGGAAAATAGAAAGGTTAATATCCCTGTTTTTGATGTAGAAAGAGAGTGCTTTTCTAACAAATCTAAAGAAGTAAATACCTCACTGGAATCGAATGAATTAGCAAATGTCATTTACCAAATCACGGGTATTGGCTTACCAATGAGCGATGGGAAGTATGTGAAATCAGGTGGTTTTAGCCCGATGTTTATGGTTGTTCACGTGCTTAGAACTTTTGGATTTGATGTGGCATTAGCCTGTGCTCCGGGGGCAGAAGAACTTTTGAATACTCGGTATCCGGATGAGTACAATCGACTAAAAAGTTCAAACATTATATTTGAGCTAGATGATGCTGAACAATTCACAAATGAATATAGTTTGAAAATATCAGTGATATTTTATGAACTACCAAATGGGAGTTTAACTAGTCACTATATCGTTAATGATGAACAAGGGAATTGGTTAGACACCGAACTGGACGAACATCCTTTGTATTGGGACAGAATCAATGATTGGCACACTAGTAGTAATAAACGTAAAGGTAGCAGTTGGGCTGGGATATCTTTGATAGTGAGACTCCCGAACTCATAACAAAACGTTTAATTCAGATTCGCAATGCGTGGCATTTTTACAGTGCGTTGACTTAAGTGATTAAGGCGGTATGGAGCGGCTTCGGTATTGCGTGGCTCACCCCTTAACAGGGCGCTATCTATCACATGAGGATTTATGGAACTAGCTAATTTTAAAGATGACTTTTGGCACCTAAGGAATGGAGAAAAATGTCATAGAGACAACCCAGATACCTTTTGGATTCCTTCCTTAAATGACCGGAAAGCTCTGAAAGTTGGAGATGCAGCTAAGATAATCTTGGAAATTGAGTGTGAAGATGAAATGGGTCAAGTCCACATTGAATCTGAGCGAGGGTACGTAATTATATCTCAAATCGTTGACGATAAGTTTATCGGTATTCTGGATTTTCAACCTTGTTGTATCGAACCTAACGAGGAAAGTGTATATCTTGGGTTTGGGGTCGAAATCCCGTTTGGTATAGAACATATAATCGATATAGATCGACCACCACAAGACTATATCGATTGGCAATTAGATCGGAAACCTGAAAAAGTCTGGTATCGTCGGTGATACATAACAAGCGTTCAAGACGAATTCCCAACGCTTGGCAGTTTTGGTTCAAAG
This sequence comes from Vibrio chagasii, assembly GCA_041879415.1. NCBI lineage: Bacteria > Pseudomonadati > Pseudomonadota > Gammaproteobacteria > Vibrionales > Vibrionaceae > Vibrio > Vibrio chagasii. Next base: position 1,366,201 of record CP090851.1, on the reverse strand, counting down.
TGTTTTGTGTAATCGAGAGCTAAAGAAAGAATGAAAGTACTGATAGCAGGATCTAATGGGTATATTGGTAGCCACGTGACTAAGTTGTTTGTCGAATGTGGCTTTGAAGTTTCGACATACAGCAGGACTCTCGGTGTCTTATCTTCTATTCGGAGGCTCAACCAAGCCCCATCAGATTTCTCTGGTTACTTTGATATCGTTATAAATTGTGCTCGCCCACATTGGTCAGAATTTTCGCCGGAGGAAATAGCTGATTTAGAGTCCAAGCTGCTAACTCAGTTGGATAGATTCGCAGCTGAAGGTGCGACAAAAATCCACACATCGGGTGTTTGGCTATTCGGTAATGCTTCGTGCCATGACCTCAAAGAGTTTAGGCTTAGGCCTCTAGAGGTGGTGAAACCGGACACGGTTACAATAGGCGACGCTATCAAGAGGAAGTGGCATGTCGTTTACTGTCCTAGTTTGGTTTATGGTGGCGAAAACTGCCAGCTAAAGCGAATTGTAGATTCTTTATCCGACCAAACTCTCCAAGTAGCGATACCATCTAAAGGCAATAACCAATATATCCATGTTGATGACATCGCTAAATTTTATTTGGCACTAGTTCGAGGTAAACGTCCCGCTATGCAACATTTTATTGCAGAGATTGAAGGGTATAGTCCTGAGGCTTTTTCCCAGCTGTTACTAGACTGTCAAATCGTAAAGCGGGTTCATAAGATCAGTTGGGGTGAATTTGAGAGGCAACATGGCGCTTCAGCAGCCGAAATTGAAAAGCTAAATCTTAACCTTCCAATTAGTCCTTTGTTTGAACCGACAGAGTCATTGAGGAAGTATATAGAAAATTATACATAACAAACTGTACAAAATTGATTCGTAATGCATGGCATTTCGTACCTCACATCATTACTAGGCGCCATGTATACGCGCGAATATCTACGAAGGCTTAAAACAGATGGTTACCAACGACTATATAAAAAATACGGAGTTTACAGAGCTCCCTAATGATTTGCTCGATATCAGTAAAGTGCCTGATGATATAGCGGGTATATGTAAGTTTGTTCAAGGAAACCTTATTCACTCGTATTGGCTTGAGCATTATGGTGTAGAGGCTGACCCGCTAACCAAACTTACAGAAATGCAGACTCGGCATGCTAAAGACTTAGTCTCTTTGGCAATGTTGAAATCAGCTGAACCTTCTCATACGTTCAAGAAGCCAAACCAGCGAATTATCAGTATTTGTAGAGACTTTTCCCTGCTGGTTTGCGCTATCTTGAGGGACAAAGGAGTGCCAGCTCGGCTAAGGAGTGGGTTTGCGACTTATTTGGCTCAAAACCATTTTGAAGATCACTGGGTATGTGAATATTGGAACGAAGGGAAAGGGTGGGTATCCGTGGATGCTCAGCTAGACGAGGTTCATCGTCAAGTCCTGCAGTTTGAATTTGAACCGTGTGATGTACCGTCATCAAACTTTATAGTAGCAGGCAAGGCTTGGAAGTTATGTCGTGAAAATAGGGAGTCGGCTGATAAATTTGGTTTTCGAGATTTTAAAGGCTTAGCGTTTATCAAAGGGAGCCTCATTCGAGACCTGTATGCATTATCAAAATTTGAAATGCATACATGGGATACAGGGTGGGGCATACTGCCTAAATTCATAAGCCCGATTTCTGGAGAATCTGAATTAGCTTTACTGGATGAACTTGCCGAGGTTAGTTGCTCTTCAGATAGCGCCAAAGCTGTTGAGTTAGTTAAGTCGTGCAGTGAAATAAAGCTTCCAAGTGATTGGGATTGCTCTAAGTTCCCGACTTTAACTGAGCTCTATGCGTCACTGTAGCCGCATAATTTGTATAACACTGTAATAACTCGACATTTTCAACCCATCCTAGGGTTTTGTGTTTATGGCACAATGCTTTATGTTAGACACAAGCACTACTTGATGTAGCTTTATACGTTCCGAATATATTTGAGGACAGATGCATGAAACACGCTCCAATTAAAGATGAAATCACATTTGATGACTTCGCAAAAATCGACATTCGTGTGGGTTTGATCGTTGAGGTTTCCGAGGTTGCTAAATCCGATAAGCTGATGAAGTTGACGGTCGATTTTGGTGACCATAAGCGTTCGATCTTGGCTGGCATAAAGCAAGAGCGTGAAAACCCGAAGGAAATAGAAGGTAAGCAAGCATTGTTCGTTGTTAACCTACCTGAACGTAAGATGGCTGGTCAAGTGTCTCAGGGTATGTTGTTTGATATCGGCTATGAAGACAAATTACAGCCATGTTTAGCTTGCCCAGAGAGTGAAATGCCAAACGGCGCCAGAGCAGGGTAAACCTCGCATCAGAGGTTATGGCTAAGTCATTTAACGTAACAGCCTAGTCTGCAATTTGATTGAATGTAAGGAGGCTCAGTGGTTTCTTATCAACAAACAAAAGATCTATCTGCTTCTGCGCAGATGACTTTTTTAAACATGCGTTCTTACTATGAGCAATACTCGGTCGAATGGGATTGCTTGAAGATCGAAGAGCAAATTCGCGATTTAACCAACTTCGATATTTTGCTCAATGGCGAAATCGTTGGTGCAATCCGCTTAGTCTTTGATGATGACAGTTGTTATATTCGAGACTTACAGGTCAGTGAGCAACACCAAGGTAAAGGCATTGGTGCACTTGCCTTTACGGAGTGTGAGCGTTTAGCGGTTGAGGCTGGTGTAAATCGACTTAAGTTACGAGTCTTTAAAATTAGCCCTGCATTCCGACTTTATGAAAGAGCGGGGTTTGTAGTAGATAGGACTGATGACAGGTTTTACAACATGTCGAAAAAGCTCTTCTAGCTAACTGTTGGTGTTAAATGTAGGTCCTCACACTTGGTACCAAGTGCTCTATGAATTCACCGGATATAATGTGATGAAAAATATAGAAATAGAAGGCGTCTTGGAGTTTTTAAGAGGTGCTGAGCAGCTTAAGAACACATTGCGAACAGCTCGCACTTCAAATGGTCGACATGAAAGTACCGCTGAACACACTTGGCGTTTATGTTTGATGGTAATGATGTTCTCAGAGCAGTACCCACATATTGATTCGCTCAAACTGATAAAGATGTGCATCATTCACGATTTGGGTGAGGCCATTGGTGGTGATATTGCCGCCATCGATCAAGTCGAAGGTTCGAATAAGGGAGAGCAAGAAAGGCGTGATCTGATTACGTTGATTGAACCTCTTCCTGATAACTTGCAAAAAGATATTCTTGTGCTTTGGGATGAATACGAAAACGCGTCATCAGAAGAAGCAAAGTTAGCTAAAGCTCTCGATAAAATTGAAACCTTGCTACAGCATACTCAAGGGCAAAACCCAGATGACTTTGATTATGGCTTCAATTTGTCTTATGGCAGAAAGTACACTGACAACGATGAACTCACAGCTTCGATACGCAAAATTATAGATAAAGACACAGAAGCTTTAGCATCTGCAAACAACACGCTTTAAAGACTAAGGTAACGAGGAATTATGGCTAAAATCTATTTCGTATGTGGTTTCATTGGTTCCGGTAAGACGACTTACTCCAAGCAGCTTGCAGATAAACATAACGCTTTTCGTTTCTCGATTGATGAGTGGATGATTCCCCTATATGGCGAGCACATGGAGCGCGATGTGTTCGATAAACGGCTCGCTACGCTACAAGGCTTGTTTAAAGAATCTGCGCTTCAGCTATTTTCTCTCGATGTCCCTGTTATTTTCGACTTTGGCTTTTGGAAGAAAGCAGACCGTGATGCTTTTATAACATGGGCATCGACTGTCGGTGTTGAAAGTGAAGTTCATTATCTCGATGTATCGTTTGAGACATGTAAGCAGAGGGCATTGAAGCGCAACGCAAATCTGAACGGAAAGTCGTATGAAATGACGCCTGATATGCTAGCGTTGTTCTGGTCTTGGTTTGAAATACCAACCTCAAATGAAAATGTGGTCTGGGTTCAGCAGACAACCTAGGCATTAATCAAAAGGTTTAACGTTTTCATCATAATCATTCAAGGAAGAAGCATTGTGAAACTCGCTCAATTAAATATCGCACTCGCGAAATACCCTTTAGACGCACCAGAGATTAAAGACTTCGTCGATAATTTGGAATTGGTAAATGGCATTGCCGAAAGTAGTGAAGGGTTTGTGTGGCGCCTTAAAGATGAATCTGGCGATGCAACCAACATAAAAGCGTTTGATGATCCGAACATGATCGTCAATATGTCTGTCTGGGAATCGGTCGACGTGTTAAAGAACTTCATGTTTCGAACTCACCACCGCGACTTTATGCGAAGAAAGGGCGAATGGTTTCATCGTTTAGCGGAAGACACATATGTGCTTTGGTGGGTTAAGGATGATCACATCCCAACCCTTGATGAAGCGATTGAACGTTTAGAGCACCTCAGAGAAGTGGGAGACTCTCCTTACGCATTTACCTTCAAAACAAACTTCACTGAGGAAGAGGCTCCAAGATAGCCTGCTGTCGGAACTTGTTGGTGATCGGCTTACCTCAATAACTGGGTTATAAAACATTTTATCCATAGTAGCTCTTTGTTAATAATGTGTATCACTACGCACTTCCGCATCTATCCGGACTGGAGGCATATTTGCTATGGTAGTCAGTACGTTACGGAAATGTATTAGCCAGTTAGCGAAGGTTTATAACTTCTTTTCACCACTCAGTTTGACCTTTTGCTGCTGTATTCTCCTTTCGTAACATACTAATTATTAACAGGGCGCCTCCGATAAATAAGTACCACATCAATGTGTCAACTTGGCGGTAGTAGAATCCGTGTTGCCATAAATTTGGTTTAGGAGGAAATTCATGATCAGGGAAATGTCTAAATCTGACTTTGAGTCATTTTGGCCTACTTTCTCGGCTGTGATTCAAGCACAAGAAACCTACGCATTTGATCCGGAGATGACGATGGAACAAGCTTTTTCGGTTTGGTGTGAACAGCCATCAAAAACTTATGTCTACACCGAGAATGACGTTGTTTTAGGCTCGTACTACATAAAGCCTAATGCAATGGGTCCAAGCGGTCATATTTGTAACTGCGGTTACATGGTTTCCGAAGAGGCAAGGGGGCAGGGAATCGCTCGGTCTTTGTGCGAACACTCACAACAAGTCGCGATTGAATTAGGCTTTGAGGCGATGCAATTCAACAGTGTCGTGTCGACGAACAAAACTGCAATCAAGCTTTGGGAAAGGCTTGGCTTTAGTATTATCGGTGCCATCCCAAAGGCATATAAGCATCCTAAATTTGGTCCAGTTAACAGTTACATCATGTACAAGTCACTCAAAAAATAATGAAGCGCTATGTACGTCCTATAGCTCGTTAAGAAGGTTAATGCTCAAAACTGAAACTTGGAGATTTTAAATGACAATAGTCGAAAAAATTGTTCGCCGCGAAATGGAGGCTGTCATCGTTTATGAATCCGATGACGTGATTGCTTTTGCTGACCACAATCCTATCAACTTTGGGCATATTTTGATTTGTCCGACACATCCGTACGCCAACTATATAGATCTACCAGAAGGTGTTCTTACCGAAATTCATTCCGTCGTTAGGCAGGTGTATAGACGTATTGAAGAGGCGTTTAAACCTGATGGTATTTCATTCTTGCAAAATAACGGTGAGTTTAATGAGTTGTCTCATTACCACCTGCATATCTTTCCAAGATTTGAGGGCGATCAGTTCGGTTGGCAGAGTAGTGAACTCGGCATTCAAAGTATAGAGAAACTGCACGAGTCATTAAAACACTTGTAATTTATAGTAAAAATTAGATGCACAAAAGTGCACGAAAAGGCTTAACAATGAGTGAAATAAAAACATTAGAACAATTGAATGAGCTTTATGCTGAGCCGAGTAAAAGGGCTAAAAATAAAGTACTTCCAGCACTGGATGCCCATGCGATTACTTTGATCAACCATTGCCATTTCGCCGTGTTGGGCACGACAGACTCGCACGGCTTTGGCGATTTGTCTCCAAAAGGCGGCGAGCCCGGTTTTATTAAGGTTGTCGATGAGTCTACGGTTCTAATACCTGACAGCTCGGGAAATAATCGAATTGATGGTTTAAAAAACATCATCAATAACCCTGAAGTTGGATTGCTGCTGATGGTTAATGGGATTGATGAGGTGGTACGTCTTAAAGGTAAAGCCAGCATCCATACCGATCCAAATTTGCTTGCCGCTTGTCCTGATGGCAAGAAAGCCCCAAAAGTCGTGATTAAAATCGCTGTAGAGTCTATGTACTTTCATTGCGCTAAAGCGGTAATGAGAGGCAAGCTTTGGTCTGAAACGTTTAAAGTCGAGCGTTCTATTCTGCCTTCACTTGCACAGATCATGAAAGATCAACAGAGCTTAGAAGGCCCAGCGATCAATCAAGACGATATGGTCAAATATTACCAATCGACACTGTGATACTCATGAAGAATGTAGTCCAAATTATCTTTGTGTCGGGTTCTAAGTTTCTGCTCGGCTTTCGTCAAAACACAGAAGCGTTCGACCAATACTGGGGATTTCCTTCGGGAAGGATAGAGCAAGGGGAGTTGCCTCGGACCGCAGCAGAGCGAGAAGCACGAGAAGAGGTCGCAGTTGACGTTGGTAACTTAGCACTGTTCGCGATTGTCTCTGACCCAGCGCTACCCATTTGTCACTATTTCTACTTATGCCATGAATGGACTGGCGACATACAGAATGCTGAGCCCCATTTATGCCAAGAGTTACGTTGGTTTGACCGTGATGAGCTACCCGAAAATTGCACACCGATAACTTACTTGATCACTCAGCAATTGAACGATGCGCCACGTGTCGAACACTTAGATCGAAATGCCAGTCACCATTCATTTTGTGCGTAGTTCAGAACCAGTATGGTGAGCGTTGACTAGTGGTTAGTGAACGGTGGTTACCGAAGAAGCGGATTTGGAATACCTCGGGGTCTGTTTGTTCGGCAGCACCGATATTCTGCGTGAATTTACGAAAAAGTTGAGTCTGTACAAATAGGCCTTTGTGCTACAGCGCTCAATACCTCCAGTGACAACTAGGCTATGTATTTAAATAACAATAATTTAGTGCTAGTTTTACGAGTCTAAGATACTAAGCAGTATTATACGATATTGGTCATTTTCATGGAGTAGATTCGGCATGAGCGATGAATACAGTGACGAAATTTCTAAACACTATGCGGCGTATCGCCCTCCAATTCATCAAGAAATCCTGGGCGTCGCCCTTCCTAATGACACTCATTTCGAACTAGGTTTGGATATAGGTTGTGGAACCGGTGTTTCGAGTGAAGCACTTATTAAGTTTTGCAGCCGAGTGATTGGTATTGATCCAAGTAGCGCGATGCTTGCACAGGCAAGTCGTGCCGAAGGTTTAAATTACCTCCAAGGTACTGGCGACAATATTCCTTTGGGCAATAACTCAGTCGATGTTGTCTCGTTTGCAGGTTCGTTATCTTATGCAAAATCTGAAGCATTGATCGATGAGATTGTTCGAGTCTGTCGAAACAATGCTTGGGTGATTGCTTACGATTTTGAAGTTCTGCTCGACGAGCATCTTGAGTCACTTGGCGTTACGCTTCCTTCTAGAGCTTCAACTTACAACCATGCTGAGAACTTCGAAGGAAGCAATAGTATGGTCGAACAGCAAGTTAACCAAGCAACAATTACGTTAGAGGTTAGCTCAGATCAACTCGCTCATGTCTTGTTCTCATCATCAAGACGCTACTCGGCACTATCTGAACACTATGGTCCTAATCACACGTTTGGCGCGGTAGTGAGTGCTTTGAGTGAAATGAACGAACGTCATACAATTTCTGTCGATACATACTTCTCCACGTATCAAGTTAATGTGTCGACATCGCTGGTTTAGGAAAAATTAATGGAATACACGTTAGATACCGAGCCATCGGATAGTGACATAAACGAAGTTCGTTCTGGTCTAATTAAACACAATACGCCATTTCTTGAAGGCATACCTAAATCTCAAGTGGGCTATTACGCCATGGAAGAGGGTGTTAAGGTCGGTGGTGTTATTGCGGATCTTTGGGGAAACTGGTTATTGATAAAATTTCTTTGGGTTGATGACTCGATGCGAGGAAAACAGGTGGGTAGCAAGCTACTGCAACGCCTAGAGGAGTATGCACAGTCCCAAGGCTGCACGTCGTCATTGGTCGACACGTTAAGTTTTCAGGCCAAACCTTTTTATGAGAAGCATGGCTACCAATGCCAAATGGTGCTTGAGAATTATCCTCTAGACTCATCACTAGCGTTCCTCACTAAGGCGCTCACAAGGCAGTAAACTGCACAATTATTAAGGAGCAAGATTTGCCACATTGTATTATCGAACACTCGTCGACGATTAACGCCGAGCAACTGAATAACAAAGTGTTTCTAGGAGCGCTTAACTCAGAGTTATTCGAAGCAGACGGGCGAGACATCAAAGTCCGAAGCATTGCTTATGAGAACTACCAAACGGGTACAGAAAAAGAAGATTTTATCCATGTGACGGTGCGGATATTGTCTGGCCGAAGTGATACAGACAAAGCAATGCTATCTGAGACAGTGATGACGCAACTGCTGTCTTTGTCCCTCAGCAGAGCATCGGTCACCGTTGAGGTGCTTGATATGGACAGAAACAGTTATGCAAAGGTCGTTGTTTAACAGGCTGGAAGTCGCATTTTATACGCTGATCTTTGTATCTTCACTCCAACTCGCTGCAGGAATATTGGGAAATGTTGTTTATCCATAAATCTCAACCTTTGGTTCATGGCCCAGAACTATGCTCTGAGCTCACCGATTTTTTAACTGACAATAAGAGTAAGTTTGAGGACAAACTGGTTCCAGACCTGTCGTACATCGATGATATGGCACATGTGGTCAACGGAATCAAAATCAAAAGTGTGCAACATGTGAATCATAACCAGTATCGTCTTGAATATGCGTTCGACTGGGAACTCTTTCTCGGATGTTCTGATAGAAATGAAACGGGCGTTGAAAATGGGCGTGTTCTGTTTATCTTGCAAGACGATAATAATCTGAATTTTGATTTTCCAGATAGGATCTCTCGCGATACCTGTGACGAGTTTTAACTGACCCGAGTGGCATTGTTTTGTATCGATGTCGATTCTTTAGATTTGGCATTAACGATATTCAATGTCTAAGGCGACAAAACATTTCTGCCATTTGAGGCAAAGTTGGAATAGGAGTAGTAATGAAAATAGTAGAAGCACAACACTCTGATATAGAGAGTTTGTTCGTATATCTGGATACACAGTTGTCAGAAATCGCATTAGAAGAGACACCGCTATTCCAACCAGTCTCAAAGTCAGATTGTAAAATGTCGGAAGCACATAGGGCTCGCTTTTCTGATGGGTTTAAGTTTGAGTTTGGAGAGAATGGCTGGCGAAAAATTTGGTTAGCTAAAGATTCGAATGGTGCTATTCGCGGCCATATCGATTTGCGCCATCATAAGGGCAATTACTGTTCTCACCGTGTGTTGCTTGGCATGGGTGTCGACAGCAGTGTGAGAAAGCAAGGCTTAGGCTCCAAGCTAATGGATGTGGCGACTCAATATTGCAGAGAGAACGAAGCGATTGATTGGCTAGACCTTAATGTATTGTCAAACAACCTTCCTGCTAAAAATCTTTATTTGAGAACGGGGTTTACGGTTGTCGGCGAAATGGAAGACTACTATCGAATTGATGGTCAGTCGGTGTCTGAGCTAACTATGACGTTGCAGACGAAAGGAAAACAATGATCACTATCGAAAGACTCAATGAGGCTCATATTGAGCAAGTTAACGAAATTCAGCTCGCAGATGAGCAGGTTAAATTCGCAGGAACAGCAACGGACTTTTTGTCAGACGGTAGCGAGACCACGCATCTACATATTATTAAACATGGCAATGAGGTGGTGGGCTTCTTTAAGCTTGATGTTGCTTACCCGGCTCACTACAAATTTTGCCCTGAAGGCAGTATTGGCTTAAGGGCGTTTGCTCTAGATAAAAATCAACAAGGAAAGGGGTTAGGTACAGGCGCGGTGAAAGCGCTATTTCCTTATCTAGCAGCCAATTATGAAGGGTATGATTGGATCTACTTAACCGTCAATTGTAAAAATCCCGCAGCCTATAACTGCTATGTTAAAGGTGGTTTTGAGGATACCAATGAACAGTACCTAGGCGGCGCTGCCGGCCCACAGTTCATTATGCGTGGCCTAATCAGAGATTAGTCACTTGGTTTAGATGGACAGTTGTGAGGGATAATGGATAGTTTGAATACTTGGTGTAATGTTACTGAGAGAGACATCGATTTGCTTCTAGTCGAAGAATTGCATGTATCTCAATCATTTGCCAGTTGGTTTGTGTCTAAAGCTTTTGAACAAAATATTGTTCCAACTATCTTAGGTTGCTGGCATTCCGTAACAGATGGTGCGCTTGGAGAGTCCGATATAATATTCAAATTTGTCGATGAAACTGGGGTATCGCAGTCTCTTCTGATTGAGAACAAAGTGGATGCTTGTCCGCAACCAAGCCAAGGAAAGCGTTACCAGCTCCGAGGGGAAAAAGGAAAACAAGACGGTTTTTGGTCGTCTTTTAAAACATGCTTGATGGCACCAAATGCATATTTGGACCGAAGTAGTGAAATCTATGACAGTTATATATCGTACGAATCTATTGTCCAGCATTTCCAAGAGGCTGGAGATGAGCGCAGTAAGTATCGCGCTAGTGTCTTAATATCAGCCATAGAGAAACAAAAAAGAGGTTATGTGTCATCCGTGTCGGATGCCATGACTGAATACGCAAAAGACTACTTGAGTTACGTAGCTAAGAATTACCCTGAGCTAAAGCCAGAACAAGCGAAACCAAGAGCTGAGGGACATACTTGGATTCATTTTCATCCCTTTAGAGATCACCAAGGTATTAAGATAATTCATCAGATATATGGTGATGTAGTTAAAGTTATGTTTTCAGCTCAAGCAGATAGATATGACGAGCTTAAGCTAATTTTTAATGAATTTGCTTCTTATCCAATAAGTGTGAAGCAGTCTGGAAAGTCGGTCGTTGCTGAAGTGAAAGTCCCCCCAATTGATCCTATAAAAGAGACTTTTGATAGCTCTCTTTTTGCCGCTGAACAAGCGATAGCGGTAGCATTGGAGTTGTTTAATTATATGGAATCAGTTCGCCATAAGTTAATAACGTAATAATATAAAAACAAGGAAAGGTCATGAAAGTTCAATATCTTGAAATTGTTACCCCTGAAGTAGATACGGTTTGTGCAACTTACGCGCAGATCTACGATGTGAAGTTTAGTGATGCGGATGTGAACTTAGGTGGCGCTCGTACCGCTAAGCTCTCAAATGGTGGAGTTATTGGTGTGAGAGGACCACTTCGTGAAACTGAGGAGCCAGTCGTTCGCCATTACACGCTGGTGAAGGACATTGAAGCGGCAGTAAACGCAGCTAGATGGGTGCTGAAGTTGCAGTTCCACCAATGGAGTTACCACGTCACGGAATGTGTGCCATTGTCATTCAAAGTGGTGTTGAGCTCGGTTTTTGGCAATTGTAGCTGTCGTTTGACCAAGAAGTTTAAAATTTAAAGTGGCATTTGTTCTAAGGAGGGAACATGTCAATTACATCTGGTATCGCCTTGTTTCTAGCTATGGCGCTGTCTGCGGCCATACCTGGGCCAAGTGTTTTAGCTGTAGTCTCTAGGTCAATTAGTCATGGATGGCGACAAGGTTTGTTAGTTGTATTTGGTGTACTCATCGCAGACTATATCTTTATCTTCCTTGCTCTTTCCGGTCTCACTGCACTGGCCAGTGCGATGGGAGACTTTGCAACAGTCATCAAGTACATCGGAATTACGTACCTGTTTTGGTTAGCTTATACGACATGGACTTCAAGCAATGATGTTTCACCAGTTAAAACTTCGGAAGCAACAAGGGCGTCAAGTGTCATTGTCGGTGTTTTGATGACCCTTTCAAACCCTAAAGCGATACTGTTTTATATGGGCTTTTTTCCTGCCTTTATCGATCTCCAGTCATTCTCTTCGCTAGATGTCGCGACTGTATTAGTTATCTCAACGTTTTCTGTTGGTGGCGTGTTGGGAATCTATGCGTGTATGGCATCAAAGGCGAGTTTCGTTTTTCAAGGGCGAGCAGCTAAGACTTTACTTAACAAGGTTTCGGGCGGCTTTTTGGCGACATGTGGGGTGTTACTCGCAACAAAGTCATGAGGTTATGTTCTAGAGTAGTGCGGTCTTAACTGCGGGAAAGAAAGGAGCTCACCCAATATGAAGACTCGTTTTAAAACGGTAACTTTCTTGTTGGCGTCACTCGCTCTATTTGCTTGTAAAGACAAAGCCGATATATACGCCAACCCACCAGCTAACCTTGTGGAACAGATCGAAGCGTATTATCCGCTTTCGATAAAGTATGTGAAAAAGCATGAGCAAATCGCATTGTCTCAAGGTGTTCCTTTACGCCCTCAGTATCTAAAGATTGCACGCGACATCGGTATCCAACATCCAGAAAAAATACGCGTTCTTTATGTCGATAAAATGCCATTACCTGAAAATGAGTCACTGCGTTTTCAGATGCAAAGGTTGGGCTTAGATTCACCTTATTTTACGGGATCGGCTTTCGGATATGGTATTTGGATTGCGAATAGGGCCAAAGGAGATAAGTTGTTGCTTGCCCATGAGTTGATCCATGTAAAACAGGCAGAAGATCTTGGGATAGAGGCGTTTACTAAGAAGTATTTATTGCAGTTAGCGGTGTTTGGTTACGGTGAGGCTCCGATCGAGTTAGAAGCTTATCACAATGCGCCCAATTACTTGTAATTCAGAACAATATGGTTTGTTTTAAGCTACGCACCAGGAAGCTTTTTCTCTATTTTAAGGAATCTATTTCTAGAGTATGAACTGAAGGCATGGCATGATTTTGGTCTTGCTTAACCCATAACAAGGTACGTTATGAAACAAAATATTGTTCATATTGCACTTGTCGTAAAAGACTACGATGAAGCCCTAGATTTCTACGTGAACAAACTCAAGTTTGAGCTTATCGAAGATACCTACTTACCAGAAGAAGATAAGCGTTGGGTTGTTGTTGCTCCACCCAATTCACACGGTGTGAGCCTATTATTGGCGAGAGCATCCAAGCCCGAGCAACTGGATTTTATCGGTAATCAAGCTGGTGGTCGTGTATTCCTGTTCCTAAATACCGATGATTTTTGGCGTGACTATGAACGTATGGTGTCTTTGGGAATCAAATTCGTTCGGGAGCCGAAAGAGCAAGCCTACGGCACTGTGGCGGTATTCGAAGACCTTTATGGAAACTTATGGGATCTTCTGCAATTAAATCCCGATCACCCGATGGCGAATCGATAAGCCTGAACCTTAAAAGCCAACACCAAATGGTATCGGAGCAACATGGACATAATCAAAATTTCAGCGGCTGATGTGCTGCCCATTCGTCATCAAGTACTGTGGCCAAGCAAACCAATGTCGTTTTGTGCGGTAGAAGGCGATGAGCATGCCACGCATTATGGTGCCTATATTGATGACCGATTAGTTTGTGTTGCGTCTGTTTACGTCCAAGAGAAGCAAGCCAGACTGCGTAAGTTTGCCACATTGCCAGAATACCAAGGGCAGGGTGTTGGCTCTAAGGTCATCGAACACATCATCAAAGACCTACAAGCGGATCAAGTGAGTTATTTTTGGTGTGATGCTCGTACAACTGCTTTGGGTTTCTATCAAAGGTTTGAGATGCAGGTCGAAGGCGTTGAATTCCAAAAATCGGGAGTCTCTTACTACAAGATGTCGGTTCAGTGGGGGGAAAGACTCTCCCTGTAACCCTGTGCATCACTAAAACATCAATTCAAGTTAAGGAAGCGTATCGTGGAAGAAATCAAAGGCATTTTGGAATTCATGGCTGAAGTGGAAAAGTTGAAGGATGTTCATAGACAAACGAAGCCAGTCGGTCTGGATCGCTATGAAAACTCCGCTGAGCATAGCTGGCATGTCTGTTTGAGTGCTCTGATGTTGAAAGACTATGCGAATGAAGAGATCGATATTACCCGAGTGATGAAGATGTTGCTGATACACGATCTCGGTGAAATCGATGCAGGTGACACGATTATTTACGCCAGTGAAACGGAAGAAAACAAACTTAAAGAGAGAAACTGTGTCGAGCGTTTGCTTGAGTCATTGCCGAGCCAACTAAAGTCCGAATATTTGGAGTTATGGCTAGAATTTGAAGCGGGTGAGTCACCGGAAGCAAGGTTCGGTAAAGCGATCGATAGAGTGCCCCCTTTACTTCATAACATCCATGGTGGCGGTCATAGCTGGAAGAAGCACAATATATCCAAAGATAAGGTACTGACATTTAACGGTGAACGCATTTCTAAAGGCAGCAAGGCACTGTGGAGCGAACTAGAAGTTCAACTTGAAGCCGCCGCCGACCAAGGGTTATTGAAGTAAATTTAAATCCAGCTTGCCAAGGACGATGGACAAGGAATGACATCATCCTCCTTTTGGGCTGTTATATGCCCTTTAGATTGTGACATTCTCATCAAAATATCGAGGCACTGTTTATTTATACAGTTATGGTGTGTATTCTCACTGCTCATCATAAGGAGCAGTAAAAATGGCGTTCAAATACGAAGAAAAAGTCCCAAATCCAGCCGAGTTTTGTGAGATGCGGGTGAAAGCAAAATTGTCACCGAAGTCACTGAAAGCAGCCACAATCGCTTTACCAAATAGTTTATACGGTATCTCAATTCGAGATGGTGACCAACTCATTGCGATGGGGCGTGTTGTCGGTGATGGTGCATGTAATTTTGAAGTGGTTGACGTCGCTGTCGATCCAATCTATCAAGGGCAGGGTTTGGGCAGAAAAGTGATGGAATACATCGATAATTACCTATCTTCTGTTGCACTGGAAGGGTCGTATGTTTCCATGATTGCTGATGAACCAGTGTTTTATGAGAAACTCGGTTATAAGCTTGTATCTCCTTCTAGCCAAGGCATGACAAAGAAGTTTCCACCCAAGCACATGTAATAAAAACTTGTGGCTCTACCATGACGTTATGCAAAGAGCCCCAAGTTTAAAAGGAACACATCAATTAATGAAAAATAGAATCCTAGCGTTATCGCTGCTTGGCCTATCAAGCAGTGTATTCGCTGACAGTGAATTACCAAGCAGTAGTTATGAAATGACCGTTACAGTGGTAGAGCAATCCTTAAAGCGCGACTTTCCATCGGTTAAATTTGATTACCTTGGCCAGACGCTTACCACAAGCGTTGATGAGTGTTCGTATACAGGAACGCTCTCTGAACATGATGACAACACGATTGTTCTATCGGCCACGATGTCATGTACTAATGAAAGTGGATCAAGCTACAGTGAGATGCCAGATTTCGTGCTCAAGCCTGAGGGTGGTGAAGTGAGTATGAGTTTTGGTGATGACGACACTGATGTGTGGACATACGCCGTCACAGTAAAGAAGCTCGATTTATAGTTAACCTTCTTTAGCTAGTTGACACATTAGCCACGGCACTCTCGTCGTCTTGTGTAGCGTAATTACATGCCATAAGACGTCGATCAATATAATAAGTTAGATAATCCAACGTTAGCTTGTTACTATGCAATTAACTTTATAAATGTGTGTTGGTTTATATAAATGATTGATAGTAAATACATTAAGCACCCATACTACTGTGAAAACTGTAACTCAATGACTCCACACCTTGCTATGAGCAGCTCTGTAGAGGAGCAAAAGGAGCAAGCGGAATCAGAAGCAAGACAGTGGAAAATAGGGATGTTAGTGGAGTATATCGTAAACCTGTTCTTTAAAGACGACAAAGACACGCCTGGATTTTTCCTAGACCAAGAATATCAATATCAGTGTGAGAAGTGTGGCACCAAGTCATGGCATTGATATTATTGGATTTGGTTTCATTCGATACCTAACTTTTAGGATCTAAAACTTCTGCTACTCAGCATCTTAGATTACAGTAACCTGTCTATGTGAGTGTGCCTATATCTTGAGGTTTAAATGGAATATGTCGTCGTCGATGCTACGCAAGTCCCAATGTCATTGTTACTTGAAGCGGACCCGTCTGAAGCAAGTATTGCATCGTACTTAAGCGAATCATGGTGTTACGCAGCGAAACGAGATAACCAAACTCTTGGTGTCTGTGTTGTTAAACGAATCAGTGACGATACTGCAGAGATTTTTAACGTGTCAGTCTGCCCTGAACATCAACAGCAAGGCATTGGGTCTCAGGTTTTAAATTTCGCTCTCAAGCAAGTGGGTAACCAAGGAATTAAGCGTGTTGAACTGGGAACGGGTACGTTCGGTTATCAACTCACTTATTATCAACGAGCTGGTTTTAGGGTTGATCGCGTGGTTAAAAACCACTTTATCGACCATTATCCAGAACCCATCTTTGAAAACGGTATTCAACATCAAGATATGTTGAGGTTGTATATCGAGCTTTAATTGTGCTGGATGCACTGTTTAAGCAGAATAAAGACAAGCTCGAATAACCTCATCTAATAAGGCTCATGATGCCGTTTCCTTTTTGTTATGGAGGACAAAGGAAGTGATTTACCCAAAGGCTTTAAACATCGGTGACAAAATTGGCTTTTTCTCACCGTCTTCCCCAGCGACAGTGTTCGCTCCCAATCGGTTTGCTCGCGCTAAAAATTACTTGGAATCGAAAGGTTTTACCTTAGTCGAAGGCTCATTGACGGGTAAGTCTGATAGCTACCGTTCTGGCACTATTCAAGCAAGAGCCGAAGAGCTAAACCAACTGATTCGAGATCCTGAAGTTCGCTGCATTATGTCTACAATTGGCGGCAATAATAGCAACTCGTTATTACCGTATATTGATTATGAGGCACTCAAAAAGGATCCAAAGATCATCATCGGTTACTCCGACGTAACCGCATTGCTATTGGCGATTCATGCACAAACTGGCTTAGTCACATTTTATGGTCCGGCACTTGTTGCCTCATTTGGTGAGTTTCCGCCGCTGGTTGATCAAACGTTCCAATCATTCAGTGAGTTGTTGTTCGAGAGTACAAGTCAACATCAATACACCATGCCCAAGGTATGGACGGATATTAAACATGATTGGGAAACTCAGAACTCCGCGAAGCCAGTCTATGACAATGAATGGAAGTTTATCGGTAAAGGAAAAGTTAGTGGCCGAGTGATTGGTGGTAACTTGAGTACGATGGCTGGGATATGGGGTAGCCAATATATGCCCGAAATTCTCGATGGCGATATTTTCCTTATCGAAGACTCATTGAAGGGTATCGAAACCGTAGAGCGCTCTTTTGCACACCTGTTGGCTTGCGGAGTGTTTGATAAGGTGGGTGCTATCATCTTAGGCAAGCATGAGTTGTTCGATAATAAAGGGACCGGACGAACGCCTCTTGATGTGCTTCTTGAAGTGTTAAACGGTAAAAGCGTGCCGATACTGTATGGATTTGATAGCTGCCACACTCACCCAATGTTAGTCACGCCACTAGGCGTTCAAGGAAGTATCGACTTTGACAATCAGACCTTTGAGCTGCAGGGGCCTTGGGTAAAAATACCTAGCGAAAGGTGATCCTCTCAGCAAACTGAGTTTATAAACCTGTCTATACTGAGTTAGGTTACGCCACAACGTTGAGATGGCGCGATAAACGTATGTTCAATTCGGTAAACTTCAGAGGTCACAATGAAAAAACTACTACCGCTATGCGCCATTCTACTTTCTGCATCCTTTTCCGTTGCTGCGTCTGACGGTTTGATAAAGTACCAAAGTAATTATTCCGTGAAAGAAACAGCTGACCGTTTTGAAGAGATCGCGAAGAGCAAAGGTTTGACGTTATTTGCGAGAATTGATCATCAAAAGAATGCCAGCAAAGTGGATCTAGAATTAAGACCCACTCAAGTCATTATTTTCGGCAACCCCAAAGTAGGTACGCCTTTAATGCAATGCTCGCAAGAGGTGGCGATTGATTTACCTCAGAAGGTGTTAGTGACTGAAGATGCAAACAAAAAAGTGTGGTTGTCTTATAACGATCCTAATTACTTAGTCAATCGTCATGCGATTAATGGCTGTGATGAGGTAATCAAGAAAATCTCAGGTGTGCTTAGTAAGTTATCTGAAGCGACAGTTGCGAAAAACTAGCACACAAGGCTTATAACGTGCAGTTTAAGGTTTGAGAACAATACTCAGCTTGGTCACAAAAATGGATGTTAAAGGGGACAGCAGCGACTTCTAGCTGCTGTCCTTTTTGATCAATGAGGCTATTTTTAATTACACACTAAGCTAGAGGAACCACTTCATATTCGTGAATCTTAACGCTGGTGTTTTCATCAACAGAGACTAACCAAGTTTCGTTCACGACAAAATCAACTTGCTGACCTTCCATTGTAGAATCGGTGTAAGTGCCTGCTTTTACCCTTACATGCAGGCTCACTTGATACTGCGAACCTAACGGTTTTACTTCGAGTTGTTCTATGTCATGAGAGCAGTTTGGCTTAAAGGTGGAGCGTAGCAACGCATACCAATCTTTGAACCCAGCATGACCGATAAAATCGCCTTCAGGAACATTAAATACCACATCTGGCGACAGTGACTCAGTGAAGATGTCAGTTTGTTCTGACAGAGAGTCCATTTGTTCAAACCATTCATTGGAGAACTTACGAATGATCTGCTCGTCCGATTGTGTGACCTTGCGAATTTCGCCGATAAGACGTGAAGCATGGTCTTTAGCGCGCTCTTGAACCTCTTCCAATTTGTTATACACATTAGGGATATAAACCATTCGGTGTGTATAAACTGGCGCATGGTAGTTCATGTTCGCTAAGTAAGCAGTCTGCTGCAGAGGGTACATGAACTGTTCAATCGTAAAGTGGTTGTAGTTTAAAGGATCATAAGACTCTTTAGGCCCACCAACCGTGAAAGAGAGGAAGAAGTCTTTGCCTTTAAGCTTGTTTCCTTCTGGGCCGTAAGCAAAGTTAAACGTCATCACATCATCTATCCACTTTTTCAGCAAAGCTGGTACTGAATACCAATAGAAGGGGAACTGAAGCACAATCACATCAGCTTCGATTAGGGCTGCTTGCTCTGCTTCGACATCAATTTTGTAATCTGGATAGAGTGTATCTAAACGGCGAACGGACACGTCTTTCATCTCGGTTTCTAATGTGTCGATGATTAACGTGTTTGTGTATGACTCAGCTAGATTAGGGTGACCTGAAATAACAACTGTTTTGCTCATGGTGACTGTCTCATTGTTCGTATTTGATGAAGCAATCATAAACGTGTTGTGTTGTTAGTTTTAGATGACTAATTTCTAAATAACTATTAGGCTATGCCTAATAATCGACTGTGGTTATTTAGAATAATTCAATCAAATATCGGGGAACGGACGATGAAGGGAGCCACTTACAACCAGCTAACCATGTTTCATGCGATTGTCAGTGAAGGCTCGATCTCTGGAGCTGCACGTCAACTGGAAGTCGCGCCTCCTTCCGTCAGTCAGGCACTAAAGACGCTAGAAAATGAACTAGGGTTACCGCTTTTTACTCGCACCACACGAAGAGTTGAACTGACTGAGGCGGGGAGAACCTTATACGCCAAAACGGTAGATGCTATTAGCGATTTAAGCAGTGCGATGGAAAGTGTTGCAGATCTGAGTCGTAACCCTTCAGGGCATGTCTCTATCACAGTTCCCCGTTTTGCTTATAAGAAGTGGATAGAGCCCATCTACGCCGAGTTTTGTGTTCAATACCCAGACATACAGCTTGAAATATCTATTTCAGATGCGACGGTGGATATCTTGAAAGATGGAATTGACCTTGGTATCCGATTTGGTGACAAGGTCGAAGAAGGGATGGTGGCAAGGCCAATAACCCCGCAGCTTAAAGAAGCGCTATTTGCTTCACCAGCTTACATAGAAAGACATGGTGTGCCCAAATGTATTGAAGAGCTACAAGAACACAAGTTAATCCAGTACCGTTTCATTACGTCGAATAAACTCGCTCTATTGCCTTTAATGGATGGTGGTAACACGGTTCAGGCAAGTGTTGAAAGCGCAATGATAGTCAATGACACCGATATCATGGTGGATGCCGCTAAGAAGGGGCTTGGTATCGGGCGTTTACTTGAACCTATGGTCGAGAGAGAGCTTGAGTCCGGTGAACTGATACCAATTCTAGAAGATTGTTGGAGTGATAATTCTGGGCTCTATTTGTACTTTCATCGCAATAGCCAAAAAGCGCGTCGTGTGCGTGTACTCATAGACTTCTTACATGAAAAGATAGTCGGCGGCTCGCTCTAACTTAACTTCTAGAGTTGGTTGACAATCTATTCGCAATATATAAAAGTGGTCTTATGAAAATGAATTTAGCGCCACTTAACCAACGAATTATCATCATTCCATAGGAATGGTGGGAAGCTTGATGCGCTGTATTTATCGAACCCACCCATAAGGTGGGTTTTTTGTATCTGTCTTATGGGTTTATCTCAATTGAGGAAGTCATATGAAGAAAATAGCGGTTTTTGGTAAGCCTGGGAGTGGTAAATCTACGGTTAGTAAGGCGCTAGCGCAGGCGACAGGGATAGACTTACACCAACTTGATTCGCTGGTTTACAAAGCGAATGGTGAGTTTGTCGATAGCGAGGTGTTTTCACACATGCATGAGCGCATTCTTAGCTCTGAAAGCTGGATTATCGATGGATTAGGCCCTATAGAATCCTTTAAAAAGCGCCTAGATACCGCAGACACGCTAATTTATATCGACCTTCCTTATCCTGTGAGCTATTGGTTTGTGACTAAACGTTTACTGAAGGGCTTGTTTGTGAAACCTGAAGGTTGGCCTGACGGAAGCTCAGTGATCAAAGGAACGATACAAAGCTACAAGATGCTTAAGCTTAGCCCCACATTTTGGAATGACGACTTTAGGTCGCGCTTAGAACTACGTACGAAAGAGCAAGAGGTTCACATCATCAGAAGTGTGAGCGAGTTAAACTGCTTTGTGCGTGACCATGTAATTTGACCATTATTCAAATAAATTGAATAACTCTATCAGCTTCGTCAAGTTGTGCTGGTTATATCCTTAACTTAAAGTTTTATTCAGGTTAATTAATAAGGTAAGTAAGATATGGCAGCACTAACAAAAGGTGTACATCACGTAGGACTCACTGTTTCAAAGTTGGAAGAGAGTGCGAAGTTTTTCGTAGAACAGCTTGGTTGGAACGAGGTTAAAAGAAACCCTAGCTACCCAGCTATTTTTGTCAGTGATGGTAATATTATGCTGACACTTTGGGACGCAAAAGCGGATTCACCTGTCGAGTTTGACCGAAAAGCTAATGTCGGTTTGCATCACTTAGCTTTGCTAGTCGAATCTGAGGGGCACTTAGATGAGTTACACAAACAGTTTCTAAACTCTGGCGTAACCGTTGAGTTTGGTCCTGAATTAGTTAGAGAAGGGCCTGCTAAACACCTTATGTGCTATGACCCAAGTGGAATTCGTATTGAGTTTTTCTGGAGTGGTGTGTAAACAATTAAATTCAAAATCAATCCTAGCTTAACGCGTGAACACTCCGTCATGCGTTGAGTGTTTATGAGCAAGAAGGTTGCCGAAGTCATGTATGGAAGTGAACAAACACGAGCATTTTGTTGTAACTGCAAAGCGCTAACATTGCACAAATACACTTTGTTCAGTAACCAAGCACAAAAAGCACCGCAAGATGAGAAGAAACCGGGCTTGCTGATGCAAATCTTGTCCGGGTTTATTTCCAATGGTGCAACGGGAGATTACAAATGCTCTCGATGCGGTACCTACCTAGAGACGCCGGACCATCTAGATTGATGAAGGGTTTGAGCAAATAAAAACGGGAAGATCGCAGCGATCTTCCCGTTGTCTTTCGTTTTACTATTGGCAATTCAATTCAGAAGTCTTAAGCGCAACACTTCTTATATTTCTTACCGCTACCGCAAGAGCATGGGTCGTTGCGGTTCGGCGTCTTTTCAAATGTCATCGTTTTTGGCTTGTTTAGGAATGTATCAAGCTCGATGGTGTTCTCTTCTTGTTGCGCGTCTACTGTGATTTCTACAAAGAACTCTTGCTCTGCAGCCAGTGTTTCGATCTCAGCTTTGCGACCTTCGTTTTGAACCGTTACTTTGATTGGTGCTTCTTCAGTACCCGCTTTTACATCGCGGTTTACGTTGTAGCCTGCAAGGACGTGGTTTTGTCTTGTTTCGATACGGCCTTTGAAAAATAGTTTCGACATGGGGTACTCATTAAGAAATAGTGTTATGGCGCTAATGTTCATGTTGATAGCGCATGGAGCGGGGGATTATACGCATATATTCCAATTGATAAAGCAATGATCTAAGCAAAGCTTATTAGGCTTGTCCTTACACGGAAATACCTAGTGTGATCCGTTAAACTTTTGCTTTTGTGTGGATTAGGTTTGAAGTTAAAGATATTTACATTTCGCTCTATAGCCATAGGAGTGATAAATTAAAATACTTAATTTAAACAAAGAGATAAACAATGAAGTTAGATGCTATCTTGTGGGACTATGATGGAACCTTAGTCAATTCGGTGCCAAAGAATATCGCCATAACGAAGGACATTATCTCTGTGGTTGCACCGCACCTCTCTGGAGAAAACTTGCCAAAGTACTTAACGAGCGAGGCGCTTTATCACGAAGCAAATCATGGCGCTAAAAACTGGCAAGCTTTATATGTCGACTACTACGGTATGTCTCATGATGAAATGTTGGTTGCTGGTGGGATGTGGGCAGAACATCAAGAAAAGAACCAAACGCCAGTCGAGCTGTTTGAGGGTATGGAAGCGGTGATAAACCGGTTTGCACATCTTCCTCATGGCATCTGTTCTCAAAATTCTCAATTGAATATTCGCGGTGTACTCGATAGCTATGGTATTGGCGAGTTGTTTAAAGCGGTTGTTGGTTATGATGACGTATCAAATGGCAATCAAAAGCCACATCCATTTGGTGGTATTAAGTGCGTTGAAAATATTTTTGGTGAAGGTCAAACCGACGAGCTTTGTTTAATGTATATCGGTGATCATGAAGCGGATACTCAGTTTGCCCGTAACATCGAGGCTGCACTTGGTGGGAGAGCTAAAGTGGTCGCTGTTGCCGCGGGTTACAGCCGTTCTGAACCAGAAAAGTGGGAGACTAAACCCGATTACATCGCTAGTAATGTCGATGATCTTTTGGCGATCATTGGCAAGTATGCGTAATCAACAAGTACCAAGTAATTCGATAAATTTGAGGAAGAACAATGACACCGAAAGAAGTGGTATTAGGTTTTTGGGAAGCCATGCGTACCAATGATTTTGCAAAAGCGAGCGAATGGTTGGCGGAGGATTTCCAAGGCTATTGGCCACAGTCATCTGAGCTAACCGTCGGGCGAGATAACTTCACAGCGATCAACTCTGAATACCCAGCAAATGATGTATGGAAATTTACGCTCAACTCGATTGTATGTGAGGGCGATACTGTTGTTACCGATGTGTCGGTGACTGACAGTGTTCTTAATGACCGTGTGATTACCTTCCATACCGTGGTTGACGGCTTGATTCAAAAGCAAACCGAGTTTTGGCCAGATGGCTTTGCTCCACAAGAGTGGCGCTCACAATGGGTTCAGTTAGTCAGCCCTGAATCACTCAAACAATAACATCAAATGTCACAACACGAACTCACAGAAGCATACGTGCATAACAACAATCAGATAAACAAAAAGTCAGCAAGTTAGGAGAGTCCATGAACAAGGTCGTAATTGTTACCGGTGGAAGCCGAGGTATTGGAGCTGCAACATCTAAGCTATTAGCAAAACAAGGCTATGCGGTTTGTGTCAATTTCATCCAAAATGAATCGAGAGCTGAAGCACTGGTTAACGAAATTAGAGAACAAGGCGGCACTGCTATCAGTGTACGAGCCGATGTTTCTGTTGAATCAGACGTTAAATCCTTGTTTGAAATTGCACGCAATAAACTCGGGCCTGTAACTCATTTGGTTAACAATGCGGGCATCTTGTTTACTCAATCTGCATTAGAAGAGATAGAACTGGATCGCTTTGAAAAGGTCATGAAGTCAAATGTATCGAGCTGCTTCCTCTGCAGTAAAGCTTTTATCAAGCAAGCGGATGGTGCTGGCTCTATTGTGAATGTCTCGTCTGCAGCGTCACGTACCGGAGCGCCATTTGAATATGTAGATTATGCGGCTTCGAAAGGTGCAATGGACTCCCTTACTAAAGGCTTATCTCTTGAACTGGCGTCAAGAAACATCCGTGTCAATGGTGTAAGACCTGGCTGTATCTATACTGAAATGCATGCCGATGGCGGTGAGCCGGGCAGAGTAGATAGGTTAGCTTCACAATTACCGTTGCAACGAGGCGGTACGCCAGAAGAAGTCGCAAACTCTATCGCTTGGTTACTCTCAGATGAAGCCTCTTATGTGACAGGGTCATTTATTGACATTGCCGGCGGGCGTTAGGGTACTAAGGCTTTTACGCAAAAATAGAAATTAGTTAGAATCATAACGCAATAAACAGTACCCAACTAAAAGAACGAAACTAAGAGTACAAATATGAATAACTATTTTGAAAGCCCATTCGTGGGCAAATCACTTAAAGAACAAGTAACCAACCCAAATATCATCGTGGGTGAGCACAGTTACTATTCCGGCTACTATCACAACCATAGTTTTGATGATTGTGCACGCTACCTGCTTCCTGACAGAACTGACATCGACAAGTTGATCATCGGTAGCTACTGCTCGATTGGTTCTGGTGCCGTGTTTATGATGGCAGGCAATCAAGGTCACCAAAACCAGTGGGTGAGTACATTCCCATTTTTCTACCAAGATGATGAAAAATTTGAAGGGGCGATCGACGGCTTCGAACGTTCTGGAGACACAGTGATTGGTAATGATGTCTGGATTGGCACAGAGGCGATGATCATGAGTGGCGTAAAGGTGGGCGACGGTGCCATTATCGCCAGTCGTGCCGTCGTAACCAAAGACGTTGAGCCATACTCAATTGTCGGTTCTAACCCAGCTCGTCATATCCGCTATCGTTTTAGTGAAACTGAAATTGCGCAGTTGCTAGAAATGAAATGGTGGGAATGGAATGAAGAGCAAATCAAAGGTGCAATGTCCTTGATGTGCTCTTCTGATATCGATGGCTTGTACCAGTATTGGAAGACCTTTGCTTAATTCCTTCCAGTCGGTCTATTGAATCGTGATTTAGCTAGATACCGGCTCCGACTTGAAAGTAGAGTGCGGTATCCTCTTCGCTGAACGCAATATCAATCCCTGATATTAGCCCATAACGCCTTGCGATAAGGTAACGAAATCCAACGCCATACGCTGAGTGTGAGCTTTGGTCGAACATATCGCTGTCACTGTCGCCAGCATAACCAATCCCGGTAAATACTCCTGTTGACCAACGTGGCGTCCATTGTTTGCTTACTTGTACCTCTGCCGCAAAGGTATGCTCTCCTTGATAGCGGTTTCTTGCAATACCCCTTAGCTGAATGTCTGGGTAATATTGAGGCGAGAGAAAGCGTTCATCAGTCGATAAGGATTTGTATTGACCGCGCAATGCGAGATTCCATTCTTTGTTGAGTTCCCAATAATTCAGTCCCTCTAGATTGAACGTTTGGTAGTTGTAATCACTGCCAAGTCCATCACCAAACCATAGATACTCGGCGACATAGTTATAGCCTTGAGTTGGATTTAGAAAGCTGTTTTTACTGTCGTACTCAGCGATTAAGCCTAAGCCTGATGAAGTAGGTGAGGTATTCCCAATATTGTTTAGGATCTCTTGCGCTTTAGGGTGGTTATTGAGTGACAATTTAGGTGCAAAAAATTGTTGAGATAGGCCAACTAACCATGGCGAGTCTTGGATTCTAAATTGAAGCTTTTGAATCCCTCCCATGCCTTTTAAGCCAAGCTCGATACCTTCGTTTGGATCGAGTGGTGAAAGGGCATTGGGAGAACTTTGTCGGTAGAAAGTCATGTTGATATCGCCGTAACCCAAACCACCAAGGTAGCGTATCGAATCCTCTTTCCAGCTTCGCTTGTGACCAATAAATGCCATCCAAGTGCCATTTTCTGTCGCAAAGCCACCAACTGCGGTGATTGCAGGTGTTAAGAGTTGTGCGCCTCCATCAAGGGACTTCTCCGCCAGTGCTTTGCGTGTGTTTTTCTGCTCTTCTGATTCATGAAGAAAGATACCGGTGAAACCACCACCGTAGCCAACCGCTGGCTCTGTAATGAGAATCGGGACGGGTAAAAAGCCATAGGCATTTTCAGCTAGGTATTCACCCATGTCCAAGTGACCATCGATTTGGTCTATAAAACTCACCGCACTTGCTGTTGTAGAGACGAGCATGAGAGCACTTGCGGCTAGGGGGTTTAAGTTCATAACGTTCCGTATTATTCACTGTCCAATAACTTCAGTGTAATCAAACGAATAGATAGCGCAATAAAACGAACGTTATTAAGTAAGTTCAGCGTTAAAAAGTTGAATCGATTAGCAATTATCGTTGGATCATTTCGACATAATCAAGAATATCAATGGCATCTTGTCTTGTAATCACTCCCTGCCACGATGGCATTCCTTCTTCCGTGTCACCTTCTAAAATGTCATCAACCAAGGAGTTCTTTGTCGTAAAGAATTCACCGAGCTTATTTGGAATATTGGCGGGTTTACTTGGCAGGGATGCTGCTGTTGGACCATCACCTAAACCTTTGTCACCATGACACGCTTGGCAAAGCTGTCGATATTTGGTTTTGCCGTTGACGAAGTGGCTTGCATCATTTGCTGTCGCGGCACTTGCGGTGAATGACATGATTGACGCCACTAAGCAAAAAATGAAAAGGGGTATGTGTTTGATGGTTTTCATTGTTTGGTACTCGGTTGTTACTGAACAATGAAAGCATAAGCAGAGGTGAGTAGAAGAAACGTGAATGGTTAAAGAGCGGCTATGCTTAAATTGACGCTGCTCTAGGCTGGTGCTGTATTCATGTGATCTGAGTAAACGATTGATTATAAACAGTTTGCATAGAATAGCGTGCCGCATTAGCTTGGTGGAAGAATGGGAGGCATTATGATTAGTTGCAGTGATTACGATTATATTGAAATTGTGTGTATGCACAGATACCCAGTTAAGCTCACTTTACGCTCTGGTGAACAGATCGAGGGTGTTGCTTTAGATACCCAGCGAAACCAAGACAAAGATGAATGCATTAAGCTAAGTGTTGCTGGTCGAGAACAACTTGTTGTGTTGACCGAAATTAATGAATTAGAAGTGTGTGTCGACAACCCTCATTTTAAGCAAATCTCTTTCAAAACGTCATAGGGTGACATATGAATAATTCAATAGAGCAAAGCTACTGCACATCTTGCCGTGAACGTACGCAACACGTTGTCGTTTTGGTGAGAAAGGAAAGTGAATTTGCGGGCAAACCAAACCAAAAGCGGCTTGAGTTTATCTCCGGTCTGGTCAAAGGCTGGTTTCTTGGCGGCTTTGTCGCTGCCATGGATGAATTTTCTCGCCATGTTGTTTGTGAAAAGTGCGGACATAAAGAGATCCAAGACTAGAATCGAGTTGGCTTAGCAGTTGATGCAATAAAATGGCTTAGGAAATAAAAGAGTGAAAGAACAAATATTAGAAGCGGTAAAAGCGTATGGCTTTGTGGTACGAACCAACAATACCGACGAGGTTGATCCAGCTAAGGCAAAAATAGGGCAGTTATGGCAAGGCTTTTTCGAACAAGCTTTTCCTAAGCTGACCCCGGACTCAAAGGTATACGGCGTATACACCAATTACGAGTCAGATTTTACAGGTGACTTTGATGTGATTGCTTGTACCAATGCACTCACTGATAACAGCATTGACCAATTGGTCGAAACAAAGATTGAAGCAGGAAAATACCTGACGTTCTCTGCAGAAGGCGAATTACCACAAGCGGTGATCGATTTATGGGGAGAAGTGTGGGCGTATTTTAACGCGCCAGATTGCCCACATACACGCACGTACACAACCGACTTTGAACTCTACAAAGGCGAAACTGAAGTCGAGATATCTATAGCGATTCAATAACCTTTAAGCGCCGATATATCGTGTAAGAGTTTATGAAATAAAAGAGCCGCTCGGTATGAGCGGCTCTTTTGTTTAAGCAATTTAAAGTTCGCTTGTTACATCATTCTCATGAAGTAAGGGATGATGAGCGCGTTAGCCAAATCGATAAAGAAGGCGCACACTAAAGGCACGATGATAAAGGCCTGTACAGAGTGTCCATATTTTTGGCTAACGGCCGACATGTTGGCCATGGCTGTAGGTGTTGAACCCAGCGATATCCCGCCAAACCCCGCACATACTACAGCAGCATCATAAGTTTTACCCATCGCTGGAAACACCACAAAGATGTTGATGATCACGGCGAGTAGAAGCTGCATCGCCAATATAGCGAAGATTGGGCCTGCTAAATCAATGAGGGTCCAAAGCTGCATGCTCATTAACGACATCGCTAAGAATGTGCCTAGTGAAATATCGGCAATCAAGGTGATGGCAGGTGAGCGAGTTGGCCACTTGGAGCCCGATATTCTTGGGTAAGCGTCAGGGATGACATTAGTAATAACAATACCTGCGAACAGACAAGAGACGAACAGTGGAAGCTGTAACCCTGTTTGGCTTATTAACTCGTTAAGTAATGCGCCAAATATCACGCAAATGTGGATAGCTAAAACGGCATCTAAGAATTGGAAAGAGGTCAATTGCTGTGTCTTACTCTCTTTGACCTCACTTTTTATTGCTGAGCCTGAATCCGAAGACTTTAGGTTGTGTCGTTTAATTAGGAACTTAGCTATAGGACCACCCATTAAACTCGCCAAGATAAGTCCAAAGGTTGCACTAGCGATGCCGATTTCCATTGCGCTCTCTAACCCAAACTGTTCTCCCACTTTAGGTGCCCAAGCGATAGCAGTCCCGTGCCCGCCAATCAAAGAGATACTTCCGCTTAATAGGCCAAAAACAGGCTCAAGCCCAAACATCGACGCTACCGAAATTCCGACAATGTTTTGCATGATCATAAAGAAGATAGTGATGACCAACAGAATCACTAAAGGTTTACCGCCTTTGAACAAATCACGTAAGCTTGAGTTGATACCTATGGTAGTAAAGAAGTACACTAGCAATACATCGCGGGCGAACAGGTCGAACTGCACTTCAATGGATGTCGTTGCGTAAAGTACGCCAAATAGAATAGACGCTAAAATGCCACCAGAAACGGGTTCGGGGATACTGAACTCTTTTAAAAAGCCGATGACTTGATTAAGCCTTCTTCCGACAAATAAAACCACGATACCCATGGTCACAGCGAAAAACGACCCAAGGTGTAGGATGTTGTTTTCAAATTCCATAGTGCGCCTTGTATAAATAAAATTCTGACGTGATGTAACTGATAATTGCTTGATTTATAAGCAACCAGATTAACATTATTTGTTGTTTTCAAACGATAAGAAGGCTTGAAATGTAGGGTCGGTCGTAAGCTGTTGGTTACCTTCTTCGATCAACAGGTCAACCTTGTCTTTGTCTATAGTAAAGTCGGTCGGGACCTGATTCAGTTGATAACGTTTTTTGTTGTCGCTCACCTTGCTCAAGCTGACTTCAATAAAATACGGAACGACTTGATGCCCTTCGTAAGATGCGAACTCAGACCATGAGTCCAACTCATCCACGATCAAGTCTTTGGTGGTGTCGTTGTATCGGTGCAATTGAATATCTGTAATAACATCGACCGTCTGCTTAACGGTTGGTAACTCAATTGAACTACCAATGCCGGATTCTGGTTTAGTAGCCGCATCAACCGAGATGATGACAATAGGGCGGACAGGTTGATCTTTGTGTAGCGTTTTCAATTTTCTTTCATCGTTATAACGTAAGTATTCCGACATCTCATAAAGCGACAGCAGCCCCAAGTTGTCTGTAATCCCACCATCAACTAAATGAAGATATCCCACTGCGTCTTTGTCACTGTAAGAGTCTAATGATTGAATGAGATTCTTGTTCCGATAAGTAGTGGCATCAAAAGAAGGCTTGATGTGCCGACTTTTGTCACAGTCACTTCTGTTTTCAAGCACGACAGGCGTAAAAACGAAAGGCACAGCAGAAGAGGCGGCCACGGAGCTGGACACGGAATAACGATTTAAATCAGAACAGATCAAATCGAAGTACTCTTGTGTGAAAGAAAAGCGTGAACCTGTTGAGATGTCCGTAGCGTTGATCACTATGTAAGGCGAACCTTCTCTTTGCATATCAGCAAATGTGCTGTCACCAAAAATGTTCGCGTCGTAATAATCGGTCGCCTTGTCTGTTCTTGTCGCGTAGGAGAACCAGTAGCTCGGTGATAATAGAATAGAGATAAGATCCTCAGACACTTTGTGATAAAGAAACGCGTCTTCGTAGTCATCAAATATCTTGTCGCCATAAAGGCCGTAATACGCAGCCGTAAAACTCCCACCCGATACTGAGCTGATCATGTCGACTTCTTCAAGCAGATTGATGTGTTGTCCATCTATCTCCATGTCGGTATCACGCAGTGCCTGCAAGACACCATAGGAAAGGGCTGCAGCACGCGTTCCACCGCCAGAAAAAGCGAGGATCACTGTGACTTTGTTGTCTTGCTTGTAAAAGTTCTCAGCGGTATAGGGTTGATTTGCTGAGTTGAGTGCTGAAGCATTTGATGGGGCGGTGTTAGTGGCTTTGTTCTTAGCGCTGCAACCTGAGAGGTTTAGTGAACACGCGACCAACAACGACACTTTTGCTAATCCCGTTAGCCAATGTATCGGAATGTCTAGGGTGTTTCTTTTCGTTTTCGCCATAGCGCCTTTCAAACTAACCTTGTATCGAATTGAAAGGCTATTTTGAGTGAGATCTAATATGCCATCAATGGCACCGCGCGCGACACAGTGTCATGAAATTCGGCACAATCTTTTAGATAATGGTGGCTTTGATGCGGTTTGGTCTTATCCAAAAAGACAATCCTGCTTGGTGTCATTCCATAATGGGTACTGTTTCATTACTTGGGTATAGAGTTTACTTTCGAGGTGTGACCGTAACCAAAGCCCAACGTTCTGGTATTCAGACTGCACAAACCATTTCTTTTCTACTCTTACAAACTGGCTTACGAATGGCATCACGGCAAAGTCGGCTAGGCTAGGGGAATCTCCAAACAAATAGTCGTGGTGGGCGAGCTTAGCCTCAAGCTCGCTGATAAAGGCTTCGCACAAGTTCCTACGTTGCTCGATGTCGTCATTGCGATAGCGAACAGAAGCGCGATACTTCTCTAAGTGACCAATAAACTCATTGTCATTACGTTGAATAAGCTGGTGGATTTGCTCACTGAGCGGAGGGTTACTCGAACGTAGAAGATCCTGAGGATCGTTCTGTTGAAGCGCCCACATCATCACATCTAAGCTCTGCTCAATAACCTTTCCATCGGATAACACTAGAACTGGAACTGTACCTTTTGGCGAACTGGCCAATAGTTCACTAGGCTTGTCTTTGGTGACGATTTCTCTCAGCAGTACTTGTTGTTTCGATAAGGCGATGCCCATTCTTCCACGCATTGCATAAGGACAGCGACGGAGAGAGTACAAGATAGGTAAAGCTGAAGGATTAGGCATTGTTGAGGTCATTGAGTTTGAAAAGTGTTGTACGGTGGTAAACAGATCGTGATGTGGGTAGAATACGCGGCTTAAAAATTATAAGTAAGTGAGCGACTTCAAAAATGAGCAGAAAAATTGAGTTATTAGCCCCTGGTGGCGATGTAGAAGCGATCAAAGCAGCCATCGTAGCCGGAGCCAATGCAGTTTATTGCGGTTTAGACACCTTCAACGCTCGTAACAGAGCTTCTAACCTATCGTTAGATGAGTTGAACGGGGTAATCCGCCTTGCTCATGAATACGGTTGTGAGATCTTTCTAACGCTTAACGTTGTGCTGCTGGAGCACGAAACGAAGAGCATCACTAAGCTATTAAACCAGTTAGTGAATACTAAGGTAGACGGCATCATTGTCCAAGATTTGGGCTTGTTTAACCTAGTGAAGAAGCACTTTCCATCGTTAGATGTTCACGCTTCAACTCAGCTAACCACACACAATGAAGGCCAGATTAAGTTTCTGTCTAAGATTGGTGCATCGCGCGTTAACTTGTCTCGTGAGTTGAACCTGCCTGAAATTAAAATGCTGACTGAAGTCGCACACGACCATGATGTACTGACCGAAGTATTCGTACATGGCGCATTGTGTATCGCGTTTTCGGGTCAATGTTACTCAAGCTCAGTAAGTGTCGGTAACTCAGGTAACCGCGGCCGTTGTAGCCAAGCATGTCGTGATGAATATGAAATCACCAATGCGGGTAACCGTTTCCCACTAAACCTAAAAGACAACTCTGCCTATTACGATTTGCCTGAACTGGTAGACGCAAAGGTAGACTCGCTTAAAGTCGAAGGCCGCATTAAAGGCGCACACTACGTTTACACCGTGGTAGATACGTGGCGTAAGCAGATCGATAGCTTTGTACAAGAAGGTTTGTTGCTTGAAGACGATTCTAACCTACACAAAGTATTCAACCGTGAATTCACGAACTCTTTCCTTAAGGGCAACCTAACGAAAGACATGTTCATCGATAACCCTCGTGACAACAGCATTAACTATGCGGTTGAGCAGGCAAAAGAGAAGAACAACGAAATCTCAGTGGTTCAGATTCAAGAAGCGACGGTACAGCTGCATGAAGCGAAAGACGTACTTGGTGACGAAATGCGTGACAAGATTAAGTTCCTTGATATCCGCAAGACGCCAGTTGCTATGTCTTTCAGCGCAAAAGCAGGTCAGCCATTTACGGTGACAGTGAAGACAGAGAAAGAGAACTTCACCCTGCAATCTAAGTCGCTGCTTACTGCAACAGAAGAGAAAGCGATTACTCAAGAGCTACTTGAGAAGCGATTCAAGAACGTGAAGAGTGCGGTTCACACACTAGAAAGCCAAGATTTTAGCGAAGTGGACTCTGGACTTGTGATTCCGTTGAAAGAAATTTCTGACATTAAGGACGAAATTGACTTCATTCTAAACGGCTCTGTTGAAGTGATTAAGCACGTTGAAGTACCAGCACTGCCACAGCATCCTAAAGTGAACGAGAAGCCGACTATGTCGATGCTTATCGCTGACGTTGCAGACTTGCACCTATGTGATGTGACGGATGCGGACGTTTACTTCAAGCTCCCAGAAAGCTTCAAGAAGCGTTGTAACAAGTACATCGATATCTTAGCGGCAAACCCACGTTTGATTCCGTGGTTCCCAGCAGTATTGATTGGCAAGGACTACGACGAAGCCGTTCGTATTCTTGAAGTCGTTAAGCCAGCTCGCATCGTGACTAACAACACGGGTATCGCGTACAAGGCTTACGAGATGGGTATCGAGTGGGTTGCTGGTCCGTTCATGAACACGACAAACTCTCACGCATTAGTGACGCTCAAAGAAGAGCTAAACTGTGCGGGTGCGTTCATTTCGAACGAGATCAACAAAGGTCAGATTCGTCATATTCGCCGACCAGAGAACTTCAAACTGTTCTACAGTATTTACCACCCAATCTTGATGATGACTAGCCGCCAATGTTTCTTCCAAAGAACAGTAGGCTGTAACAAGCCAAGCATCGAAGCGGGTTGTATGTTGAAGTGTGAGAAAGCAACTACGATTACTAACGTGAAAGGTATCTCGTTCGCGGTTGATAAACAGAAAGGTGGCTACCCAAGCATTTATAACCACGAGCAGTTCTTAAACCATGACGCTGTAACGGATTTCTCTGGCCTGTTTGACGAATTCTTCATTGACCTAACCAACATCGGCGCGGGTTCAAAAGAAGTTCAAGACAAGGTAGAGCTGATCAAGCACTTCGAAGGTTTAATCAACGGCGTTGAAGGCTCACAGCAACACCTAGAGCAACTTGTCGAGATTCGTACTAACGCTCAGTACGTCCAAGGTTTATAGCGTTCAAGGTTTATAAGGCTTAACTGCTTGTAAGCGCTGGCAACAAAGAAACAAAAAGCCACTCAATTGAGTGGCTTTTTTAATGCGTGAGATTTTCTGACTCGATCTGAATTAACGAACCGTTTATTCCGTTACTGCTTCTTGTTTGAAGCATGGGCTTTTAAGCGTGTTCATGCGTTCAATTTCACTGGTCAGGCGCAGTGACAGCAGCGCTTTTTGGTTCGATGCAAAGTCGAACATCACGATGGTCGCTGTACCAACAGTAGTCAGCTTTTGTTGCGCTTTACTGACGATCGCGTATTCCATGGTAAAGCGGTCGTCTTGAATGTCGGTGACTCGTGAACCCACCATCAAAGTATCAGGGTAGGTGACAGGTCGGAAATATTTACAATAAGTGTCGCCAAGAACAGGGCCAACCTTGGTGATTGCCATCTCTTCCATCAGTTCGACGTGCTTAAAGAAATCTAAGCGAGCGGTTTCAAAGTAGCGAAAATACACAGCGTTATTGACGTGATTGAGTGCGTCCATTTCTCCCCAAGCGACTGGGATTTCTGTTACTACCGGGTAGTCAGATAATAATGCTTCCATGCGAACTCTCTTATTGTTATCTGCTTATCCTTCATCGGGATAAGTTGTTATTGGAATAAAAACCCTACCGCTAATTTAACAAAACTGCAACACGTGTGATTTAAGTTTTTGAAGCTAGAAATCACACGTTGTCAGAGACTTGGCTGTTAGCTATTAACGGGTTCGTCACTCAGGTGTTTGAATTGCAGTTCAACCAAGCGTTGGTATAGTTCACAGCTATTGATGAGCGACTGGTGGTTGCCGATGTCTACAAGCTGTCCTTGATCGAGTACTGCAATTTGGTCTGCGTGTTTGATTGTCGATAAACGGTGGGCGATGATGATCGTCGTTCTGCCACGCATTAATTCTTCCAATGCTTGCTGAACATGATGCTCACTTTCGCTGTCTAGAGCGCTTGTTGCTTCATCCAATAGTAAAATGTTTGGATCTTTCAAGATGGCACGCGCGATGGCAATACGCTGACGTTGACCACCAGACAGTCTTACGCCTCGTTCTCCAAGGAAACTATGATATCCATCTGGTAGGTTCTGAATGAACTCATGTGCGTGTGCTTTTTTCGCCGCTTCAATCACTTGTTCATCGGTCGCTTCTGGGTTGCCGTAGCGAATGTTATGGAACACATCGTTGCTGAACAGAGCGGGTTGTTGAGGAACAAGCGCCATCTGCTTTCTTAGTTCGTTCGGGTCAAACTGATTCAGTTCCACGCCACCTAGCGTCACTTTGCCAATTTGAGGGTCGTAGAAACGTTGCAGCAATTCAAATAGGGTGGTTTTACCTGCACCAGATGGGCCTACTAACGCTAGCACCTTACCTTCGTGGGCGGTTAACGACAGGTTACTTGTTGCTGGTTGACCCGATCTAGACGGGTAACAGAAGGTCACATCATCAAAAGCGACTTCTGGTGTTAGGTTATCGAGTGATGTTGGATTCTCGACAGGGGCAACGATGTGGCTTTCCACTTGTAGAATTTCGATTAAACGCTCTGTAGCACCGGCTGCGCGCTGCAGTTCGCCCATCACTTCAGAAATAGTACCCAGAGATGAAGCGACCATAA
The DNA here is from genome assembly GCA_041879415.1 of Vibrio chagasii. Classification (NCBI taxonomy): domain Bacteria; kingdom Pseudomonadati; phylum Pseudomonadota; class Gammaproteobacteria; order Vibrionales; family Vibrionaceae; genus Vibrio; species Vibrio chagasii. The sequence goes on along the minus strand of CP090851.1, from coordinate 1,330,444 downwards.
TCGCATAAAAGACAAACGCAGCCAGATCACCCGCGGACATGGTGCCGTTGATGACATCAGTACCACCCACCCAAAGCATGCCTGCAATCGCACTGAACACGATAACAATCACGCCAGAGATCAAAATAGCGCGCTGTTTTACGCGTTGACGACCAATTTCATACGCCTTTTCTACTTCAAGCGCGAACGATGTTTTCTCTTGGGCTTCTCGGCTGTAGCTCTGAACGGTTTTGATGTGCTCAATCGCTTCACCTGCATATGAGCCGACGTCTGACATCGAATCTTGGCTTTTACGTGATAGTGCTCTTACCCGACGTCCGTAAACCAAAATTGGAATCAAGATAAACGGCACCGATGCCAACACGATCAGTGTGAGTTTAATGTTGGTCGCAAACAACATGATGATTGCACCAAGGCACATCAGCGCGCTGCGCATCGCCATCGAGAAAGATGAACCAATGATACTTTGAAGTAGCGTTGTGTCTGTGGTGATGCGCGACATGATGTCGCCACTGCCATTGGTTTCAAAATAACTCGGATGAAGTGTCACAACGTGATTGAAGACGGATAGGCGGATATCCGCACTTACACGTTCACCAACTGAAGAGACTAAGTAGAAGCGGAAGAAGGTACCAATAGAGATCAATACCACCACGACCATGATGAATTGGATAGCGCTACCTAAGTCGGATAATGATTGTTGGCTAAAACCCTGGTCAATGAGAAGGCGAATACCGTGTCCCACTGAAAGGGTTAAGCTCGCTGTGAAGATCAAAGCAATCAACGCTGCGATCACACGACCTTTATACGGCTGAATAAATTTAATCAGCTCAAGCAAAATGCTGAGGCTTTTCTTCTCTGGTTTTGATTCTGGGTTCTGTTGAGTCTGTCGCTGAGTTGCCTCAAGCGTAGAAGAGACATCGTTTTGCATATGATTGCCTTAGTGTTTGTCGCTTTAAGAATAGATGACTGGTTACTTGTAATACGTCTTGTTCGCTGGCAAGTGCTAGTTATTGAGAATAGATGCCATTAAAGCATTTATTGGAGCATCACGCTTCCTAGGAAACTCAATTTTCAATAATTGCTGTGTATTCGATGTGCGCATAGAAAGCTAAATAAAAGGAATATTAAGCACTCTTGTTCACTGGTGTTAGGGCAGAAGTTGAGTGGTTATCCATGAACTTTATGCAGGTATATAACTGCCATTAAGAATTTACCACCTTTGCTGAACAAGTGAGTTTGGATTTATAAAAACGTTTGCTTTTTGGTGTCATATTCGAGTTTTCAATAACTTGGGTGATAAAGAGGTAAGAGCAGTTAATGAGGCTGTTTTTTGTACGGTATTTGTTACAAAAATTCAACAAATTAATTTTTTATACATTTTTCTTGCATAAAAGTTCAGTTTAAATAGAATAGCCAACAAATGACAATTAATGCAGTAATTTGGCATGAGTATTCAAGTAAAGAGCATCAACAAATCATACGGCGATATCCAAGTTCTTCACGACATCAGTTTTAACTGTGAGAGTGGCGAAACCTTGGTACTGCTTGGCCCAAGCGGTGCTGGTAAGAGTTCACTACTGCGTGTTTTGAACCTGCTAGAAATCGCAGACGATGGCGAACTGAACATTGCTAACGAGCAATTTGATTTCTCAAGCCAGATCCAAGAGAAGCAGGGGCTTAAGCTACGTCGTAAAGTCGGCATGGTTTTCCAACAATACAACTTGTGGCCACACATGACGGTAATGGAAAACTTGATTGAAGCACCAACTAAGGTTGCAGGCCTAGATAAGAAAGAAGCGATCAAACAAGCGCAAACGGTTTTGAAAACTTTACAGCTTGCAGATAAAGCAGACGCTTGGCCGTTACAGCTATCAGGTGGTCAGCAACAACGTGTCGCTATTGCTCGTGCTCTTATGATGAAGCCAGATGTATTGCTGTTTGACGAACCAACAGCGGCTCTAGACCCAGAGATCACTAACCAAGTTGTTAGCATCATCAAAGAGCTAAGCGGCACTGGAATTACTCAGGTGGTAGTGACTCATGAAGTTGACTTCGCCAAGAAGATTGCGAGCCACGTTCTTTACCTTGAGAAGGGTTACATCGTGGAACACGGCACCAGCGACGCATTTATCAATCCGCAGACTCCAGAGTTTGCAGAGTATTTGACTCACTAAGTCATTGACTATATTTACCTAAACACAACATCGATTAAAACAATCAAATTATAAGAATGGCCACAGGCCGCTATTACACAGTATTCGGAGTAACAAAATGAAAAAGATTCTACTAGCTTCTCTTATCGGCCTTGCTTCTTTCAATGCAGCAGCTCAAGAAGAAATCAAATTCGCAATGGAAGCGACTTATGCACCATTCGAATACATGGACGAGAACAACCAAATCCAAGGCTTCGACGTTGATCTAGCAAACGCACTTTGTGAAGAGATGAAAGCAACGTGTACTTTCCACAACCAAGCATTCGACAGCCTAATCCCAGCTCTTAAATTCAAACGTTACGATGCGGCTATCTCTGCAATGGACATCACTGAAGCACGTCTTCAACAAGTAAACTTCTCTGACGCTTACTACGACAACTCTGCAGCATTCATCTCTATTGAAGGCAAAGTAGCAGACCAAGCAGCATTAGAAGGCAAGCGTATCGGTGTTCAAAACGGTTCTACTCACCAAAGCTACCTTCTTGAGCAACTACCAGGTGTGACAGCAGTACCTTACTCAAGCTACCAAGATGCATTCATCGATATGAAAAACGGTCGTATCGACTCTGTATTCGGTGACACAGCAGTAGTCGCTGAATGGTTTAAGAAAGAAGACAACCTAACGTACGTTGGCGACCAAGTAACAAACCAAGAGTACTTCGGTAACGGTTTTGGTATCGCAGTAAACAAGAGCAACCCAGAGCTAGTTGCACAATTGAACACAGCACTTGCAGCAGTTAAAGCAAACGGCGAGTACGACAAGATCTTCAACAAGTACTTCGGTAAGTAATTTATGGAATTAACGGGTTACTCTTTAGGGCTCGTCGAGGCAAGCTGGATGACTATTCAGCTTGCATTCGTAAGCCTATTGGTTGGATTAGTTTTAGCGGTAATGTTTGCAGGCGGTGAAATGTCTCGTCGTGTTGCAATCAAATGGCCGACAACTGCGTTCGTGACAATCGTACGTGGTCTACCAGAAATCTTGGTGGTTTTGTTTATCTACTTTGGCTCAACACAAGTGCTCTTCATGATCACTGGTGACTTTGTTGAAGTTAGCCCGTTCTTATCTGGTGTTGTTGCGTTGTCACTTATTTTCGCTTCATACGCTTCACAAACTATTCGTGGTGCATTGAAAGCGGTAGGTAAAGGGCAGAGAGAAGCGGCGAGTGCATTGGGTATCCCACAATCGCACGCATTCTTCAGAATTGTTTTGCCACAAGCAGTAAGACACGCACTACCAGGCTTAACGAACCAGTGGTTGGTTCTATTGAAAGACACTGCACTGGTTTCTCTGATTGGTGTCACCGATCTCCTGAAACAAGCGCAATTAACATCAGCAGCAACGCACGAAGCATTTACTTGGTACGCAACGGCGGCAGCTATCTACCTAATCATCACATTGATTACGCAAAGAGCAGTAAAAGTGATTGATGGTAAGTTCTCTATTCAAGGTTTGGGTAACAAAGGGGCAATGGCATGAATCAACAATACCTCTCTCAAATGCTTGAAGGTTTAGTAACTAGCCTGCAACTAACAGGCGCGTCGCTGCTTGTTGGATGTATCTTGTCGCTGCTGATGACGGTAACACTGATCCTAAGACTCCCTGCGATTCACTGGGTAACACGCGGCATCATCACCTTGTTCACCGGTACACCATTACTGGTTCAGATCTTCTTGGTGTATTACGGCCCTGGTCAGTTCGATTGGATTCGTGAAAGTTTCATGTGGACATGGCTTAGCCAACCTTGGTTCTGCGCAATGTTGGCACTGGCTTTGAACACTGCCGCATACAGCACGCTACTGTTCAGAGGCGCATTCAACGCGATTCCTGCAGGGCAGTGGGAAGCATGTCGTGCACTAGGTATGGACAAAATCGCGACGCTTAAAGTGCTTCTGCCATACGCATTACGCCGTGCCGTTCCAGCTTACTCAAACGAAGTGATTCTAGTCTTCAAAGGCACATCACTAGCAAGCACTATTACTATCATGGATTTGATGGGCTACGCTCAGCGTATTAACGGCCAAACGTACGATACACTGACTGTGTTCGGTATCGCTGGTGCATTCTACCTAGCAGTAAACGGCATTTTAACACTTATCTTCCGCCAAGTAGAAAAGAAAGCCCTCGCATTTGAAGCGGCGTAAGCTAGCCAGTCAAAAGCTTAACTAACGTATAAAGCCTGCCATTTATGTTCGCATAGATGGCAGGCTTTTTTGTGCTTTCAACATGGTCAGAAGATCTGTGAGTACATACACTACGAAAGGGTTTTTACTGGATTCATACTATATGGAAATATTCTGTATTTTGTTATTTTACGCGCTTATCTATGTTTTAAGTCACTGAAATAATGAAACTAATTGTGCTAGAGTGCCATGCATATAAAACTAGATAGAATGATTCTATCTAATAGTTGTTATGTGATTTAAGAGGAAACAATCAATGTTCTCAAAACGATACACGTTTTCTGAATGGTCTAACTCTGGTATTCCTCAAGTCGCAGCTGGGGTTTATGCCATTTGGCGCGGTCAAGAATTAGTCTACTGTGGTATGTCTGGTCGTCAGATTGAAAATAATCGCCATAAAGCTAAATTTGGTTTGATAACTCGTATTCAAAGTCATGCATCCGGACGATTAAGCGGTGATCAGTTCTGTGTTTATGTTGCTAATCGTTTGGTTATTCCTAGCCTGAAACAAGAAGACTTACCAAGGTTTGCGTCTGGTGAGCTTAAGTTGGATGGTCTTACTAAGTCATACATCCATGAACATCTTGAGTATCAATACCTTTTAGTAGAGTCTAGTGAAGAAGCCTATAACATTGAAAATCAAGCTAGGGCGGGTGAAACTTTTGGCGTATTGCCACTGTTGAACCCAATCACATAACAAACTGTTCAACACGGATTCGCAACGCGTGGCATTTTTACTGTGCGTTGCTTTTAGTGATTAAGGTGGTTGCAGAGGCATCGGTATTGCGTTGCTCCCCCTTAACAGTGCGTTAGCTGAAAGGAGAGCCAAATTGCTATGACTACAATAATAGATGTATTGGATACTGCTGTAAAAATCGGATTGGGGGCAGCAATAACAGGGTTTGTTGCGCTGAAGAGTTCAAAAGTCAGCCACCAACAAGAGGTTTTTAAAGCAACTTTAGAAGATAAAAAGAAATTAGTGTTTCAATTAACAGAGTTGTTGGAAAGCATTGAAACCTCAATGAATGAGTGCATCGTAGCAAAAAATTCAGAGCGAGATATTATTAAATCAAAACAGCACTTGTCAGAGCTGTGTAGTTCAGCATACCGATCTCGTTCTATAGCAAATTTATTAGGTAATGATGAGCTGGTCAGCTTAACCTCTTGTATTTGTAAAGATGCTGAACAAATTTATCCGTTACTATTTCGCTCAGATAGTGACATTGAAGAGTTAAGTCGTAGCATTACGGAATACAAGCTATCAACTTATCCAGTTATAAGAAAGTTGTATAGTGAACTAAGTTGAAAAATCACATAACAAATTGTTTAAGAGTGATTCGCAATGCGTGGCATTTTTGCTTCAAGGGAAAGGTTAAATATGAGAGGAACAATTGTACGTTGGGTCGATGACCGAGGTTTTGGCTTTATCAATTCTGACGATCACCAAGGTGATATTTTCGTCCATATATCAAAGTTTGAAAAAGGCTTTAGACATCCTGAAATTGGCGATTCTGTCGAGTTTCAACTCGTATGGAGAAACGGTAAGGCTAATGCTCATTTCGTATCTTTGGTTGGTGTAGCGCCTAATAAAAGCACTAGCGTTTTGTCATCGATATTATCGGGGCTTTTAGCGTGTTTAGTTTTAGGTTCAATAGGGTACTTTACTTACGGAAAGGTCGCAGTAGCCCCTGCATACGAAAATATGGGCTTTAGATGTGAAGGTAAGACTTACTGTAGCCAAATGAGATCTTGCGACGAAGCAAAGTTCTACTTAGCGAATTGCCCCAATGTAAAAATTGACGGGGATAATGATGGAGAGCCCTGTGAAATGCAATGGTGCACTCATTAGGGCGTGATATACAAACAATCTAAGACCTGATTCCCAAAGCATGTCTTTTTCCATCCAATAGTTGAGTTCGATTTTTACGATGGTAAGGTGAAGCTTTGTCGTCGCATTGCTCGTGCTTAAATGCGGGTTTAGTAGTGAGAAGTAAAAAGGATTTATAGATGGAATTAAAGTATCGTTCAGCTGAATTTGAAGATTTGGAAAGCCTTGTTGCTTTGCTTTCAAATGACCCACTTGGTAGTAAAAGAGAAGATGCGTCTATTCCGTTGAATCGTGGCTACATTGAAGCGTTCGAAGCGATTGCACGAGACCCAAACAACGAATTATTGGTTGTTGAACTGGAAGGTGCTCTAGTCGGGATGCTTCAACTAACCTTTATTCCGTATCTAACGCATATTGGTAGTTGGCGTTGTCTTATCGAAGGTGTTCGAATCCACAGTGACTATCGTGGACAAGGTTTCGGTGAGCAAATGTTCGGACACGCTATCGAACTGGCAAAAAACAAAGGCTGTACAATCGTTCAGTTAACAAGTGACAAGCAGCGCCCTGATGCGATCAGGTTCTACGAGAAACTCGGATTCAAAGCAACACATGAAGGGTTCAAACTCGCGTTGTAGGCTGTTTACTCACGATCTGCTTCAGTGATTCATTTCAATCTTCTTCACCTTTAGCATGCTCTAATAGGCCAGTATGAACAAACAACTTGAATATTTAATCCATCAAGTTCCTGAGTTAGTTGAGACTGCTAAAGTGTGTCGAGAAGTAGGGTTGCCAAACTTCTATATTGCTGGTGGCGCTATTACTCAAGTAGTCTGGAATAGTATTGAAAATAAGCCACTTCTCGATCAGGTGAAGGACTTTGATATCGTTTATTTCGACAGTTCTCAGCTCACCAGTGAAGATGGGTTTAAAAGTCGCATTTGCTCGCGGTTAAGTCATATCGTAGATATTGATGTAAAAAATCAGGCAACTATCCATGAACGCTATTCGACGAAGTTCGGATGTTCCATTCAGCCATATGAGTGTGTTGAGCAAGGTATTGAATCTTGGTTATCTGCTTTTGCTATTGGCTTCACCATAGAAGGGTCAGATCACATCAGAATATTTGCACCTTACGGATTAGAGGACGCATTTAACATGTTGATCAAGCCAAATAAGCGAGCAATGACTAAAGAGAACTACAGCAAAATGATAGCTAGTTACAAAGCTAGATGGCCGCAAGTGAGAGTGCTATCTTGGGTTTGACAACCAATTCCCGGTACATCTAGAGGTCAGGGAAGGGATAACTTTCGTCTTTAAAACGTTTGGAGCTTACTTGTTCATGAAAATCAGAGAAATGGATTTAGCTGATCTACCAGCCTTATACGACATTTATACCGATAAAGAAGTCGTGAACAACAATCGCTATTCAGCAGATATCAAACGGGAAGAGTTTGATGCGATGTTCAATGATAACCAACGCCATTTCGTTGCCATTGCTAAAGATGGCGAACTTTTAGGGCATTTAGCGTTAAATCTCTCGACAAAACCAAGATTAAAACACTCTGCTTCTTTTGGAGTTGCGGTAGCAAAAGCTTCTCGTGGAAAGGGCGTAGGTCGTTTTTTATTAGGACACTTGGTGTCTTATTGTGACAAAGAGTTGGATCTAGCACGCCTTGAATTGGAAGTTCATGCTAACAATGCTGCTGCGTTGTCGCTGTATAAGTCATTTGGCTTTGAGGTCGAGGGGACAAAACGCAAGGCAGTGTTGGTTGACGGTGAATTAATAGACATCATTATCATGTCGAGGGTAACAGGCTAAACGGCAATACAATCCCCCATAGCTCAATTAGAAGAAAGGATAATCAGAGGTAGTAATGGAAATAAGAACTGCAAAGCTTGAGGATATCAGGCAACTAGTCGCATTGCAGGAATCGTGTCATGTTTCAAATTTGGATGAGTCGGATAAATCAGATGGTTTCTTGAACACTGTCCTAGACGAAGGGCTGCTCAAAAAAGTAATCCAGCAAGAAGAGGCGGTGTTTGTTGCTGAAATCGACCATGTCATTGTTGCGATGGCGGTTTGTGCTTCATGGCAATTTTGGAGATGTTCCGAGGGGTTAACATCAGTCGCGACTAAGCTTTCTACTGTGACTATTGAAAGCACTCAGTTAAATACAACCAATTCATACTTCTGGGGGCCAGTTTGTGTGGGTAAGGGGAGCCGCGGCCAAGGTGTGTTTGAGAAGCTGTTTCAATTTAGTTGTAAGGCAAAAAGTGACGAGTTCCCGTATGTTTACACCTACGTACACCAGGATAACGCTCGTTCTTTTTCCGCTCATATTCAAAAAGCAGGCTTTACATACGTTAAAGACTTCGAATTAAACGGGCAAATCTTTAAAGAAATGGTGCGACCGACAAAAGTTGCCTAACGTATGAGTTCAGAGACAACTTTCCTGACAAGGTTAATAAGTCGATTCGAAATAAGCGGTACTTTTCGTTGTGATTGTTTAACCAATACCCAATTAAATTCTGAGTAAACACTTTATGTTTTGCGTAATGCAGCAACCAACGTAAAACTGCGTTACATGAAGTTCACCGAAGACTGAGTTTTCTATCGAGTTATTGAGATATAAGTGCAATTCAGATGTGCAACTTTTGGTAATTAACGTTCCCTGTCGATTATCGAATTTTTCTTCAAGCTAATTACTAAGACAGGGAACTGAAATGAACAGATTAACATGGACTGCACTTGTGCCGCTTTTGCTCTCAATGGCCATGGTGTTTAGCACTTATAGTTATGGAAGCGAGAGTGGGTCAGAAGCGTTCACTGTCTCTTTGGTGCTGTCTGCGCCTTTAATTTTTACCTTTTTACTCGTTTTCTCATTTTGCCGAGATGGCGCTCTTGATAGGCATGCGTTGTTTGGAACTATTGCCATTTGTATGCATTTATCTACGGTATTGTTACATGTTTGGTGGAATGGGTTCATGTTCACCGATGTGACCAGAAACGACGGTTTAGGGCCAGCACAAGGGTACTCTGGTTTGATACTTTGGCTGGGTAGCATCAAGGCAATGATCATTGGCATCGCTGTTGGAGTCTGCGCACATTTTGTGACTCGAATGGTTAGAAGGCTGGCCTTTAGATAAGGTTACGTAGCTTACCAACACCTCTAGCAAAAGGAGTTTGAAGTATGTTTTATAGCAAGGAGCTCAACAAAGGGTTGCTACTGATCCTCATTATGCTTAGCGTGTTTATTGTATTTACATCTGACGACGGCCTCGGAGCCTTCTTTGCCCTGTCGATAAACGCTTTAATTGCGATTCTTTTTTTCTCCATGACGATTGAGCTTAAAGGCGACACGCTAACTTGGTATTTCGGCTTTGGTTTTTGGCGAAAGGTTGTAAAGGTATCTGATATCGTCGACACATCGTTTTACCAAACTAAGTGGTATCAAGGTATTGGTATCCGAATGTTGAGCGATGGTTGGTTGTATAACGCATCGACAGGCTCAGCAATAAAGCTAAGCTTAAGCGGTGGAAAACACATTTATATTGGTTGTAAAGACGCACAAGGTTTGAAGGCTGCCTTGGGTAAAAGCAATTAGCGGAGAGAAGTGGTTAATTGAGTGAATGAACTGGGTTGGTTTTAGTGGGTAAAGGTAAGTTGTGATTGAATTTAAAACGGTAGGTCTATTTGTACTTACGGCGATAGCGGAAATAGTAGGGTGTTATTTACCTTACCTTTGGCTAAGGGAAGACAAGAGTGTCTGGTTACTGATCCCGGCAGCAATAAGCCTTGCAGCATTTGCTTGGTTGCTGACTCTGCACCCTACAGCAACAGGGCGTGTTTATGCGGCTTACGGTGGTGTGTACATCTCAGTCGCGCTGGTATGGTTGTGGCTTGTTGATGGTGAGAAGCCAACAACCTGGGATTTAGTTGGTGGTTCGGTGGCGCTGCTTGGCATGGCGATTATTATGTTCGCACCAAGAAACGTGTAATTAGACGCTGTTCTGGCGTAATTTGAATCGCTTATTTTCAAGGAGGAATTAGAGTACATGACAAAGGTTGATTGGCACAAAAATCAGATAGATGAGAATACGTTAATCACAGATAGCTATAAAACGACTCAGAATGTCCGTCGATACTTTAAATCCCAATTTGGTGAGCAGTTCAAGTTTGATCGTGATTTCATGCTTTGGATGAAAAGCTCAACAGGATTAACGATGGGTGATGCCGTACAAGAGTGGGCGAAGCGCAACCAAGCTAAGTAGTCACGTTTGTATGAATAGAAAAATACCGCTGATTGATTCAGCGGTATTTTTTTGCTTATTGCTTATTGCTTATTGCTTCGGTGAATTGCGTGACGGTCTTTTAGTTCACAGCAGCTAACTCGACACTTTCTGTATTGTTAGAGACTTTCCAATCACCACCGAGTGCTTTGTATACAGCGATAGTCGTGTTCGCGGTTTGCAGCTTGGCGGCCACTTGGCGGTCTTGCATCATCTTTTGTTGTCTTTGTGCATCTAACACAGACAAGTAGTCAACAAGGCCAGCCTTGTACAAGGATTTTGCCTTGCTGACGGCGTTATCAACGGCAAGGGTGGCTTCATCAATGCGCTTTTGATTCTCTTGGCTTCGACCGTATGCGAACAAGCTTGAATCTACCTCAGCGAATGCGCTATCTACCGAATGTTGGTAATTAAGTGCAGCTGAGCGGAATCTCGATTCATTCATCTCGACCATGGCTTCACCGCGGCCACCATCAAACACATTCCAACTAATGCCCGCTGACGCAGCCCAACCGAATGAATCGCTGCTGAACAAGTCGTCAAAACTTCCAGCGGTAACGCCAGGCGTACCTGTTAAGAAGAACTTTGGATAACGATTGGCAATACTTGCACCAAGTTCTTCGTTGATAGCGGCCATTTCACGTTCTGCGATGCGAATGTCTGGGCGCTGTTCCAATAAATCTGAAGGGATGCCTGTTGGGATAACATCTTTCATTCTTGGAAGAGTATAGTCACCCGCTAAACGCTGATTAACGTTCGAAAGTGACTCGCCTAGTAACACCGCCATACGCTGCTTGTGAACTTGTTCTGCAATTTCTAGCTGAGGAACAATAGCTTCCGTTGCTGCTAGCATTGCTTTGGCCTGTGCCAGATCTAACTCAGAGCCATAGCCACTTCGAACCACTTTAGTTACTAACTCAAGTGTGCGTTGTTGGTCTTGTATGTTCTCCATTGCAATTGCTTTGCGTTCTTGTGCGCCACGGTATTGAAGGTAGTTGTGGATCACGTCTGCGGTGATCAAGGTATTTAACCCTGATTGGAAGATTTCGGCTTGTTCGACACGAATCGAAGCTGCGTTTGCTTGTCTGTCGATGCGTCCAAACAGGTCCATTTCCCACGCGATGCTCGCGCCAAGAAAACCGCCATCGTGTTGTGCCTCCAGCAATGACATACCGGTTGCTGATTCAACCGCATCTGATGCACCAAATACTGGGCCGAGTAGGGAGTCATTCTCACTCAGTTGGTAGTTGTAGTAACCACCACCGACATTTAGTGTCGGTACTTTAAAAGATTCAACAACACTCTTATAGGAGTTGGCCATATTGATTCGTTCAGCAGCGAGTTTGAGTGGTATGTTTTGGCTTTGCACATCAGCCACTAACTGATTGAGTGTCGGATCATTGAACTGAGTCCACCAATGGTTCTGCTGTTGATTCGTCTCACTGTGGCTTTCACTGTCTTGGCTGTACAGGAAGGTTTCTGCCATTGTGGTTTGTGGCTCCTCGTAATCTGGGCCAACCGCGCAACCGGTAAGTAACAAGGCTAGGGCAATAGGAGCCACTTTAAACTTAGGTAATCGATACATGTTTACTGCTCCTTATTGAGTGACGTTAGTTTGTTGGTTATCTGTATTGCTCGGCGTCGCGTCAAGCACAACAACAGCATCCTTTATCGCATCTGAAATACTCACGGTTTCTTCGGCACGATAGAATAGTTTGTATAGCGCGGGCATCACGAACAGAGACAACACGGTTGCTGCCGCCAAACCACCAATAATCGTTGCTGCCATCTGGTCGAATAGGAGGTCCGTTAGTAGCGGGATCATACCAAGAGCCGTTGTTAGTGCGCCCATCGAGATCGCCATGGTACGGTTCACGGTTGCTTCTTTAATAGCATCCGACAGCGTACGACCATTGGTGCGTTCCAGTTCAATTTGATCCATCAGTACAATACCGTTTTTGATGATCATACCTGTTAGGGTGACTGCACCAATCAAAGCCATGAAGCCGAAAGGTTTATCCAATAACAACAAGCTGAATGTCGCCCCCGTTGCTGCAAGCGGCAATGTGGTGAAGATAATCACTGGTTGCTTAAAGCCGTTAAACATCGCGACTAGAATGATCACCATCAACAACATCGCTTTTGGTAGTTGTTTGAGGATGTCACTTACTGCTTTATGCTCGTCGTAGTATTCACCACCCCATTCAAGGCTGTAACCTGGCGGAAGTTCGATAGCTTCAATATCGTCAATGACGGCATTTCTTACTGCAGCCGGAGTGGTGTAGCGGCCCACACCTGCTTGTGCGGTAATGGTTTTGACACGATCACGACGCCAAATCATGGTCTCTTCGCTTGTTAGTTCAAACCCGTCCACCACTTGGCCGAGAGGTACGCTATGTAAGCCCAATAGCGAGCGAACCGGCAATGTTTCTAGTGATTGAAGGCTGCGATCTGTACCTCTTAGTTGAATCGTAATGAGTTCATCGTTGAGGTTCATGCGTCCTAGTGGCATGCCTTCAGAAGCACGCTTCATTGCGAATGCGATGTCGGCGCGGTTGATACCTGCTTGGCGAACCTTGTCTTGGTTGATGATCGGTTGAAGCACTTTGCTCTTTTGTCGCCAGTCGTCACGCACATATTTGGTATCAGGGTGCGCTTCAAAAATCGCTTTGGCTTTGTTAGATAGGTCATGCAGCACAGCCACGTCAGGGCCAGAGAAGCGAGCTTCTACGCTGAATTTATCTGATGTCGCAAGCTTCAAACCTCTAAACCTTGGGTTTGCGTTTGGAAACTCTTTGGCAAGCCATTTGTCACCACGAGCGATTAAGGTACTGAGTGATGGATAATCGGTCGCGTTAATCAAGATCTGACCATACGCAGGGTCGAACGGCTCAGGCTCGATCGTTACTGAGAATCGCGGTGCACCAGCGCCAACATAGGTAGAGATGCTCGTCACTTCTGGTTGTTCTAATAACCAAGCTTCAATACGCTCCATGTCTTGTGACGTTTGTTCGATCTTTGCGCCATTCGGTAGCCAGTAATCAAGGAACAAGATTGGACGATCTGCTTGTGGGATGAAGTTAATCGCAATGCTTGGAATCGCTAGCGCGGTAACCAGAATCAAAGGTATCAGTGCTGACAGGGCTTTAATTGGATTATCGACTGTCCAGTTCACGCTCTTTCGGTACAAGCTGACTTTTGTATCCGTTTTTTGCACAGTTGGCTTAATGAACATCCAGCACATTAACGCGGTGAACGTCATTGCCACAAACCATGACAGCAGTAGTGAAGAGGCGATGATTAAGAATACTGAGCTCGCAAATTCAGCGGCATCTGTCTGGGAGAAGATAACCGGGCTTGCACCCATAATCGCAATCACGGTAGCGCCAAACAGTGGTGTTGCCGTCTCTTTTACTGAGTCGATAGCTGCAACCGTTCGGTCGATACCTTTGTTGATCTTCACGATCATCATGTCGGTAATCACAATTGCATTATCAACCAACATACCTAGGGCAAGGATAAAGGTACCAAGAGACACACGGTGTAAATCGATATCTGCGATGTTCATATAGATGAGCGTCAGCAGAATCGTAAGTAGTAGGCTAGAGCCAACAATGGTTGCACTCTTTAAGCCCATGAAAACGGATAGTACGACAAATACAATCGCAACACTCTCAAGCAGGTTGCTTACGAAGTTATCTATCGACTTTTGAACTTCTTCAGGCTGGTTGGCAACGGTTGCGACCTCTACACCTAGAGGCAGCGATGCTTGGAACTCATTGACGATTCGATTGATGTCATCGCCTAGAGATACGACGTTCACACCAGACACCGGGCTCATCGCAAGCGTCACGGCTGGTACGCCGTTGTAGCGATTTTCTGTCATCATCGGCTCTTGATAGCCCATGGTCACATCAGCAATATCGCCCAGACGTATAAGACCAGTACCTAAATCACTTACACCACCTTTGATCATCAGGTTTTTGATGTCCGCTAAAGAAGTGAATTGGCTTGATTGCTGAACACGAATTCGTTCGCTACCCGCAGAGAACTTACCTGCGTCAAACGTGGTGTTCTGCGTGTTTAACTGGCTCCATACCTGCGCCATAGATAAGCCGTACTGCGCCAAACGTTCATCAGGGATATCGATATGAACAACGCGCGGTTGGACACCATGCAATTCTACTTTCTTAATCCCATCGACGGTTTTAATGCGACGTTGTAACTCTTCCGCATAACTACGAAGCTCTGATGGAGTCGCGTCTTTACCGTAAACTGAGAAAAGCATCCCGTACACTTCAGAGAACTCATCTTGTACGATGCTGATTTGCGCCGTACTCGGTAGCAGCATTTTCATGTCTGATACTTTACGACGAAGTAGATCCCATTCCTGTGGAAGTTCTTTTGAGTTTAACGACTCTTTCAAATCGACAAACACCATCGACATCCCTGGACGAGAAAGCGATCGTAGTCGGTTTAAAGTCGCCATTTCTTGAAGTTTGGTTTCAACCGTATCCGTGACTTGTTGCTCTACTTCTTCAGCCGAAGCACCAGGGTAGAGAGTGACGACGACAGCCGTTTTTACTGTGAAGCTTGGGTCTTCGAGTTTTCCTAGGTCAAAATAGGAATAGAGCCCAGCAATCACGCTTAACGCGGTGAAGAACAAGACAAAGGTTCGTTGCTTTATGGCAAAGTCAGCTAAGTTCATAGTGTTCACCTACAGTCCTTTAACTTGGATGGATGAGAAATGCTGGCCTTCCTTGATGTATTGAGCGCCGCTCACGACAACAAAGTCACCATCATTCAACGTTGAATCGACACAGGCGCTGTTTTCTCTCACAGAGGTGATGTTGATAGGCACGGATTCAGCTTGTGAGCCCTTGATAACAAACACTTGCTCATTGCCAGACTGATTAACAATCGATGAGTAAGGTAGGCAGAAGTTGTTGCTACTTTCACCTAATTCAGTGGTGAGCGTCACTGCTTTGCCAGGTAATAGATTTCGAGTGTCTGCACTGGTCAAATCATCCAAACGATAGGTCACAGAATAGGTCTGTTTTATTGGGTGAGGGAGCGTCGAGATTTCAGTCGCATGACCAGTAATAGACTTTTTTGCGTGATACCAACTAATGGTTGCTTGTTGCTCAGCTTCGAATTGGTGAATCAAGTTTTCTGGTACATCGATGGTCACTTCAAGCTGTTCTGGCTTATGAATAGTAAACACAGCTACACCCGGCAGCACTTGTTCATATTGATCGAAGTTCGATGAAGCAATCACACCATCGAAAGGCGCTAACAAGCGGGTGTAGCGCACCGAATCTTTCGCTCGACGAATGTTTTGTTCTACCACCTTAACTGCGGCTTCACTGCGTTCATAACCGCTGATTGCACGGTCTAGGTTTACGTTGGCAATGGCATCATCAGCAATCGCTTGTTTCACGCGAGCTAATTCAGCTTTTGCCAACTTATGTGCAGATTTCGCTTCTAAAGCGCGAGCTTGCAGCTCTTCTAACGCGACTTGATAATCGTGTGGATCGAGTTGCGCGATAGGTTGACCTTTTTGCACGCGATCGCCCGTTTTAACAAGCAATTCTTGTATGGTGCCGGGAACACGAAATGCCACGCCTGCGGTTTCTACTGATTGAAGCTTACCTGTGAAGGTCTTACTCGATTGTTGAGATGCAGATTCAAGTTGGATGACTTGAATAGGGCGTTCCTGCTTTGCTTTTGCTGAATCAGCATGTGATGAGGTAACAGACGCTTGGTTGCAACCAATAAGAGATACAAGGCTGGCAGCGAGTAGAGAGTAGCGATAGATGGACATCATGAATTGCTCCTAAATATTAATGGAGCAATTCTATCGAGATGAAACGAAGAGATAATCAGTGCTAATGGTATAACACTGTCACGGAAATTGAGACAATTACTATAGTTTTGGTAGTTCTTGTAACAAGAAATCAATCAATAATTGACTCGCATGGCTCAACGCTTTTCGTTGTGGGTAAAGCAGCCAAGCTTCTTCTTTTTGCAACGTCTCGTTAGGGAAGAGGTTAACCAACGTGCCTTCTTTGAGCTCTTGCCTCACCATGAGTTGTGGCAATAACGCAATACCACGGTGTCGCGCCGACGCGCCTTTCACAAAACCAATACTGTCACTAACAATAGATGGCTCTACTTTGACGACTTGATTGGATATTTCCCACTCTTTATCGATGTCACCACTTGGCCAACGAAAACAGACAAACGGAAATTTCGCTAATTCCTCAAGAGTGGCAGGTCTACCGGTTTTAGCGATGTATTCTGGGCTAGCAACGAATATACGCTGTAGATCCATTACCTTACGTGCAACTACATTTGAGTCGCTTAAACGACCGCCATGCATTGCAAGGTCTAACCCTTGTCGATACATGTCGATAAAACCGTTACTGATGCTGCGAATATCGAGCTCGATTTCCGGGTAGAGATCTTGGAACTTAAATAGAGTGGCTTGGACGATATCACCGGTCTCTGGAAGCAAACCGATCTTGACTCGCCCGTGAGGCACTTCTAATAAGTTTGACGCCACATGATTGGCTTTTTCCAAAGCACTCAATGCTTTCAACAGCTCGTTGTAATACAACTCGCCAGACTTAGTAACCGATAGGCTGCGCGTTGTACGGAAGAATAACTGTATATTGAGTGATTTCTCTAAATCATTGATTCGGCGACTGACATTTGCTCGCGGAAGATCCAGTGCGTTCGCGGCGGCGGTAAAGCTTCCAAGCTCAACGACGGTCGTAAATAATTTAAGATCTTCAATTTTCATAGCAAAGCGGCATCGAATATAAAGTGGGAATGTTTACGCGGCATCGTATATCAAATGGTATATAAAATCGAAAAAACCAATGAGTAATTAATTACTCATTGGTTTTAATAGGACGTAAATCAAAAAGTGCAGAACTATCTGTGACCGAATCTGATAAATGAATGCAAAGTCGACTTTTTAGCGACCTCGGCCATCAACCATCACAACGATCGTTTTAGTGATAATGCTTAGGTCAGTCGCAATCCAAGATTTAACCGAGCATAGGCTTAATGCGTAACTGTGGTCGAATCCAACTTTACGGCGCACGTCTTCAATACAAGTGTCATAGCCTTGGTTAACTTGTGCTAGCCCTGTGATACCAGGCATAACGCCATAAGTACGGTCTGCAAAGTATGGAATTTCGTTTTCTAACTTAGTGTAGAAGGTAGGGCGTTCCGGGCGTGGACCAATTAGAGACATTTCACCTTTTAGTACATTGAATAACTGAGGGATTTCATCAAGTCGAGTTTTTCTTAAAAAGCGACCTACAGGTGTAATTCTTGGGTCGTTTTGTGTAGCCCAAACCGCACCAGAGCGAGACTCGGCATCTTCATACATGCTTCGAAATTTCATGATCTCAAAGATTTCCATTTTCTCTGGTGTTGATTTACCGACACGAAGCTGACGATAAAATACTGGACCACGAGAAGTGAGAACAATCGCTAGGGCAATGATAGGGAACACTGGTGACAAGATAATAAGTGCAACCAATGAGCTTACAAAATCGAAGGTACGCTTCGCACGAGAGATTTTGTTTTGGTATAGGTTTTGATTTGATAGTTGGTCAATATTCATCATGGTCAATCCTTAACGATTTGCTCGAGTCCAAGGTGAGTTTTCTAATCCAAGTAGGTAGCGTAAGCCACCGATGAAGTTGGCGTAATGACCAACGACTAAGTAAGAGATTAATGAAATAGGTTTGTTGACTAGGCGCTTTGGTAATATGCAGCCAAGTAAGCCAATGGTGTATACCGCAATCTGTGCCCACAGTAGTGCTTCAAACACTAAATAATGATTTAGGAGAGCTGAACACACTAAGCACATGATCATTAAATAGGGAGTCAGTAGGCGTAGCCCTTTTCCTGAAAAGAAAGCAAAAGCGATGCCTTTGAACTTAGGGCTGAACAAGCCGAACAGTCGTATCGCTTGCTGCATATTGCCAGCTGAGATACGTAAGCGACGTTTGAAGTCAGTATCTAGGTTCGATTCTTCAAGCTCTAGCGCTACCATTTGCGTTTCATATTCAGCGATGTAGCCTTGTTTAACGATTTGCATTGGAAGAATGAAGTCGTCGTTGATGGTATTGGCAGGCAACATCTCGAATAAGTGCGTTCTAAACAGATAAAATGCACCGTGCGAACCAAGGCTTGAGCCTAACGACGCCTCTGACTCTTTCACTGCTGTTTGGTATTGCCAATAGGTGTTTTCACCTTCGTTACCTGATGGACAAAGCTGGTAAGTGGCATTCACCACGCCAACCTTGTCACTTTCAAAGTGAGCGGCTGCGATTAGTAACGCATCAAGTGATATAAGGGCTGAAACGTCACTAAGGGCGGTAATGTCACTCTTAATGTTTGTCACTTCTTCATTAATAACCGCTACTTTGCCTCGGTTTTGTTTGTGGTCGTGTATTTCCACATGTATGTCGCTGCACATAGCTTCTTGAATCGTCATCTGAGCAATATCGACGGTGTTATCTGTACAGCCATCACACGCGATAATCACTCGTAGCTTCTTTTTCGGATAGTCCAGAGAAGCAAGGTTGCGGACTTTATCTGCGATCCATTGTTCTTCGTTGAATGCTGGCACCAAAATCGTGATAGTTGGTAGCGTACAATCTTGTTTTTCATCTTTATAACAGCGATGACTCTCTTCAACTTGGCGCGCCGGGTGACCCTTTGCGTACCAGCGTAGCAGGATTGGATATGCTGCATGATGGTAGACAATAAGCGCTCCAGAGAACAAACATAAACTTGCAAGTACCCAATCAATCATGCGTATACTCCTTCAGAAATGTCATCGTATGAAGCAACCATCTTAACTATGTCGAAGTTATTCAGAATGTATGGGCGAGGTGATAGAAAGCGTTCACCTTGATGTTCTAGTAAGGCATGAGCTAAGCCCGTGATACTTCCTCTTTTCACTAGCGTTCCGCTAACAGGGCACAATGTTTCATCCACGGCACCAACATCCATCGCAACGGTTGGGATGTTGCATGCTTGAGCTTCTAGTGTCGAAAGTGGTAACCCCTCATGACGAGAAGGTAAGCAAAAGGTATCAAGCGCGCCGTAAAAAGTGGTCATGTCTTCCACCAAGCCAAGAAAAACAATGCGGTCTGTTAAGTTAAGGCGGCTAGCAAGCTGTTGAAGTTCTTTTCGTTTAGAGCCATCACCAGCGAAGGCAACGACCATGTTTTTTGGAAGAAGAGCTAGGGCTTTAATCAGTTGGTCTTGGCCTTTAACGTGTTCCAATCGACCTGCACACCCGATGATTTTTTTGTCTAGCGGAAGGTTTAATTGGGTTCTTGCATCGCTTTTCGATGTTGGTTTGAACTTGTTGCAATCGACGCCATTTTTAATGGTAATGATATTGCTGTAGGTAAAAGCAGAACGAAGTTGTTTGTAAACACAAGTTGCATCAGCCACTAATGTCGGCTTCGCTGCCTTTAAAGCAAGTGCCTGTAAGCGGCGACGTTTATTGTTTTGTAAATGCCAAGCGTCATGCTCAGTATGAATGCGAGTAGGGACACCAGAAACGCGAGCGGCACACCCTGCGTAAAGAAGTGGGCCGATGTGATGAGTGTGAACCACGTCTGGACGAATCGCCTTAAACGCAGTTATCAGCTTAGAGATAATATTAACTTGAACACCTGGCGCTTTGTCCATAAATACGATTTGACTCTCATAAGGTTGAAGCTTAGGCCAGTTGTCGATAGATTCTTTCTTAGTTCCTTCAAGGCTCACAATCAATACTTGGTCTACTGGTTTTGCCAAGCGAAGTAGATCAAGAGTTAGTGTTTCAAGGCCTCCAGGGGCGAGGTGTTGAACGACATGTATTATTTTTTTACCTGTTCTAGCGACTTGTTGATTTGCCATGATGACGCTCCCTGCGATAACGCTTTTAATGTTGCACCTAGCTTTAGTTCGTTGTTTTTCTTGTTACGGTTACTCTATTGCACGTGCTGTGCCAATTTATTAAGCTATATTTTTCAATGGGTTATGCCATTGCTGGAAGCTTGGGTTTGTCATTCTCAAATTGGGAATCAAAACACGACAGTAAATCAAAGAGCTAAGTCGCAAATAAAGAGCAACTCAACATCCGTTTTGCCCCGTTCTAAACAAAAAAACACCAACAAAGGTTGGTGTTTTCGTGATATTTGGTTGTCTAATTCATTTTAGGAATGACGGTGAGAACTGGGACATTCAAGATGTCTTCAATTTCACTTTTTCGTTTAACAGAAGAGTCAAAGAGCTCAAAAAGTATCGCAAGACCAACACCTAATCCAATACCCGCGACTAAACCAGCAATAACAAACAGAAATGTGGGCATGTTGGATTTAATACTTGGTGTGTAAGGTAAATCAATGATCTTCACTCGCTTGTTTTCTTCAAATACACCCAGTGAACCTGTTAACTGAGCCATCTCATATCGCTCAGTCAACTCATCGTACAGTTGGCGCTTAATTTTTACGTCACGTTGAAGTCGGTACATCTCTTTTGCGTTATCACCAAAGTTATTCGCTTTGTGTTCTAGCTCGAAGATCATGGTACGAAGGCTTTTCGTTTCTTCCTTAAGAGATTCGAATTGTGCACGAACTAGCTGAAGACTATGCAGTTGAGTCACGAGTAAAGGTTGCGTGTCAGACAGCTTAGTCATTGTTGTGCTACTCGCAATATCCCATAACTGGTCGCTGTTTAAACCGGGTTGCTTAAGCGCAAGTAGTGTCTTTCTTTCGTTTTCTAACCTTTCTAGCTCAAGCATCTTCGCTTGTACTGCACTGTGTTTGTTAGTGTACTTGGCTTTTAGCAGGGTTAGTGCGCTTTGAGTATCAATGATTTGGTCTTCTAGTCGGCCGATCACAGGGTTAGTTTTAGACAATTGTTGATCGATAGACCCAAGACTTTTTTGAACGCCGGACAGCTCCGCTTCTTTCTCTGCCAATGTTTGTTTAAGTGAAGCTAATCGGTTCAAGCTTTGACTCTGAACTTCTGGCGTTGAATGAACATTCTCGTTTACGTATCTTGCGAGCGCTTCTTCCGCTTCGGCCAACGCCGCACTTCGCTCATCAATGTGGATTTTTAGAAAGCTACTTGAGTCTTGTATCGAAGAGCGTTCAGGTGCTAGCAGTTGTTCGATAAAGTGCTGACTAACGGAAGTCAGAGTCGCTTCCATACCGATAGGGGTATCTGAGCTAAGGCTGATTTTAATGAAGTCTTTACCCAACTGATTGACGGACAATCGCTGTGATAAGTCGGTGATAATCTCTTGTTTCTCGACACTAGACATCTCAGGAGTCGTTAATTCAAGCTCTTCCGCAACGGAGTAAAGTACATGACGACTGTGAAGCAAAGTTCTCAAAGCACTCATACGATCTTTAAGCATGGTCGAGACTGCAATGTCCTCAAGGAACGGGTTCATTTTCGCGGTTTCTTGAATCAACATACTGGTATGCGAATCGTATTTAGTTGGTGCAAGTTTGCTCACACCAAAACCAACGAAAGGTAATATCAGAATAGGCACGAATATTACGTAACGTTGACGCCACGCCGCATTTAACAAGCCCAACAGTCGTAATTTAAGGTTATTCATAATAGCTCCAACATCCAATGTACGAAGTTACCGCGGTTTTTCCAGCTGTCTTTTTCAACAACAGAGATTGGTGAGTTTGTTAAATCACGAGCATGGTCTAGTGCCCAAATCATTTGGTTTGCGCTACCGACTGTGGTCACGTGTTCCTGATATGGAATAAGCGCAGGGAAAGGTGTTGTGACAATGGGCGTACCCGCCGCTAGGTATTCCATCAACTTAAGTGGGCTGCAAGCACGAATCTGTTCGTTATCAACAAACGGTAGAAGGCTTACATCCCAATGCTGCGAGTAACTTGGCAACGTATGATGAGGACGAGGACCAAGATAATGCACGTTATCCAAATTAGGCAACATAAGCGTATCTAGCTCGTTCGGGCCGATGAAAACGAAATCCCATTCAGGAACGGCTTTCGCAACTTTCTCGATCATGTCGTAATCAAGCCATTTAGAAAGGCTGCCATAGAAACCAGCAATAGGGCGGTGGCTACTTGGCAAATCTTTCGCACGTGGAGCTGGTGTTGAAAACAGGCTCACATCGACGCCGTGTGGCAACAGCTGAGCTTTACCCTCTGGAAATTTAGCCATCAGCTTTTGACTGGCTGCAAAGATAAGGTCTGACTTTTCAATTAGCTCAGACTCATGCTTAGCCACGGTTTTATGGTCAACACCTGCCAATGCACTAAAGTCGTCACCACAGTAATAAACGACAGATGACTCCCCTAAGTGACCACACAAATCGACAGCCGTTGGTAATGAGGTCCATAGAATCGGCGCTTTAAGTTGTAGGTCAGCAATGATTGGTTTTAACTGACGTAGCATCATATGTTGTGCGATCTTTCTCGATGCCGCTGATGCTGGTGCGGGAATCGTTTTGAGATTAACGACCGTGATATTGTCGTGACCTTGTGAGTCGAGCATGTTCTGTGTCACCGCTTTGGTTTTACCAAACAGCTTGTTGAATGCTCGCGTTGCATCTTTGATTGACAGTCTTGGTTGTCTTAGGCCAATAGAGTTAACCCAAAGTACTTTGTGTCGCTTTGCAAGATGACGAACGAGGTGTTGTGTTGAAGACGGAAGGCCGCCAAAATCTTCACCGAAGACGATTAAATCACGCATGGTCACCTCCGTGTGTTTCTAGTGAGTCGAATACGTCAGATTCAGTGACTTCTACTGATTTGATGTGTCCCACGATTTTCGCCGGGTTTCCCGCTGCAATAGAGAATGCAGGGATATCTTTCGTTACCACACTGCCTGCAGCAACGACTGCGCCTTCACCTATTGTCACACCGCCTTTAACCGTTACATTAGTCCCAAGCCATACATCTTGTTCAAGAATGATGTCGCCGATCTGCTGCGGGTCATCGCCTTCGCCTCGTGCTCTTCGCGTTGCATCAAGTGGGTGGCCTGAATAACCGAACAGAAATGCACCACCGGCGATACGAACGTTGTCTGAGATGATGACTCGCTTTCCTACCGCGATAGTCGACTGCCAACCGATGTCTACGTTGTTGCCGATAGAGAGTAGAGGGTGCTCTAAACCTTCAAGCGGTTGGGTACAGCCAGAGAAAGTGGTGTGCCCAGATATGCGGCAATCGTCACCAATTGAGATTTGTAGCGGACCGCTTACAAAAGGAAGGCCACCATAAAGATAAAGGCGTTTACCACACTGAGCGACTCTGCCTTTGAACGCTGGCGTCCAATAACAAAAGCGGGTAAAACCGCCAATGACGTTCACAACAAGCTTGTGCGTCTGGTACAGACAGCGATTAAAGATTTGAGGAGTAGGGAGCTCGGCGCTTCTGATATTTTTCAAAATGAAAAACACATTTCTAATTCGAGAATTAGGGTGAAACTTAAGCCAGTGTTTGAATTGATGGATAGATGCTGACGTCATAATGAGATTCCTTCTGTGTTGTTATATAGAAGTACTTTCATATTGTGTGCCAGTTAATAAGTTCAATAATTTCAATTGGTTAAAAAATAGCTTTTAGATTTTCTCATTTTGACAAGCAGTTTGGGATACATTCGAAACGCAAACAGTGAGTGCTGCGAGGATGTAAATCGGCCAGTTGAAGCCTTGAGTTAGAAAAGTACCGGATACAATGGTACCGATCAGGCCTGCATAGACCGCGTAGGCCACAGCATTCAGTTCTGGTGGGACATTGGAGCCCGCAGCTTTAAGTCGCGCTAACGTGGCACGAGATGTTTTGATCAGAGAGACAATAAGCCCTACAAAAATGATCAATCCAATAAACCCAGTTTCAGCCAGAACGCCAAACCATGTGCTATGCACAGCGTGATTTAAGCCATCCCAATGAGAGCTGTAAAAGAAGTAGTTTGAAAAGAAGTTGTTTAAGCCAACACCAGTAAGAGGATTATCCAACGCCATTTTAAACGCAGCTTCCCACGCATAGATTCTTCCCATTGCGGATTCATCGATACCTTCTTCGGCCGCACCGCCTGAGGATCTGTCTGAAATACCCGCGACGAGGTAAAGGACAACACCAGCAACCGCACCGCCTGATATTAATAACACTTTTGAGCGCACCAATTTCCACGCAAAGATGCCGATAACCGCGATACATCCTAATAGTCCACCACGACTTTGTGTTGCAATTATGGCCGCGAGTAATAGTAGGCAAACGAGGGCACTGATTATTCGTTTGAACCAAGGTATTCCAGGTGTGCTGGCTTGGCTTATCGTAAATGCTAGCGGGAACATGAGCACTAACGACAGGTCGTTTGGATCACCTAACATGGAGCCAAAATCTCGTCCGATTGTTACCCTAGAACCCTCAACGAGCCCAATTCCGTTAGCCGAGTTGTACACTGCAATACAGCTAACCAATGCTCCTGCATAAATGATGGTCATCGCCGTTTTCGCAAGATCCTCGGTGGTATTCACTAGCCACATGATCGCGAGTGTCATAACGATAATTTTCCAATAAATCCCTTTAAACTCAGCCAATGCGATCGGCCTATTCGACGCGAACACGATACCAATGATGGTAAGAATCCAAAATATTGCGAGCCAGTTGAAAGAGTGATGCCAGAAGATTTTTAGCTCTTTACTCACGAATGCGTGCCAGAGCAAAGCGGACAGTGCGCCCATAGAGAGCAACAACGGAATTTTCATCGGATAGAGGACGGGAAGTGCTTCATGAATTCTGAAGAATGAAAAGACAACGAACAGCAAAACAAACCAAAACGCTTTGTTAATAACGAATAGAGCGCCCAAAGGTATAAAAGCAAGCACTATAACCACGACCGGGTGAGGAACGAGATACCAAGCAGCACCAATAATAAGGCTTAGGAATGAGAGCCCTAAAATTAGCGGTATTCGATTAACTTGGTCTCTCATTGTAAATCCCTAGCGTTTTTTATTATTGAACTAAAGAGATAGCAAGGTGAATGCCACATATCAACTCACGCTAAGTCATTGTATTTATGTTCAATTTAGATTTTTCTAAAACGTAGAGTTGAGGTGGGTCAAAATGAGAATCAAATTGGAAACGAGCTTGCCATTGTTATTTGGACTAAATCTATGGTGTGGCAATGCTATGCACTGTAGAAGGCAAGAATCTGTGGGATAACGGCTTGTGGAGAGTATTGTTCGATGATGGTATTTCTGGCTTTTTCGGCCATACCTGCTTTTTTCTGATCAGAAAGTGCAATCCAATCAACCAAACAAGTTTGTAGATCAGTTTCGTCCTGAGCAATATAGCCATTGTCTTGGTGGTTGATGAGTTGTGGCAGATTACCAACCTTTGACGCGATAACTGGAATACCGCGAGCCATGGCTTCTAGTGCTGCCATAGGTAAACCTTCATAGCGAGATGGTATGACTAAAACATCAATGGCTTTCCATGCATTGTCCATACTTGTTTGATGACCATGGAAGGTTAAGTTATCCGGCTTGGTTTGTTCGAGTGCCTGCCTTTCCGGCCCATCGCCAAATAGATGAAAATGATGATTAGCCAGAGATCGAGCAAGGCTGACAAATCTGTCTGGCGCTTTCTCATGGCTTAAACGTCCGACGAAACCAACGTGATACATTTTGTCCCTGTTGCCTACGTCATATAAATGTTCAGAAGTCGCGGAGCTATCAGGTATCGCAATAAAATTATTAAGTAGGGTGGTTTTTGAAGGAATCTTATCTTGTATCTTGTTGCTGACAACAAAACAGTGGTTCGACAGGAATCCCGTATACCTATCTAAAAGGTCATAAAGCCAGACTTTTCCTTTTGGTGTTTCTCCTGCGTGATACGTCGATATTTGACGTGGCTTTGAAGGGCTTATACTCACCAGTTTTACAAACTTACTTACTATGCTTGCCTTGTATCCATGGGCGTGGATATGGGAAGGATGATAGTGCTCTATCGCTTGTTTGAGCTGAGAAAGTGCGTTGGTTTGATTAGACGCTAATTCGCTAAGGTGACTAAAAGGAATATCTAGCTCAGTTAGTCGCGTTACGATAGGAGGGAGAGGGGCAAACTTGGTAAGCAGGACCACTCTGGTTTCACACTGATACTTAAGTAAACCGAGTGCAAGCTCGATGACATGGGTTTCAATACCACCAAATGTTTGGCTGTCTATTAACAGCCAAACTTCATTTGGTTTAGGAGTACTAGGCTTGATTGCACTCATCTTCAGATTCCCAAGCCTGTTTCTTACGATAAACAGTAGAAGGGCTAAGTTCCAATAGCACCGCTGCGTTTAACACATTGCCATCACAATGGTTTATAGCGTGTTGTATTGCCTCTCGTTCTATCTGCCACATAGGTCGAATAGCACCATCACTCGTCGTGAAGGCCGGTGTCGCTGGAGAAGCTTGAACATCACTAGCTGATGAACGCTCTAGCTCTTCAGGCGTAATCGGTGGAAGCTTAGTTTCAGTAATAGTAGGCGTTACCGAATCCACCGGGACGCTTCGTATTGGTGTTACACTTTTAGGCGCGGCAACGTCGGCCTTATTGATTGGTGCCGGTAGCATCTCTTTAGTCACGCTGATTTCATTGTTTAACACCACGATATTTCTAATGATGTTTTGCAATTGACGTACGTTACCAGGCCATGTGTAACGCTTTAGTAAGCTTTGAGTCTCTTTATCAATTGATTTGAATTTTTTCTTATCTTGTTTCGCATACAGCTTAAGAAAATGATTGGACAGAGTGACAATGTCACTTCCTCTTTCTCTGAGTGGCGGCATCTCAATAGGCACAACATGTACACGATAATATAGGTCTTCACGGAATCGTCCTTCTTCAACCTCTAAAAGCGGGTCGCGGTTGGTTGCACAGATGATTCTAACGTCGACTTTGATTTCTCTATTGCCACCTAGTGGGGTAAAGGTCCCCGTTTGCAGGAATCGAAGTAGTTTCTTCTGCATCTCGAGTTCCATTTCACAAAGCTCATCGAGAAACAGTGTACCACCATGGGCTTGCATCGCCGCACCTTTACGGTCTGTAGTCGCGCCTGTAAAGGCTCCTTTAACATGACCAAAGATTTCACTTTCCATCAAATCACGTGGGATCGCTCCACAGTTAATAGCAACAAATGGTTTATTGCAGCGCTGGCTCTCTTGGTGAATGGCTTCAGCACACACTTCCTTACCAGTACCACTTTCGCCATTAATAAATACGCTCGCTGTAGTGGGAGCGACAGAATCAATGGTTTTATAAACGGCTTGCATTGGCAAACAAGAGCCAATGAAGTTATGGAAGCGATCACGATCAAACTTACTTTGAATGTCATCGACAAGGTTTTCGAGTTTGGCTCTGCGCAGGTGCAAGTTAACGGATGTTTTTAGGCGGTCAGCTTGAATTGGTTTCTCTAAGAAGTCTTCCGCGCCGCGTTGAATTAAATCAACAGCAATATTTACAGAACCATGAGCTGTTGCGATGATGACGGCGGTAGGGATGTCATTGTCGGTTATCCAGTCTAGAACTTCTTCTCCCGGCATATCGGGTAATTTGAGATCAAGGATAACAAGCTGAGGAGCGTGTCTTTCAATAAATGTTTTCGCTTCCGAACCTGTTTCGACATGGAAAATGTCGTATGGCTCGTCTTTAACGTACTGTTTGTACAGTACGGCGAGGGAGGTGGAGTCTTCAACTAACAATACTTTAGGGCGCATTGTGTTATTCCTTTTGAAACTTTATCCTAATCAATCAATAGCATAGTGAAAGTTAACCATCAATTTAAATATTGGTCACTGGCTAGGCTGCGTTGAATCTTATACCTGTTACACGTGACGTCGATAAGCTAGTTAAAACCAGCATTTTTTCTCTGGATCAACGCCTCGATTGAACGTTCTGCCAATTTAATTAACTCGCTAACTTTTGAAAACGCGTCTTCGTGATTTTGTTCTAAACACTGCTTTTCTAATGCTCTCGCTAATTCACCTAAAGGGCGGTTGCCAAGTGAGAGCGCGGTGCTGCCGAGCGTATGTACTTCAAATTCGAGGGTTTGGGCATCTTTACTTGTTGCAGCTTCTTGAATCGCGACCAATCTAGTTTGTGATTCTTCTACGTAGTGGTCGATTAAAATTGGAATGATGTCTGCACTGGTGTCTCGAATCATTTGCTCCAGCACGCTTTCGTCAACAAGCTCTGTATGGGCCTGCTGACCTACATCTGTATTTGTGTCTGACGCTATTGTCGAGTTCATCAATCAAAATCCTTTTATTGAACTAAAAACAAGCCCGATATGAGAAGGCCAATATCTTTATCCACTCTTAAGTTTTAGTCATTTTTTAGAATAATTTCAACTGGTTGGCATATAAAGAAGGGAAATAGTGCTTATAGACATATGCTTATAGCCAGCTTTGTGACCAAGCTAACGCACTGTTGTCAGGTGTTTTGTCTTACGAAATATGCACTTAGGTGGCTATGTGGTTTGAGAGGCGGTTATTCGACATTAATCTATAGAAGCTTTCGTGCTAGCAAGGCATTAACGAAAAGAAAAAAGGCCACTGCTGTTTTTACACAACCAGTGGCCATATATGCATTAAATTAGGCGGTTTTTAACCAGAATAAGAAGGTTAGGATGCCTTATCAATCTTTGGCTTTGGGGCAGGTTCTACTTCCTCCTCGCTAGTCTCGGAGAAGATGTCTGCGACTGCACTTCTCTCTAGTTCGCCTTTGAGGTTACCGTCTTCATCAACGACTGGCAGTGAGTAATCGCAAGACATTGTGTCTGGCAAGACTTCTTCGATCACAGCATCAGGTAGTACGGCGGGTACTTCCTCATAGATTTCGTCACTGAAATCATGAACAGAAGAGTCTTCTACTGCATCTTCGAGGCTCTCTTTCGTTACAAGCCCTTGGTAACCGTCGTCGGTTACATGGTAGGCGTAATCATGCTTGAGCATTTTCATCTGCGCCAACGCTCCCTCGATGGTTTCTGAAGTGATTCGATACAACGGAGGTTGCATAACTGTTTCAACAGTAAGAGCTCGAGCGCGATTTACATCTTTAACGAAGGCTTCAACATAGTCATCAGCAGGATTGAGAAGAATCTCATGTGGTGTGCCTTGCTGTACTAACTCGCCATCTTTAAGGATCGCGATTCTGTCACCGAGACGCAGTGCCTCATCCAAATCGTGAGTGATGAACACTATCGTTTTATGAAGCTTCTCTTGGAGTTCAATCAACTGATCTTGCATTTCACTTCGGATAAGAGGGTCGAGTGCAGAGAAAGCTTCATCCATTAGTAAGATTTCAGCGTTAGTACACAATGCTCGGGATAAACCGACACGTTGCTGCTGACCACCTGACAGTTGGGCAGGGTATTGATTCCCATATCCCTTAAGACCGACCGTTTCTAACCATTCGGTTGCTTTAGCCAATCGCTGCTCTTTCTTAATTCCTTGAACTTCTAGACCGTAGGCAACGTTTTCAACAACGGTACGGTGTGGCATCAAACCAAAGCGTTGAAATACCATAGACATTTTGTGGCGGCGAAACTCTTCTAGCTCTTTGGTATTCAAGCTCATTACATCGATACCTTCGACCGTGATCTTTCCTTGAGTGGGATCGATCAAACGGTTGAAATGACGGATGAGTGTTGATTTACCAGAGCCCGAAAGCCCCATAATGACAAAAATTTCGCCTCGATTGATCTGAAGATTTATCTCTTTCAAGCCGACGGTATGACCTGTGTCTGCAAGGATCGCATCTTTGTGTTCACCCTTTTTCACGCGGTCCATAACAGACAAAGGCTTAGGTCCAAACACTTTGAACAGCCCACTAATTTCGATTAATGGTTTAGTCATGTTTGAATCCTCCTAGGTGCGCATTGGTTCTACGTGCATAAGCTTGCGAAGCTCGGTCAAATAGAATCGCGAGCGCGACAATTGCAAACCCATTCATTAAGCCTAGAGTGAAGTATTGATTGGTAATCGATTTAAGAACAGGTTGTCCTAAACCCTTAACACCAATCATCGACGCGATAACTACCATCGATAGCGCCATCATGATGGTTTGGTTGATACCAGCCATGATAGTTGGCATTGCAAGGGGTAGCTGTACGCCCCATAAGCGCTGTTTCTTGCTTGCACCAAAAGCGGTCGCTGCCTCTAGCACTTCCTTATCGACCAAGCGAATACCTAAGTTAGTCAAACGAATAACCGGGGGAATTGCGTAGATAACTACGGCAATTAGGCCAGGGATCTTACCGATACCAAGTAACATCACGACAGGGATTAGGTAAACGAATGCTGGCATGGTTTGCATGATATCAAGCAACGGCGTCACTATGGATTGTGCGCGGTTAGAACGCGCCATGGCGATACCAATAGGAATACCCAAGAAAATAGAAACCAGCGTACAAACAGTGATGATACTGAGTGTCCGCATTGTATCTTCCCACATACCAAAGTAGCCGATGAGCAGTAGAGAAGCGACACAGCCTAACGCCAGTTTCCAAGAGCGACTCGCCGCGTAAACTAAACCAGTGCAAACACCGAGAACGATGAGCCACGGGGTAGAGATGAGAAGTTTTTCAAACCACACTAAGAAGGAAAGAAGAGGGTCAAATAATGATTCGATCATTTCGCCATATTCACGGGAAAATTCACGATATGCGCCGTCTAGCGTCTTTTTAATTGCTCGCAAATCAGAGCGTTCCATTTCAGGGAAGCTCGATAACCAATTGCTGTCAGCCATTTTATATCCTTATAGTTCGGAGCGACTTGTTCAACACAATGAGATGCCATGTGAACAAGGCTCCGAATTACGAATAACATCAAGTATAGCGACGTTATTTCCATTGAATTGAAGCGTAGCCATAGAGAAATATAACTACTCTCTAAGTCTTGCTATTAAAGCTCAGCTTCAACTTTCTTCGCGACTTCTTCAGAAACCCATGGGTGCCATACTTCTGGGAATTTACTCAAGAAATGTATGCTTGCTTCTTCACCATCGGCTTGGTTGTCTTCCATCCAAGCGAGCAAGGCATTCATTTTTTCATTAGTGAAACCACGCTTAGTAAAGTAGTCGTACGCTTCCGGTGCGCGCGATGCAAAACTTTCAGTGGTAATTGTATGGACAGGAGAAGGTGGGTACATGGTTGCTTTCGGTGATTCACAGCCTTCTTGGGTCGTACAGCTGATAAACTCTTCCTTATCTACGCCGCTACCAAAGTCGACTTTAACCATGTCGTATTTACCAAGAACTGCGGTTGGTGCCCAGTAGTAACCGAACCATGCTTCTTCACGCTCGTAAGCTTTCGCGATAGAGCCAGATAAACCAGCACTTGAGCCAGGGTCAACGATAGTAAAACCACTGTCTTCTAAGTTGAGTGCTTCAAACAGGTTTGCGGCACTGATTTGACAGTTCCAACCTGCAGGACAGCTATAAAATGCGGATGTATCTGGGTCTTCAGGGTGTTTGAATAACGCAGCGTTCTTACGTACACCTTCGATTGTCGCCATTTCTGGGTTTTGTTTAACTAGGTAAGACGGAACCCAAAAACCTTCTTCACCACCGTTTACAAGTGCTTTACCTGCGTAGCGAAGTCGTTTCTCTTCAACACCTTTATCAAGCGCGTCTTTGAGGCTGTTACTCCATAATTCTGGTGCAACGTCGGGCTGGCCTTTTTCTATCATGGATGTGCCGGTTGGCATGGTATCACCAGGGATGAGCTCGGCATCACACCCGTAACCGTGTTCAAGGATGAATTGGTCGATGTTGGCGATGAGGGTTGCAGAGTTCCAGTTCATATCTGCGATTGTTACGCTGCCACATTCTCCAGCGTTAGCATGACCACTGGCTGCTGCAACTAACAAAAATACGGAGCTTAACTTGTATTTCATATTGAGTTTCCTTTCTCTTTAATAATACAACCAAGCTAATCAAGGTCGATTGACTAACTAAATTGCTCGATGGTGATCCTTTCCGTGTTTGAACCATTTGAGCAGAAGGAGGGATGGGGGAAGTGCTTATAGAAAAATCAATAAACCGATAAGGTCGCAAAGCATAAAGTGTGTTTGCTTGATTTATCCACGGTGTTTCACCGCCATCGGATAACTTTGTCAAACTATTACAAATTCGTCAAAAACCACCTCTATTTATAATCTTAGGGAATATTCCTACGAATTCCATCTTTGACGCGATTTACATGGCACTTTAATAGACTGTGTCACATTAACGCCTAAGTTAAGTGATGGGTGGTATTTTTAAGGGAGGAAGACCACTCAATTTGTGTATGAAATGCATTGAATGAACGTAAACGTCGTATTTTCTACATTAACTTCGGTTAAAACAGAAAATACGATGAATGTGTTGGGAGATATGTTCAGTGATTCATTAGCTAACGATAATGGCGACACTACATCGGTAGGTTAAGAAATTCGTTTTGATACAACTTGTTTGCAAAGCGTTCGCGGAGCTTTGCTGGAATAAACTTCATTCGGTTTAGTTGTCTAACCAATTCTTGTGCGAAGCTCGGCGTGTGCTTCATATTCATGATGCAACCCATTAAAGAGATACTGTTCGCATCGAGAAGCTTTTTAGCTTGCTCAAGGTGGTGGGTCGACGTTTCGCCAAAAGCCACAACAAGAAGTGTACAATCGCAGGCACTCGCAACTGACTGAGCAGGGATGTTGCCTTTGTTTACATTGAGCAGTGGAGAGGTGTCGATAATTACACGGTCATACTTCTCAAGCCATTTAGATACCGCTTTTTGTAGAGTTGCTGGATCTTTATAGGCAAGTTGTGTCGATGAAACGGTAGGGGCAGGTACACCAATAAACATTCGTTGGGATTCGATATGTTCAATCAGTTGTCCCGGCTGATCATTATCAAGCAGGTGTAAATCTTTGAAACCAGGGTTGAATAGATTCAAATCTACATAAAGTGTTGAATGGCCGGCCAATAGAAATCGCTCCGCAAGAGCTGTCGCCACTGATGTTACACCGTCACCAGAGTGACAGGCAGTGACACAGATAGAGCGTTGTCCGTTTAATTCAGACGCCAAATAGATTTGCTCAACTTCGGCATGCGTTGCTGAAATAGTCATTATAACGCTCCTATCAGTACAATAGTGGTCGTGATTCTTAGGATATCTTCTAGGCCTACACGTGCTTTTTCCATAAAGCTGTCGCGACGGTCTGGAATGTAAATGGTGTCACCAGCGCGTAAAACTGGAAGATTGTAAATGTTCGCTGTTTTACTGAATTCGACTAGGTCGAACGTACGCGCTTGTCCTTGGCAACAAGACATATTCACAATGGTAATCTTCTCAACGTATGCGTTGTCAGTCGGTCCGGCAGCTTCCGCTAGGATGTCTAAAATGGTCATGTTGTCGTTGAACACATAACGGCCTGGGTTATTGATTGCGCCAAGCACACGTACAGTTTCTTCTTTTGGTTTGTCTAGCCAGTTTTTATTCTTCTCGGGGATATAAATGGTATCGCCAGTGGTGACATTCGGTAGTAACGATTCATCGCCTGTTTCAAAATACAAAGACAGATTCAGTTTGCTGACTTTAGCGTATGATTTGTCGCGGTGTGTTACGCGAATATTGTGGATGTCTGCATCACCAGTAGGGCCGTCGGCCGCAGACAAAATATCTAGGAAATGCATGTCTTTAGTGAAGCGGTAACGACCAGGAGCATTCACTTGACCGAAGATATAGATAGAGGCATCTGAACTTTGGCGAACCCACTGTGATTTATTGTCTGAAGGGTCTTGTGGTAAGTCGTGTACACGAACAATTGAACCTGCAGCGATGTAGGGCATTTGGTCACGAGGTGCACCGTTTTTGATAAACTCGTCCAAATCAAACACGACCAGTTTTCTTCCAGTTACGATTTCAATCTTTGTCGTGTCGGCACGAAGAGTTGGGCCGCCCACATGAGCAAGTAAGCCCATGAAGTTCATTTCGTCTGACCATTCAATGCGACCTGGGCGATTCACTTCTCCGATTACATTTACTGCTCGGTCTGGCGCGATCTTCAACCATGACTTCTCATTCATATCTGTTTTCTCAGGAACGAAAATCGCATCACCGGCTTTAATCGCAGGTGGGTTGGAGTTAGGTAAGCCTTCTGTGTACGCCGCTAAGTCGAATCTTAGAACTCGACCGTCCGCTTTAATGACGCGAATTTGGCGTGATTCAGCAAAACGAGTAGGACCGCCGGCATTCGCTAGAATATCCATGAAGGTTGCGCCTTTTTTACCTTCAAATGCACCCGGGGCAGCAACTTCGCCCATGACGTAAACCATATTGGCGCCAGACTTAATCTCTTCTTCTTGTTTTGGTACAAAAATAGTCGAACCTGGGCGTAACACTGGCAGTAGGCTTTCATCCCCTGAATCTAAGTAACGCTTTAGGTTAAACAGTGTAGGAGTGTTGTTTGAAATTACACGGATTTGCTCAACACTTGCGTAGCGAGTTACACCGCCAGAGCGCATCAACACATCAACAAGATCGGTATTTTCTTTATAAGTGAATGAACCAGGTGCGTTGACCTCACCAAACACTTTGATAGAACTGCGAGAATCCGCACTATCGCCAGAGTTTGCTAATTTTGCAGGGTCAAATTCTTGTTCAATATTACCAACTAGCGGTGATGCTGGTACAAACAGGGAGTCAAGAGATTGAAGTTTTGGTAGGTTAGCTTCATCGCCAGAGTCTAAAAAGCGTTTGTAGTTGAACTCTTTACGTTCTGCACCACGCTTTAA
The DNA here is from genome assembly GCA_041879415.1 of Vibrio chagasii. Taxonomy (NCBI): domain Bacteria; kingdom Pseudomonadati; phylum Pseudomonadota; class Gammaproteobacteria; order Vibrionales; family Vibrionaceae; genus Vibrio; species Vibrio chagasii. The sequence goes on along the minus strand of CP090851.1, from coordinate 1,295,087 downwards.
GATTAACTTGTCCAATTGAGCACCAGCACGAAGTCCGCCCGCCGCATAAAGCGCCATTTGAACACTAGAACCCAAAGCTAGTGTGTATTCGCCCGGTTGTTGAACATAACCTTGAACGTAGATGATAATTTGTTGCTCTTTCACATACACAGAAGCGTTGGATAGGTCTTTATAAGCGGTTGCTAAAGCCTCTAAAACCACTTTATTTAGCTGCTGTTTGTCGTAACCAGCAACAAATACAGCGCCAACCTCAGGTAGAGTAATTCGACCACGCTTATCAACTTGGAAGCCTTTGTTTAATGTGGTTTCACCAGGAACATTAACTTGGATAAGATCACCAACTTGAACGGCATCAGAAAACTCGTCGTTCGCCTGCAAGAATGCTGAAAAGCTTAGCGCGAACATCACGAATAAGGTGATTAATGATTTCATAGTGCACCTCCCATCTTAGCCGCATTTTCTGGTGAGATAACTTCGATACTTACTCGACGATTGGTTAAGCGTGTCCCTTCCGATTCGCCTTCAAACAGCGGTACGGTTTCACCAACCGAAACGGCTTTGATACGGCTAGGGCTCAAGCCAAATATAGTGAGGTAGCGCTCAACTTGTTTCGCTCGGCCTAAGGCGAGTTTGTCGTTGTACTCTTCTGAGCCTGTTGCATCTGCATGGCCTGTCACTATTAGCTCTAGAGACTTGTTGTCTTTTAAGATGTAAGACGCCTCGGCAAGCTTGCCCATGTATTTAGGATTCACTTCGATAGAGTTGTGTGCGAATTGATTGTCAACATTAAGTAGATCGTACAGCTGTTGGATTATCGACAACTGCATACGGAATTGGTTTTCGTTCTTAGGTGGTTCGCAACGTGCTTGCGACGTTACATAGTCGAGTTGAAGTTCAAGCTCGTTTAAGCGTTTTCTTTGGATAACCAAATCGTTCGCTGCATCAAGTAGTAGGCCACCTTGAAGTTCTCGAGCGATTCGATTTTGCTTCTCTATTGCTTGAACAACAGCAGCAGGAAAACACCAGCGTGCGCCTTCTTGGATTAAAGCATCTAGATGAAGTTTCGCAAGTTGCCAATCAAAACGTAAGCCGTGTTCTGGACCTAGAGGCTCATCAGGCATAACCGGTGAAAAATCAGCATTCTGATAATTCATCGAATCATAACTCTCTGCCAGCCCGCCAGTGCCGTGTTCTGGGTAACTTGTGCAACCCAGAACTAGCACAGACAGAGATAGGGCTATGTAGTTTTTGATTGTATTCATGCCAACGTCCTTTGTTTTTTTAACTTTTTATTATTATTTTTTGTTACTTCTAGCTTAGTGGATCTTCATGAATTTGTAGGATTTTTTGAGTTAACAGGGATAGCGTGTCCAATTCGTAGCAGATTCATAATTTCTAGCGGTTGACCTGATACGTTTTCTAATCGCATATTACGTTCACGTTCAGTTAGGCGTTTGAACATGTAAACAATCGCGCCCACACCTGACGAATCCAAAAACTCTACCTGGCTGAAATCAACTTCGATCTCAGGATGACCATCGTTTGAAATCACATCATCGATGTCCGTTTGTGCATCGCGGCTACCAGCGGCATCTAGGTCACCGTAAATAGAAAGAGTTAGTGTTGTTGTGTTTAAGTCAATCTTACGTAGTTCCATAGTCTTATCTCCTTGTTTACTTGTGTTTACCAAAGCACTGAATGTGCCAACTTTTTTATCTTTATTTTTCAATTAGTTAGAGGAGTGCATTTTGTGTGTTTCATATTGAGAAAAGCCGTTTCTCAATATGAGAACTAAAAACGGTTGGATTTTTGGGAGCTGTAACGAATTGATTTTGCGAATGAAACACAATGCTAGATAAGGTTGGTGTATTGATCGCATCTTAACCGAAAGTTTGAATGATGAATGGCTAGAAGACCTAGGATAGGACATAGAGCTGACCAAAACGCTCAATACTGAGAACTGACGATGACACAAAAGGAATTTTGAAATGAGGCTAACCAGATTGGCAATAGCAACACTGTGTGCATTTTCTGCGTTACCTTCTCATGCTTCTTATCTCCCTCCTGAACAATTGGTTCTAGCTAATACCTATAAGCAAGGCATCGATGTCTCTGAATATTGGACAAGTGAAAAACTGGACGGCATTAGGGCTCTGTGGGATGGCCAACATCTTTATACCCGAAATGGCAATCGAATTTATACGCCGAAGTGGTTTGTTCAACAGTTACCGGATGTTCACTTAGAAGGAGAATTGTGGGCAGGAAGAGGCAATTTTCATCTAGTCCAAACAACGGTCTTAGACCACACGCCAAGTGATACTGCGTGGCAGCAAATCGAATTCATGCTGTTCGATATGCCAGGCGCAGCGGGCGACTATCAGAAACGTTACTACAACATCTTGCATTGGGTAAGAGTGATAAACGAGCCGCATATTGGGTATGTGGAGCACAGACCAATTTTAAGTGAAGAGGCATTGTTTCATCAACTCGATAATGTCGATGAAAGCCAAGGCGAAGGATTGATGCTTCGTAAGATTACCAGCCGCTATCAAGCGGGAAGAAGTAATGACTTGTTAAAACTCAAACGTCATCACGATGCCGAAGCGACCGTTATTGGTTATAAAACGGGAACAGGCAAGTATAAGGGGATGATGGGCTCAATTTTGGTACACACAGAAGATGGTGTGGAGTTTTATATTGGAAGTGGCTTCACCGATAAGATGCGATTATCTCCGCCTGAAATTGGTAGTCGAATTACCTACCGTTACAATGGCTTGACTCAAAATGGCAAGCCCAAATTCGCAAGGTTCGTTAGAGAGAAAAGTGACTATTAAACACTTGTGAATAAGCATCGCGAACAAGCCTTGCTGATAACTATTTGGGATGCGGAGTAATGTTGATACGGAATAAACACGGGCACAGAATAAAAAAGAGCTCTGATAGTCAGAGCTCTTTCGCTTAATCAACATGTTTGGAAGAAATACTTAGCGAGAGCCAAACTCCAACTGTACTTCATCACTTTGTTTGTGCATCCAGTGCAAACGCATACCTAACATAATCGCTGCCGAAGACAAACCAACAATGAAGCCAATCCAGAAGCCGTGTGCGCCCATTGGTTCAACAACCCAGTCCGTCATTCCTAAGATGTAGCCAATCGGTAGACCAAGCAGCCAGTAAGCGATAAAAGTACGATTGAAGATTGAACGCATATCTTTATAACCACGAAGTGCACCCGCAGCGATAACTTGAATTGCATCTGTACATTGGTATACCGCGGCAAAAATCAGAAGCTGCATTGCGATGGTAATTACTGCTGTGTTTTCCGTGTAAAGAAGTGACACTTGCTCTCTAAACATCACGGTTAGTGCCGCTGTGATAAACGCTGTTACCAAGCCAACAATAATACCAACATGAGTCGCTATTTTAGCGCCTTCAGTGTTGTTCTCGCCCAGTTTATGACCAACACGGATACTAACCGCAGCACCAATACTCATTGGGATCATAAATACCAATGAAGAGAAGTTAATCGCAACTTGGTGTGCCGCTACGATCAATGAACCGAGTGGGGCAACTAACAGCGCAACTACCGCAAACAGTGTCACCTCGAAGAAAAGCGCTGCGGCGACTGGGAAGCCGAGCTTGAATAAACGAACTTGAGCTTTTAACTGAGGTTTATGGAATTGACCGAAAATGTTGATTTTAGCTAAGCGCTTAGAAGTCAACACATAGGTAAACAGTAAGCCAAACATGATCCAATAAACGATAGCGGTTGCCACGCCACAACCCACACCGCCAAGTGCTGGTGCACCAAGCTTACCGTAAACAAACATCCAGTTAAGCGGGATGTTCAGTAAAAGGCCGATAAAACCAATGACCATTGCAGGCTTAGTCAAAGACATACCATCAGTAAAGCTTCTTAAGGTTTGGAACAACAAGAAGGCTGGCACCGCAAACATCACGGCATTCATATAGCCGATAGTCTTTTCTGCCATTAAAGTTTCAATATCCATCAATTGCAAAATGGCTTGAGTTTGGAAAAGAACGCCAATAATTGGAATCGAAAGGACAAGCGCTAGAAATGCACCTTGCTGAATCTCAAAAGGAATCTTAATTTGACGACCAGAGCCATTCAGTTGTGCGACCACAGGCACCAACGCCATAAGTAATCCGACACCAAACAAAATCGAAGGAAGCCAGATACTTGCCGCAATTGATACCGCAGCCATATCGATAGCACTGACGCCACCGGCCATAACGGTATCAACGAAACTCATGCCGGTTTGCGCGATAGATGCGATCAATACTGGCGTCGCAAGTTTGATTAGATTTGAGGCTTCTTCTTTGTAACGATGCACAAATAACTCCAGATGAGACAGAAATAAGAGACGGAATGAATATTCAGAAGGAATCAGAGACACTGATCGTTAAGCTTCCATTGGACGAATCATAAAGAAATGTCACAATAACTGCTATAGTAAAGTGCTAAATAGGAAACTTATGTTTACAGGTATCGTTCAAGGCATGGCAACACTGGTTGCTATCAATAAAAAAGATATGTTTCAGACTCATACCATTGAGTTGACTGATGAAATGGTAGAAGGATTAGCGATTGGCGCTTCTGTTGCTCACAATGGTTGTTGTCTAACTGTGACAGAAATTTCAGGCAACCAAATCTCTTTCGACTTGATGCAAGCGACACTACGTTTAACGAATTTAGGTGCTCTAAATGTCGGCGATAAAGTGAACGTCGAGCGTGCTGCGAAATTTGGTGACGAAATTGGCGGACACAGTATGTCTGGTCATATTTCGTTAATGGCTAAGTTAGTTGAAGTCATCAAAACGGAAAACAACCGCACACTTTGGTTTGAACTACCAGAAACATCAATGAAGTATGTTCTTAGTAAAGGGTACATTGGTGTTGATGGTTGCTCACTAACGATTGGTGAAGTGGAAGATAACCGTTTCTCTGTACATTTAATCCCAGAAACACTAAATCGCACTCTATTTGGTGGCCGCGAAGTGGGCGACGAAGTAAACATCGAGTTTGACCCTCAAACCCAAGCGATTGTTGATACTGTGGAACGTGTACTAGCAAATCAGAAGTAATTAACTGACGCATTCAATTTGTGTTGTTCGATTTACGCAGATCGCTAAATTAAAAAGAGCACCGTATGTGCTCTTTTTTGGTATTGTTACCAGTGAGAATCGTGGATTAGAACACCTGTTCATCGTCGGCATCGATCGACAGATTGATTCTGTCTCGCACTTCATCGACTTGCATGTCTAGATGAATGGCATTGCAACACGCAGGGCAGTCGTCGTAAAAATCTTGGCTGCCATTGGAGGCATCGAGCGTTATATTAATACCGTGCCCGCAATGAGGGCAGGAGACATGTTTCTCTGTGTATTTCTGCATGACAAATTCTCCTCAAGCTAACTTATACCATCTGACTGCTTAACTATTGTGACAAGTATTACACAGCCTGAATCTTCTGAATGCACGCTTCTGTTTGCGCCAGATATTCACCGCCAAATTGATTACAGTGATTAAGAAGGTGGTACAAGTTGTAAATGTCTTTTCGATCAGTATAGCCAACGTCAAGCGGCATGATGCTTTGGTATCCTTCATAAAACTCGGGCGGGAAGCCTTGAAACAATTCAGTGAGCGCTAAATCGCACTCATGGTCGCCCCAATAACAAGCGGGGTCGTAACAAATAGGGCCGAATGCCGAATTAGCTACATTGCCACTCCAAAGATCACCATGGAGTAATGAAGGACGAGGGTTGTGGCCAGCAAGTCTCATATTCACCATATCAACGATGTCGTCAATATCCCCGAACTCAATACCTTTCTCTTTTAGGAGTTGGAGTTGGAAACCGATGCGTTGCTCTGAAAAGAAACGGCCCCATTTTTTATGCCAGGGATTTGGTTGAAGTGTGCTGCCGATGTAATTGTCTTGGTCGCATCCAAACTCTTTTTGCTCACCCCATTGATGAAGTTTGGCAAGCTGGACACCAAAGTCGTAACTGTTGTTGCCTGTCTCGAGTGGTTTAGTAGGCAGATAGTTAAGAATGATAAATGAACACTCTTTGGTTTTACCAATCAGCACCAGCTCAGGCACGTAGACGGTGGAAGTATCTCTTAACAAACGAAGGTTCTCAGCTTCAATCTCAAACTTAGGTAGGAACTCTCGCTGATTCACCTTTACGAAGTAGCGTTCATTACCATCGCTAATCATATAGCAATCGTTAATGTCACCACCAGGCACTTTAACGCGCTCGGTAATCTGGAAATTGAATAGAAGTGTGTCTGAAAGCTGTTGAGAAATGGCCTGCCACATAGGAAATCCTCAATGAACTGTTGGAGTAAAATACTATCGTTTGATAGCAATAGTTTAGGACAAATCTGCGTGATTTATAGACGTTCTGGTCAATGTTCTCAGCACTAGTACAAGAGAGTGCCGATCAATTAGCGGTTTTGTGAACTCGGACTGTGCGAATACCTTTGATAATTCAGTAAAAAGTGAGTTACCAACCGTGAAATAGTTGGAACAAATATCACGTGCGACACCAAATAACGTTACTTCCACTAGAAAATCATCGATAGCTTGTTAAGGTCAATACACTAATGCTAGAGAGAGTTGTTGTTAGGTTGTGGTTTGAATAGAGCGGGGACTTGTTATCGAGTGAGCTGCATAGTGTGTTTATTGATTCAATTTTGCACTGAAATACTAACAAAGATCATTTTAATACTCGTTATAGCAATAAAATGATGACAAATGACTTCATATACATAGTATTAGCCTAATACGTATTAATCTGCCTTAGAGCTTAAAACGGAGATTTATTGTGGTTGTAGAAACCGATGGCTACCTAGCTTTGATCGAGCACTTATCATTCAACCTAGATGTATTTACTAATGGTAACGGTGATACTGGAAACGAAAGTGTCGAAGACATCGTGACTGACATGATTTCAAGCAACATTATGGCGATCTTCGAGCAAAACCCTGAGCTGCATTCAAGTGTACGTTTTCAATTGCTTAAAGAAGCAGATGCCGTGGTTGCTGATTTAGGGGAAGTGCTTGCAGGTGTGTGGGCTAAGAAAGCGACGAACGAACAGATAGTATTTCTAGACGAGTACATCGCATTGGTGAAGAACCTGTTTGATACTGCAGTAGCAAAATACGATTAACCTCTATTCGTCGTTATTGACGGGACTGAAAGCGTAGCACTTCTATGAGGTTGCCCTTAATTCGATTGGTGACCTCGCAAACACACTATATACGCCTAAAGTGCCAAAATTTAGAAGCCCAATATGGGTTATCTAGTCGAGATATGATCACACCTTTCGACGTAGACGCATGTAGGAACTGGTTGTTTCCCAAATACACACCTACATGCCTAACGGTGAAAGACGTCTTGAAAAACACCAAATCTCCACTTTTTGCTTGTTCGTAAGCAATTTCAACACCTTGTTTGCTCTGATCTTTTGTCGTTCTTGGCAATGCTTGCTGCGTCGCATTTTGCACGGCAATTTGGACGAAAGCAGAACAATCCACGCCTCTGAATGAAGTTCCACCGAAATGATAAGGCACGCCTTTCCACTGCTTATAGACACTCATATAAGCATTAGTAGTCAATTGTTCTGACTTTGATAGAGGTTTATTTGCAATTTGGCTATTTTTAGAAGGAGATGGTGCTGAGCTACAAGCGGTTAATGTTGCGAAAGTTATTGTAACTGCAAGCATTTTTCTGAATTTCATATGTAACTCTTCTGAAAGAAAACTGAAATAAAAGCGTAATCAATGGCTTCTAGTATACCGACTAACTTAAGGATATCTCTTTTTGTAGTCAAACTGGATTTCGCATGACTGACACCAACTTATCAATAAAACCCTCACGATATACATTCTCGCTCATTCAAACGGTTAGTGCCGTATTTATTTCGATTCTTCTACTTGTTAGCTTTTTATCTATGGTCAGTATTCGTGGCGTAGATAGAGTAGGTGGATACTTTGATACTCTGTCTGAACAAGCTCTGCCACTCGCTCTGCATAACGCAGAATTAACCCAAAGCGTACTAGAACAAGTCAAACTTCTTACCTATAGCACTCAATCGACGGACTTAGACACGTTAAACCAAACACGTCATTTGATCGATGACCTCGTTGCTGAGAGTAACAACACGCTTAAGGAACTTCTTTTTATTTCCCAATCTTTTCCTGATGCGATTTCTCTTGAACAAAAGCAAAGCCTTATAGACGATATGGCACAGCTACAACAAATGACCAACACGGTGCTTTCTGCACAAATTGAAATACAAAGTAAGCAAAATCTGATCGACAGTAAAATTGGTGAGTTTCGTTACGGCGTAGGATCTATCGGTCCTGAAATGAATCGTATTAGCTCATTCTTAGTTGAAGATAATCCAGAAGCGAGCGATGCGGCCAACCGCTTTACGTCGAGTGCATCTGCGATGGCCAATACTTTCTTAATGTTGATGATGCAAAACGACCTTGAGAAAGCAGAAGATGAATATCGTCAATTGAGGAACCGAATCGCAGGTCTTAACTTGGCCTACAGTGATTTCTCAGATTGGCACCCGGACATTGTCGAATTCGCGAGCCTAATCGCCCCTTATGAAATGGTAAAAGAGGGCTTTACAGAAGAGGGCGTGATCAAACAAATATTGCTTAAGCTAGAGCTAGTTAAACAACAAGAGCAAAACTTAGCGCAAGTGATTGGACTTGCGAATACGGTGATTAATACGCTTAATCAACTATCGTCGACAGCGTCTCAATTGATCGATGAAAGTGAGCTGGTCGTAAATCAAACCATTACTAACATCGACCGCGTGTTATTCATTAGTGGTTTTGTGATAGCAGTGATCATTATTGCGTCATGGCTATTGCTGCGTCGTTGGATGAACAAAGGCTTAAAAAACATTACACGTCAGTTAACGTCACTTGCAGAACATGACTTCTCGAAGCAGAGTGAGTTGCTTGGCCCACTCGAACTACAAGTCATCACTTCTAAACTTAATACGGTTGTTGATTCAACGGCCGATTCTATACGTTTGGTTACTCGAAACTGCGAAACGCTTTATCAGACCGCAGAAGTGAGTCACGACGCTGCAGAGCAAACCAACTTAAGTTTGCATGAGCAGAATGAATCTCTGCAGAATATGATCACCACAATCACACAACTTGAAGCGTCTATTGGTGAAATCGCACGTATTTCAAACGCATCGAATGATGATGCTCAAGTCGCAGAAGATGAGTCAGTGAGTGGTAGCCAAGTTATTGGTTTAAACCAGGAGCGCTTACAAGCTTTAGAGCATTCGTTGAACATGAACGAACAGTCAATGGCTGATCTTGATGGACGAGTAAAGCAAATTCGTGAAATGGTCGACATGATCAGTGGTATTGCAGAAAACACCAATCTGTTGGCATTGAATGCAGCGATAGAAGCAGCGCGAGCAGGAGAACAAGGTCGTGGTTTTGCGGTAGTTGCAGATGAAGTAAGGAAATTAGCGAGTGGTACATCCCAACAAACCACCAATATCCGAAATATGATGAATGAGCTGGTGGCGGCGGCGGATCGTTCTCGTACCTCCGTGACTGAATCACGAACTGAAATGGCAAATGCACTACAAGCGAGCGGCGATGTAAAACAAGCTTTTGAAAAAATTGAAGTTGCGGTTAACCAGATTAAAGGCCGTGTGGAGCAAATTATGGTCGCAACTGAGCAACAGGCTCGTGCAACTGTTGATGTGACACACTCAATCACGCGCGTATCCGAGCAGGGAGAAAACACCAAACTGCAACTTGAATCTATGATTGAAAGCTCTGAGCAAGTGGGTGAAATCGCAGGTCATCAACAAGCTATGCTTCATAAGTATCAATTCGACGCAGAGAAATAGCCTTGCGGTTTAACACACTTAGTGCAGTCACAAGCTGCCTCGCCCGAAAATACTAAAAATCCGAAATACCCAAAGCAAAAAGGCAGAGTTCACGCTCTGCCTTTTTGCTTATAGCTAGTGTTGGAATGCTTACATAAAAAAGGTAGGCATGACGTGTTGGAAAAATATCAGCGATGCAACGCCACTGATTACCACCCAAATCAAATCGAAGCGCAGGCTCACAAGCGTACAAACAATTGCGGCCAATACTTTTGGGTTGTGTAGATCAAATTCCATATCTGGCCCTGCTCCTAATATCTCGACAGCAATAATCGCAGGTAAAACCGTAACCGGGACAAAGCGCAGCGTCTTTTTGAATCGTTCCGACATCTCAAACTTACCAGCTAAACCAATCACTGAGAACCGAATAACAAAGGTCGCCGCTGCCATCGCAAGAGTAATAAGAATAAAAGTTGTAGTATTCATTGTTATGCCACTCCACGTTCTTGAGGTAATAGGTCAGTTTGCATCGCTTCTTGTTCCGCTTGTTCAGTTGATAGGTCCATTCGGTAGCCTGCGTACACCCCAACAACGGCAGCAATGACAAGGCCAAGAGAGTAGGGAAGTTCTGCAAGAAGCACCCCAGTAAAGGTCGCGACAATGGCTGCAACAATACATTCACGGCTTTTCACTTGAGGAATCACGATAGCGATAAAGGCTGCGACCATCGCGAAATCCAATCCGTAGTTAGCAATTTCAGGGAACGAAGAACCGATCAGTGCGCCAAGGAAATCTGCCACTACCCAGTTAACCCAAAAACCACCCATTGCCGCTAAATAGAACCAGTGTCGACTTTCACCTTCTTCCTTCATCTCATTGATCGTTGCTGCATAGACCTCATCGGTAAGGCCGTAGGACATCAACATACGAACGTGAAAGGGATAGGATTTCATGTGCTCTGACATTGAAGCGCTGTATAGCATATGGCGCAGGTTTATGATGAAGGTCGTAAACATGATGACCACAATACTTGCTGATGACTGAACTAGCCCTAACGCCACCATTTGTGATGATCCGGCAAACACAGTGAAAGACCATAAGGTACTCTGAGTCACGCTCATTCCTGCGGTAATACTGACCGCTCCCACAATGAACGAAAACGGAAATGCACCAACGCATAGAGGGAAGATTGCTCTTAACCCTGCCTGGATTTGTTGTTTATTCATGACATGCTCACCCTAGATTAAAAATTCAAATTTATTTGCAAATTATGGTGAGAATCGTATTGGCGAATGAAATTATTTTCAAATCAAGATTAAAATTTATTTGATTTAGATCGATGTTTTGAAATCATCAAAATATGGATATGCCATCAAGCTATTAATAATCAACAGCTTAAAATGACTTCCATTTTTGAGATCTTTGATTGAATGGTTTTTTTAGTATTTATTGCAACTATTTTTGCATTTTATTATTTTCAGTGTTTAAACTGTAGTTGAAATATTTAGCCAATCTGAATAGGAAGAATCATGAAAGAAATCATTACAGCAAATCAAGCGCCGGAAGCCATTGGTCCATACTCACACGGTAACGCATTCGGAAACCTTGTTTTCACATCAGGTCAATTACCGGTGTGTAAAGAGAAAGGTGGTGTTGTAGAAGGTGGCGTAAGTGAGCAATCTCGTCAGTCACTGCTTAACCTCCAATATGTTTTACAAGCTGCAGGCAGCGACCTAGATCAAGTACTAAAAACAACGTGTTACTTATCAGACATTAATGACTTTGCAGCTTTCAATGAAGTGTACAAAGAGTTCTTTGAAAAAGACTGTCCTGCACGTAGCTGTTTTGCAGTGAAGGATCTTCCTTTAGGCGTGAAAATCGAAATCGAAGCGATTGCTGGTCGTAAGTAACTGCTCGTAAATAATTGAAGAATAGTGTGAGGTCCTTACTATGAAACACCAATGGCAACAGTATAAAGATATTTTGAATACCGTCGTGAAGCCAGCGCTTGGCTGTACAGAGCCCATCTCCGCAGCTTACGCTTGTTCTGTTGCGGCCAAGATGCTTGTGGGTGCTCCCGATAAAGTTCGCGTGTATGTGTCGGATAATTTATACAAAAACTCTATGGGCGTGTTTGTTCCGGGGACAGGAAAAATTGGCCTACCCATAGCTGCAGCCGTGGGTGCGATTGGTGGGGACCCACACGCTGGCTTAGAAGTGTTGGCGAACATCAGCGAAAAAGATGTCGAAAAAGCACAAGCGTTGATTGACGCAGGCCAAGTCAGCGCACACCGTAAAGATGTAGACGAATTCATCTATTGCTATGCGGAAGTAGAATCTGAAGGTCAAATAGCGGCCGTAGAAATCAGCGGCGGTCATACTCAGATCATCAAAAAAACCTTAAATGGCACAGTTCTATTCAGCCAAGATTGCGATCAAACAATACCAACAGGTTCTATCTGTGATGGAATCGATATTGATATTGGTAGCATCTACAACTTTGCCACCAGTGCGGACTTCGACGATATTGCTTTTATACTCGAAGCATCGGCTCTCAACGGCAAGCTGTCAGAAGAAGGGTTAGCTCATGCCTATGGGCTTGAAGTCGGGCGTACTATGGTACAAGGCATTCAATTAGGCCTAATGGCAGAAGACTTGATGAATAAGATCGTCATGCAAACGGCTGCCGCGTCTGATGCTCGAATGGGCGGTGCGACTCTACCTGCCATGAGTAACTTTGGTAGCGGTAACCAAGGGATAGCTGCAACAATCCCTGTCGCGGTTATTGCCGAGCACTTTAAAGCGACTCAAGAACAATTGGCACGAGCATTAATCATGAGTCACTTAGGTGCGATTTACATTAAGTCGCATTATCCACCGTTGTCTGCATTTTGTGGGAACACAGTCACGAGCGCTTCAGCGGCTATGGCGATGGTATATCTAGCAAAAGGGTCGTTTGAGCAAGGCTGCTACGCGATTCAAAATGTCCTGAGTGATTGTTCAGGCATGGTGTGTGATGGCGCTAAGTCTACCTGCGCAATGAAAGTGAAAACCTCAACCAGTGCTGCAGTTAATGGTTTCTTAATGGCAATGCGCTGTAATGAGGCACACAACCAGGGCATCGTTGCTGATGATGTTGAGACCAGTATCCGCAATATTGGAAAATTGGTTACCGCTGGTATGAGTGTTACAGACTCTACGATTATTGATATAATGTCAGCGTAATCAAACGTTTTTGATTCAAACTATTTTTAAGACGAACCGCTTGGTAATTTTTACTTAGCGGTTTTCTCGCCAAAAGAGGAAGGACTCAGTGTTCGAATTATCTCAAAGTGACTATGACATCTTGCACGCAATCGAGAACATCGTTGATGGCATCGCCGCAATGTATGGCGAGCATACCGAAGTGTTACTACACAGTTTAGATGTTCGTAATCCTTCGATTATTAAAATTGCGAATAGCCACGTCACCGGGCGAGAAGTAGGGGCTCCAATTACTAATTTAGCATTGATGAAGCTCACTCAAGGTAACGATGTTTCGGGCGCTTACATGACAAAATGTCCCGATGGCAAAACCTTACGCTCAATGACGACCATCATTCGAAACCCTCAACAACAAGCCATTGGTTTGTTGTGCATCAACACCAACCTCGACGCACCTTTTCAAGAAGTGATGCATTCACTTGTCCCTTGTTTGCTACCACATGTCGACCGTCCTCAAACAACGCCTGAAACCTTTGCGCGTAGTAATGAAGAGATGATGCACAGCTCAATTGAAACGGTAAGAGAACAGGTAAGTAACGACGCAGACATCGCGCCATCGAAGAAGAGCCGAGAGATTGTCACTCGATTGCATGAGATGGGGATTTTCGATTTAAAAGACAGCGCCCAAATCGCGGCAAAAGGACTCGATATCTCTATCCATACCATCTACCGCTACCTACGTGAACTAAAAGCCTAACGTTTGTTGGTTAGCTATCTCTCATTCTATTTGTTCTGGTTGTATCTAAATGGCTGGGTAATCAGTTTATCTAGCCTCTGTTCCTTCCCATCACGTATTTCTGGTACACCGATGCTTACCTTATCGTGACCAAGCTCGGGTTGAGCACGATACGTCTTAAACCAGATATCCCACACCGATAAGAAGAAACCAAAATTAGAGTGGGTCTCTTTGACGATGACTGAATGGTGCACTCGATGCATGTCTGGCGTAACAATGACTTTGCGAAGCTGTTTGTCGAACCATAAAGGTAAACGACCGTTGCTGTGATTGAACATGGCACTCACATTCAGTACGACCTCGAATATTACAACCGCTAGTGCCGGTACGCCCAAAACGGAAATCAACGCGACCTTAATCAACATCGATAAAATCATCTCAATTGGATGAAAGCGGGTACCCGTAGTTACGTCTATATCCAGATCGGCGTGATGAACGCGATGAAGTTTCCATAGAGCTGGTATACGGTGGAAGACGAGGTGCTGAGTGTAAATGGCAAGATCTAATAACAAGACACAAAGGAACACGGTGATTTCAAAGGGTAGGCTGACGTTATTGAACAGACCCCATTGATTTTGTTCCGCAATCAGTGCCGCTTGAAATGCCGCAACAGGTATTAATGTCGCCAGTAAAACACTGTTAAGCGCCATTAATGAGAAGTTATTTCCCCATCGAAACCACTTGTTTTGCGTTAGTTTTTTTCTAGGTGCTTGGTATTCCCACAAAGCACACAAGACAAAAGCGGTGATAAAACAGACAAGGCGAAGTAGTGATGGGTCCTGCATAAGAATTCCTTCTATCATTATCAAGCCACTGTAAGTACAATCGTGCCACTTTTCTAGTTCTATCTATCGTTATTGTCCATGAGAATTCACGCTTTCCACCGTTTGTACCAACACCGTTTATCACTTTCTACAAAGCCGTTTAACGCGCGTGGATGTAAGGTGGTGCGATGTGAGTATTGCAAAATCAAACAAGACAGTTGTATCTGCGAGCATCAACCAGACATAGATACGAACGTAGCGACCATGTTGATCTTGTCTGATAACGAAATCTTAAAACCAAGTAACACGGGCCGTTTGATAGTAGACACGGTGAAAGACAGCCATGTGTACCTTTGGTATCGAACTGAGCCAAACACAGAGATGCTTGATGTTCTTAAGGACGAAAAGTATCAACCTGTGATTGTATTCCCAGAAGACTATACCGATGACAAATCACGAGTGGTTCAAGACCTGCCGCAAATGCGTGATCCAAACAAAAAGCTACTTCTGATCTTCATCGATGGTAGCTGGCGTGAAGCAAGACGTATCTTTAGACGTTCTGAGTACCTGCAAGATTTACCTGTGTTGTCGATTGAACCTGAATCGGTTTCTCAATACATGATGCGAAAGTCAGATAATGAGCAACACCTCTCAACTGCAGAAGTAGCAAGCTTGGTATTAAAACAGGCTGGTGAAGAGCAGGGCGCAAAAACATTACAGCTCTGGTTTGAAGCATTTCGCGAAAGCTACATGCTAAGTAAGACTCGTTACAAGTCGGATCCGACCAAACCAAGCCTGAATGCTTTCATAGAGCACAGTAAAAATGAGACGTCACTCTAACCTTTAACCGCTTTGTGCTGACTTGTTGTTCAAACAGACTCAAACACGAGATAAGTTTGTTATCTATCACGGTTTGTAGGGGGAGTGTTATGGATAATGTTCCCCAGTTGTTTTATTTAAAGAGTTTATTTGCCCGAATTTAGGGAAAAATTGGAGAGATTTCATGTATTACGGCTTCGATGTTGGCGGCACTAAAATTGAATTTGGTGCATTCAATGAGAAACTTGAGCGAGTAGCGACAGAGCGCGTTCCAACACCAACAGATGACTATCAATTACTGCTGGATACGATCGCTGGTTTAGTAAAGAAATACGATAGCGAATTCTCTTGCGAAGGCAAAATCGGCCTTGGCCTTCCTGGTATGGAAAACGCAGACGACGGCACTATGCTGGTTGTTAATGTTCCTGCATCAACAGGTAAGCCATTACGTAAAGATTTAGAAGCGCTAATCGGTCGTAGCGTAAAGATCGAAAACGATGCGAACTGTTTCGCGCTTTCTGAAGCATGGGATGACGAGCTAAAAGACGAGCCATCAGTTGCAGGTCTAATTCTAGGTACAGGTTTTGGCGGCGGTTTAGTTTACGAAGGTAAGGTATTCTCTGGTCGTAACCACGTTGCCGGTGAGCTAGGCCATATGCGTCTACCTTTGGATGCATGGTTCCACCTTGGCGACAACGCACCGCTATTAGGTTGTGGTTGTGGTAAAAAAGGTTGTCTAGACAGCTACCTATCGGGCCGTGGTTTCGAATTGATTTACGAGCACTACTTTGGCGAGAAGAAGAAAGCGATTGAGATTATCCAAGCTTACAACGAAGGTGAGGCTAAAGCGGCTGAACACGTTGACCGCTTCATGGAGCTTTTAGCAATCTGCTTTGCGAACTTGTTTACTGGCCTAGATCCACACGTTGTTGCTTTGGGTGGCGGTCTTTCAAACTTCGAGCTTATCTACGAAGAAATGCCAAAGCGTGTGCCTAAGTACTTACTGTCTGTTGCTAAGTGTCCGAAGATCATCAAAGCAAAACACGGTGATTCAGGCGGCGTTCGTGGTGCTGCATTCTTAAACATCAAATAGTGATGGTTTTCAGCTAAACACATTACGCAGAATAAATAAAAATGCCGCAATCTCAAAAGAGGTTGCGGCATTTTTTATTGTTTGGTGATTAGAGCCAGTAACTCGTTATTAAGAACGAAGCTCACTAGGAAATTACTTCTTCTTTTTACCAACACCAAGGTTTTCTTTTTGCTTCAGTGTAAGCTTTGAAAAACCTAGCTTACGGAAGTAGTTGTCTTGGTAGTTACGAACCGCTTTAGTGTCTGAAATCAACTCAAGCTGCTGCTCTGTTTTTAGGTATTCAGTGATATCTATGCCTTCAGCATCCGCAACCGCTTCTTGGATCGTGCGGTGTTCTTGTTTTGAAAACAGTAACTCTTTTTCTTCGTCTTTGTACGTGTACAGAATGGTACGAGCCATGATGCGCTCCAATAGAATTTTTACTTTGGGCGCACTCTACATAAAAACCGTACGTCGCTCAAGGTAATGGTAAGAAATCTTAAGATTAACTTAGTTAATGGGTTACTTATTAAGGTTAGCTCAGAAATATAAAAGCCCCTTGCGACTAAACCATCGTAGAAGGGGCTTCGAATGTTCGAGCTCTAGTGCAATCAACATACCTTAGGCTGTTTTATTAATTAAACACGGCCTTGCAGTGGAATGATCGTCACTGTTTCACCAACTTTTACGGTATCAACCGATGGTGAAATTTCAATTAAGCAGTTTGCTTCACTCATTGAGCGCAGAATGCCTGAGCCTTGTTTACCCGTTGTCTTAACTTCAAGTACACCTGATTCGTTCATAGTAAACACACCACGACTAAATTCAGTACGACCTTGGCGAGAACGTAATTGCTCAGTAGCTACTGCATTCGCTTTTACTGGTGTCCAGTTTGTTTGGCCTTGCAGCTTGCGAATCGCTGGCTCGACAAAGTTGATGAATGACACCATTACTGCGACTGGATTGCCTGGCAAACCAAAGAATGGTTTATCTTCAATTTTACCGTAAGCAAGAGGACGCCCCGGGCGCATGTTGATACGCCAGAAGTTAATCTCACCCAATTTATCGAGCGCGAGTTTGATGTAGTCAGCGTCACCAACAGATACACCGCCAGACGTTAATACCATGTCAGTCTCTAACGACGCAGCATGAAGGACATCCATCATCTTCTGTTCGTCATCTTCAATAATGCCGTAATCAACGATGTCACAGCCCAGTTTTTGAAGCATACCAATAATAGTAAAACGGTTTGAATCGTAAATAGAATTTGGTTTTTGCTCGCTACCTGGTGCTTGAACTTCATCACCTGTCGAGAATACGCCAACTTTCACTTTACGTAGAACAGGGCAGGTACCAAAACCTAGTGATGCCATCATGCCCATTTCTGGTGCTTCGATTCTTGTACCACGAGTAAAGACAGGTTGGCCGATTTCAAGATCTTCACCCGCCATACGGACATTTTGTCCTACTGAGATTTTCGCATCTGGGAAACTAACTGTGTCACCTTCTTGAACAGCCTGCTCACGCATAACAACCACATCAACACCCTCCGGCATTGGTGCACCTGTCATGATCTTAACCGCTTCACCTTGTTGAACTGTCTTGTCGTAGCTGTGTCCTGCCATAACTTCAGCAACAACGTGGTAGCTATCCAGATCCAAATCTTCACTACGAATGGCGTAACCGTCCATTGCAGAGTTCGTGTTCTGAGGTACATTGATTGGTGAGATAACATCTTCCGCCAATACGCGACCATACCCTTGTTCTAGGGCAACAGATTCCGTCAGCTCTAGTGCATCAATACTATCAACAATCTTTTGCTGACCTTGAGTCACGGTAAGACCTGCGGGAGAGAAAGAGTCGCAACATACAATCGGTGTATTATCTTTTGATGATGAACACGCCGATGTTTTGCTTGTTTTCGATACTGGATCAAATGACTGAGCGTATTCAATGATGAAATCACGAATTGCTTCTAAGTCGCTGATTGCCATTTGTGGCAGATCAGATTCGACTTTGCTGTCTGCTGCGATAGCAATGATGTTGTCATCGTTTGGATAAAGCCAAGGTTTACCTACTTCATCACGGTGAAGCTCGATTTTAGGGAAAGCGATGTTCTTGCAGCCTTCAACCAAAATCAGATCAAGCGTGCTCGTATCGAAGCGCGTTAATAGGTAATCAAAATCCGCTTCTGCTTCCGGTGTTTCGGTCATCATCACATTACGGTTGCGAGAGCTGATCAACATTTGGTTCGCACCAGCTTTACGTAAGCGATAGCTGTCTTTGCCCGGCTTATCGACATCAAAATCGTGGTGAGCATGTTTAAGAACGCCAACTTTCAAACCTGCGTCGGTTAACAAAGGTAACAGAGCTTCAAGTACAGTTGTTTTACCTGTGCCGCTGTAGGCTGCGAAACCTAATAACGGCAGGTTAGGGCGTTGTTTTGAATCTTTCATTATTGAAGCGTTCCGAATTGGGTGAGTTCTTCTGGCGTATTAAGGTTTACAAAGCAGTTTGGTGCATCGCTGAAATCAACGTACTCAGTGACACACTCTTTGTAGAGTAAGATTATCTTGCGATCGCCACGTTCTAAAAAGGCTTCTAGCTTTGGAAGAACACGCTTGTGGAATAGGGTAAACACGGGTTGTTTAAATTCACCATCGTGAGCCACAAGAATGTCACTGTCTTCTTTTACAGCCGCACAAAAGCGTTGTACGAGATCATCACTAATTTGTGGGCTGTCACACGGGACAAAACCGACCCAATCAGTGGTCGCATTTTTAAGGCCGGCATGAATACCGCCCAATGGACCTGGATAATCAGGGAAGGAATCGGATACAACCGGAGCGAATGCTTGGTAACTTTCTAAGTTACGGTTGGCATTGATGGTGATGCTGACATCTTGTCGTGACAGCTTGTCTATTACGTATTGAATAAGCGGGGAACCGTTGAGCTCAACGAGTCCTTTATCTTTTCCGCCCATACGGCTGGCTTGTCCGCCAGCCAAAATAACCCAACTAGTTTGCGTTGGAAGCAGCATAAATATTCTCTTGTGCTTTGTTCTTTTTAATTACTTGCAGAAGCGGTGACTCAGTCAGGGTGTTGTCTTTGATCCACCATTGCTTCTTGCACAAATCGGTTAACGCGTTGGTTTGGTGACTGGTAATGACTAAACTCGCGCCTCTCTGAAGAAGATCTTCGGCCATAATCACCAATCTTTCAATAGATTCTTTGTCTAAAGAAGCACTTGGCTCGTCCATCAGCAAAATTGATGGCTTGAGAATCCAAGCTCTTGCCATTGCTACGCGTTGACGTTCACCACCAGACAACACAGAAATGTGTTCATCTGCTAGGGTTTCTAAACCTACCATCCTCAACGCGTTAATAATTTGAGCTCGCTTATCTTTTTGGCTCTCTTTATTAAAGCGAATCCCATAAGCGACATTTTGGTACACAGAACCATCAAATAGGTAAGGCGTCTGATGCAGATAGATGATGTCTTTAAATTTTAGTCGAGGAAACAGATTATGTTGCCAGCTTTGTGTCGGTGACTGAATACGGCCAGAACTCGGCTTAATCAATCCAGACAGAATTTTTAGTAGAGTGGTTTTTCCTACACCGTTATCGCCCTTAAGATAAATCGCATCGTTCGGACCGATCGACAGTTCAGGGATGTGGAACAAAACACGCTCTTTGTAGCGCATTGAAATTTGCTGCGTTGTTATTTTTATACTCATGACAGCGTTCCTAAGTTCTTAAATAGCCTTTTCCTCTCACACTCGAAAGGAAAAAGTTAAGGGCTAATGCCAGTGCCAATAAAACCATGCCTAACGCCACACCTTGAGCGAAAGCACCTTTGTGACTTTCCATTGCAATAGCAGTAGGGATGTTTCTTGTCATTCCCATAATGTTGCCGCCAACCATCATTGAACAACCGACTTCAGTGACGATGCGAGAAAACGCTGCAATGACTGCCGCCAATAGAGGAAAACGAGTTTCCCAAATCAAGGTACACGCAACACGAGTGGTTGAAACTCCCAGAGTGCGTGCCGTTTCCACAGCTCGGCGATCACTGGCTTGCAGCGCACCGTGCATCATGGCAACTAGAATAGGGAAGCAGATCAGCATCTGACCTAAAATCATAGCTTTTTGAGTGAATAGCAGTTGCCAGTCGCCCAGTGGGCCAGAACGAGAAAGCATCATGTACATCAACAAGCCAATAACCACGGTTGGTATTGCTTGTAATGTGTTGATTACAGAAAGTAACGCCCATTTCCCAGGGAATTCCGTGTAGGCCAATAAGAAAGCCATGATGATAGAGGGAACAATTACCAAAGAGATGGCGGACAAAGATACACTGAAGGACACCGCGACGATTTGCCACAGATCGTGGTCAAAATTCACCAGTAAATTCAATGCATCTAGCGTTGTTTGCCATAAGGTCATGAAGTATCTCGTGTGAATCGATAATAGGTTTTTATCGGTAATGACTGATGTTAATCATAGCTGACACAATATTAATGAGCCTTATTGGCCAGCTATTATTTCTTTACTTGTTTGGTTTGCTGACTAGTTAAGCGTAGTGCTATTTGGCAAAGAGTGAATCTTTAAACCTATTTAGCACAAGCTAAGGATTAGTCCGCGTAAGCCACAAACTACTCAGCACTTGCCACAAACAGTTGCTTGCCGTGCAGCTTAAAGTCGTTAATCAGTTTTTGACCTTTAGGATTAACTAACCAATCGCTGAACGTTTTTGCTGCTTGGTAATGAATGCTTGGGTAACGCTCTGGGTTAACTAGAATCACTTGGTAAGGGTTGAATAGGTTTTCGTCACCTTGGAAAAGGATTTTAAGATCCAATTTGTTTTGGTAAGCCAACCAAGTGCCACGGTCAGTCATTGTATAGCCTTGCATCTCTGACGCCATGTTCAGAGTAGGGCCCATGCCTTGGCCAACACTGCGGTAACCGCCAAAGTTTGGCTCCATCTTAGTTTGAGCCCAGATACCCATCTCTTTCTTATGTGTACCTGAATCGTCACCACGAGACACGAATGTGACATTGTTTGTCGCAATCGCTTTAAATACATCAGCGACTGCTTTTTGAGATTCAACTTTCGCTGGGTCACTTGCAGGGCCAACGATTACAAAATCGTTGTACATTAGTTTACGAGGAAGTACACCGTAGCCTTTCTCAACAAAGTTAGCTTCGGCTTTTGGTGCGTGTGTCATCACCAAATCCACATCGCCGTTTTCACCCATGCGAAGTGATTTACCAGTACCCGCCGCTAAAACATCAACTTTGATACCCGAATCTTTTTCGAATTCAGGCAGTAAGTAGTCCAGAAGACCTGAGTGATAAGTGCTTGTCGTTGTCGCAAGCTTGATATGAGTGGTGTCTTCTGCGCTGCTAGCCGAGTAACTGACGATAGATAGAGCTGCAATAGTTAGGGGAATTGCTTTCATTATTATTATGTCCATTTTGTTAGAAATGAATGACATGTCTTCTGTTTTAAAGGGCTCAAAGAAGGACATGTGCATAAGATGCCAATTATAGTAATTAGAAATCCTCTCCCTATAAGCAATCTTAATGCCAATAAATAATGCATCAAGTCTCATTAAATTGCTGTTATTTCGGACAAAACTGCGTCATTTTGCGAGATAAAATAAACCAAAACATGAGCTAGGACAAAATGTCGCACATTGTCCCTGTTGAACAAAAGGTTAATTGGTACACTCTGTCCCAACTTTCCCCAACGGCTGATCATTATGTCTTTACCTAGTTCAAACGCCTCTAACCCCAATCCAAACACTTTGACCCAATATCAGGCATTTTCTGTCCTGGTGGTTGATGATGAAATTGGTATGCAGGCAATTTTAAAGAAAGCACTAGGTAAGTATTTTGGCAAGGTGTCGAGTGCGGGCTCTGTAGAAGAAGCTGAAACGCTACGTTGCAATGAACACTTCGATCTAATCGTTCTTGATATCAATCTTCCGGGCCGCTCTGGTATCGAGTGGGAAGAAGCCTTCAATGATAGCGACCGAAAAGCAGATGTCATCTTTATGACTGGCTATGCCGATCTGGAGATGACCATATCTGCACTCAAGCTCGGTGCTTCAGATTTTATTTTAAAACCATTCAACCTAGAGCAGATGATACAAGCTGTACTTCGTTGTATGGATAAGCGCCTTGACCAAAGAATGCAGTACGCGTTGAAGCGTGATGTCAGCCGCCACATAAAAACCGAGATTATTGGTAATTCAGATAAGACCAAACAACTCAAACTGCTTATCAGCCAGTTTGCACCATCACGAGCGTCAGTGCTGGTAGAAGGTGAGTCAGGTACCGGTAAAGAGTTGGTTGCCCGTGGTATTCATGAGGCCAGTAAGCGCAATGGACCATTCGTACCAATCAACTGTGGTGCGATTGCACCAGAGCTTCTCGAAAGTGAATTATTTGGTCACACCTCTGGCGCCTTTACTGGTGCGAAGAAGAATCGTGAAGGTTTATTCAGAGTCGCTAACGGCGGTACGTTATTCCTTGATGAAATCGGCGAAATGCCACTGCCAATGCAATCCGCATTATTGCGAGTGCTCGAGCAGCGAACCATTCGCCCGGTAGGCAGTGAGAAAGAGATTTCTGTAGACGTTCGTGTTGTCGCGGCAACCAATCGAAACCTTCAAGAAGAGGTCGAGAAAGGGCATTTCCGTCGCGATCTATTTTACCGACTCAATGTACTCAAGATTGATGTGACTCCTTTACGTGAAAGACCATCCGATCTGATAGAGCTTGTTCCATATTTCACTCGTCTATTGTCGAGTGAACTGGGTATGCCGGTTCCTCATTGGGCGCACGAAGATATCTTGGCGATGAATGAATACGAATGGCCAGGCAATATTCGTGAGCTTAAGAACATGGTTGAGCGCTGCATTCTATTAGATAAGCCACCAGCTCACTATTGGCGAGAGATAAATGGCGAACCTGCGCCAGCGAATATTTCAGTGACGGTGTCACACGGAGCTGAAGTGCCAAACTTGAATCCAACGGACGCTGCTGAAGGATACCCGAACACTTGGACACTCAAAGAAGTTGAGAAAGCACATATCGAACAACTTGTGAGTTTCCACGATGGCAATAAATCTGCTGCTGCGAGAGATCTTGGCGTTGCACGCAAAACGTTAGAACGCAAATACAAAGATTGGAACACAGAAGGCTCTGAATATGCCGATTAGACGTCATTGGTGGGCAAAGTGGGCGTTCCGTTTCAAAACAATGGTGCGTTACCGCTTACTGTTTCTCACATCAGCGCCGATTTTTCTGACGCTTTGTGCTCTCGTTGCTATCACTTTGTACTGGTCTGTGCACTATACGTGGCAGGGTGCTTTAATTGATGTCGATGAGCGCTTAGACGTGGCAGACAACAGTATTCATCTGATTCAAAACCAACAAGCTTACAACGTACGTGCGTTCGCCGAGTCTTACAGTTTTCAAATGAAACTATCGAGTGGCGTTTCTCAGAAGGAACTTATCCATTGGGTTTCAGAGAATAAGGCGCGCTACGAACTCGACTTTTTGCGCTGGCGTAGTGTTGAAAGCGTGGCAAAGAAACTCGAGTACTTAGATTTAACCAATAAATCGTCATTCTTTAGTGTGTTAGACAGTAAAGAACTCAATTACTTAGATCGTGACCTTGCCAAAAAAGCGGAAGTCCCGATGCTCAATGGTAATGACGTTGAGACTCGTGGTTTGGTGAGCCGCACTGTAGTGTCGATTAGAGATGAGCAAGGCCATGTGATCGGTTTTCTTGATGGCGGGATCTTACTGAACAACAGCACACAGTTGGTTGATCAAATCAGTAACCTGATCTATCCGCAAAGAGATGGATTTAATCGCCATGTCGGTACTGTCACTGTGTTTCTTGATGACCTTCGTGTGAGCACAAACGTCCCGCTAAGCAGCGAAAACAGTGAAGGTCGAGCGATTGGTACGCGCGTTTCTCATGAGGTTCACTCAAAAGTTCTCAACGAGGGCAAAGAGTGGTTGGACCGTGCCTATGTTTATGACGCATGGTACATCACCGCTTATCAGCCAATTCATGACCAGTCTGGCAAGGTTATTGGCATGCTTTACACGGGTTATCTAATCTGGCCACTTATTGAAACCTACCTGACTAACCTTGGCGAAATCAGCATCATCATTGTGTTGCTGTTGCTTGCTTCTGGTTTGATAGTTCACCGCGGTGCTCGGGATCTTTTCGACCCAATTGAACGAATTCATAAGGTGGTGAAGCTCGTGCAATTGGGCAAAGATAAACGCATCGGCACGTTGGGCTTGGATGATCAACACGAGCTTACTTTACTCGCTAAACAGTTCGATAAGATGCTGGATCTGCTTCATGAGCGTAATCAAGAGATTCAACAGGCGGCGTTAGAACTTGAGTGTAAAGTGCATTCACGTACCGCAAGTTTGAAGGAGAAAACCGAAGAGCTTGAGTTACACATTAAACTGCTCAATCAAGCGAGAGATAAGCTGGTGGTCAATGAGAAACTGGCAGCGCTCGGTGAGCTTACCGCTGGTATTGCTCATGAGATCAATAACCCAACAGCAGTAATTCTTGGCAACGTTGAGTTGATGAAATTTGAGCTAGGTGATGAAGTCAGCCGTGTCGAAGAAGAGGTCCATGCCATCATGGAGCAAATCGACCGAATTCGAAACATTACGCGAAGCTTGCTGCAATATAGCCGACACGGTGGTGTGCAGGATGAGATCACGTGGCAACACATCAACCCGATCGTTGATGAAAGTATCACGCTCGTGAAAACCGGGGCGAAAAAGCGCGATATGGTTTACGTTTCGAACCTAAACGCTAAAACATCGGTTGAAGTAAATCGAAACCAACTGCTACAGATTCTGGTAAACCTACAAATGAATGCGATTCATGCGATGGACGGGCAGGGAACATTGACGATTTCGAGTGAAGACTGGGTTGAGAACGGCGTATCTCATGGTGCTATCGTACATGTTGAAGACGAAGGTTGTGGCATCAAAGAAGAGCAATTAAAGCGAATCTTCTCACCATTCTATACAACGAAACGCGACGGTACTGGCTTAGGCTTATCCGTATCTCAGAGTATCTTGAGCCAAATTGGGGGCGAGATACGTGTAGAATCAGAAGTGGGTAAAGGCAGCCGCTTTAGTATCTACCTTCAACAAAAAGCGACACCTCAATTGTTAATATCAAACCTATAAGTTTAGGCAAAAATATAACTGTATAACTCACTCGTCAGTGGGACTCCCGAGTGAGTTTAGTTTTAATAGGTTAGTATTTTTTTAGAATGTTACAGACACATTTTCTCTAAAATGTTTCAAGACTTTGAATTCGATAGAGCTATTGTCATAATTTAAGACTTCGATTCTAGCACCTTTGTAATTGATAAGGTTTGATTTTGACATATCGTACTCAACATCATTAGTGAAAGCCCCACGAGCCAAATCATTGGTAAATTCACGGTATGAAATGTTTAGCTTTGTTCCCACTGAACCATTGTATATCAACGTTTGGCGAAAGCTTGCGCTATCGTTGATTGTTTTATCTTCAATCTTAGATGTTCCTTCATAGCACTTTACTTCTTTTGCTATCACAGAAGAAACACAAATCTGCTTAGTTTCATCCACAGATAATGCATAAGGAGGATCAACAAAAGCCCCTGGAGAAACTAGTCCTCCATTAGTCGAATAAATGTTAAACCATGATTTCTTGCCATCGTAGCCCATTTCAGCATATGAGCCTTGACTTATATTATAGAACGCGCCGTCAATAGACTGGTTAACAGTCAAATACTTTTTAGTTGTAGCTTTTCCTTGATCAATCATAAAATCGCCAACATAAGCACTTGTGACAACGCTGATTTTTGGAGTACTAAAAGATTTAACTTCTGTTTTAGCATTCTGGGGGATTGATGCTGCGCAGCCAGACAGGGTTACTAATATTAGCGGGACAAGTACATGGTTTTTCATTTTTTATCTCTAAGTTAAATTTGGTACATCATACCATATAGTAAAAGGTAAGCTACAGTTATAGCTTCAATCGAAACTTATATTGATATCAATCAATTACTAAACATCTAGTATTACGAAAACTTCAACCTCAACCTCTACCGGTTTGACCTATACCTCTTTTTGGTTATGTAACACAGTGTATATTTGTCGATCTTGATGCATATCATCTGAACTGTACGAAATTTTGATAACTTGGTCCAAAATCCATAATCAAAACAAATATTAAAGTCAGCCAGCTATGAAATTAAGTAATCTATCTATCAAGTCAAAACTCGCCTCAATTGTCGTTCTATCGGTTGTATTACTGGTAATGGCATCAACATTTAATCTGATACAACAACGAGCCAGTTCCATGGAAGAGCGTCAAGATAAGCTCAGCGCTCAAGTTGAAACTGCCGTTAGCTTAGCCAGCTATTACTACAGCCAACGCAGTGTGCTCGGTGAAGAAGTCGCAAAGGAGCGAGCGCTGCAAGCGATTGAAACGCTTCGTTACGACAACACCAACTACTTCTGGATCCTCAACCAGCAACTCAACATTATCAGCCACCCATTAAAGCCAGAGCTAAATGGCACCAACGCGGGTAATTTGAAAGACGGCGCAGGAAAGCACCATTGGCGTGAAATGGTGACGATCTCGCGCGCTCCTGAAGAGAAAGGCTTTCTCGATTATCAGTGGATGAGCCCTCAAGGCGAACTTAAAGATAAAATCTCTTACGTACAGCTTTTCCCTGAATGGAATTGGATTATTGGCTCAGGAATACTGGTCGCCGATATTCAAGAGGCTTTTTACGCATTGGCATTGAAGGAAGGCATAGTCGCGGTAGTTCTATCAGGCTTACTGTTTGCGATGGGTTATGCGATTTCAAATAACATACTGGTCCCGCTTAACAAGCTTATCGAAAACACACATAAGATTGCCGATGGTGACCTTCGTGTTCGCATGAACATGACACGTAAAGATGAGTTGGGCGATATGAGCCACCAAATCGATACTATGCTCGACAAACTACAAACGACGCTTCGCACAGCAAACGAGTCTGCGGACCTGTCTAGTGATATGGCAAGTCATATTGCGCAGGCCAGTGAAGAAGCAGCTACCAGCGTGAATTCGCAACATGCACAACTTGAACTGTTATCGACGGCAATGACAGAGATGAGCGCGACGATTTCGGATGTCGCGATGAATGCAGAAAACACCGCTGCGAGTACCAACAAAGTGGTCGATCACGCGAACCAAAATGATGAAAACATGCAGGTAACCGCAACGACCATATCTCAAGTATCTGAGAACATTTCAACTGCAAACAACTTGGTCAGAGATCTTCAATCTGGAGTTACAGAGATAAGCCAAGTGGTTGGTGTGATTCGTGATGTATCAGAACAAACCAATTTACTGGCACTCAACGCTGCAATCGAAGCAGCACGAGCAGGGGAACAAGGGCGTGGCTTTGCTGTCGTTGCCGATGAAGTTCGTAATCTAGCGAGCCGCACACAGAACTCTACGAACGAAGTACAATCGACCATTGAGAAGCTAACACAGCAAGCCGAACGTACATTCAATGCGATGCAAAGCAGCAACGAGAAAGTGGACCACAGTGTGGTAGCGTCTAACGAGACACGTCAGCAACTCGATGTGATTGTGAATGAGCTACACAACGCCAATGATATGGTTTCGCAAATTGCGGCAGCGTCTGAGCAGCAGAGTACAGTAGCAACAGAGATGAGTGAGAGTGTCACTGGGATTCATTTGGCCGCTAACGAAGTGCTACAGGCTTCACAATCGTTGGCTGAAGACAGTCAGAAGATGGCAAACACCACTGAACATCTCACTGAACAGTTGAAGTACTTTAAGGTTTAGTTCAATTAACCAAGCCGGAAAGACAACAGCGTTAAATAGGCGGAAACCATAAAAAAACACCTCCGAATCTTATTCAAGTGCAGAGGTGTTTTTGTTTTTAGCAATCTAGCTATCAACCTAAAATTAAGAGTGGGCAGCCACTGAGATTTTAGGTGGGTTGATGTTGTGTTTCTTAAACTCTTTCATGACACGAAGTGTAATATCAGTCTCGAACAGCTTCTCATAGGCTGTATCCACCACATAAGCCTTACAGGTTAGCTGTATTGCTAGGTAGTTGTCAGTAATGGTTTGCTTTACTAATACCGTTACAGGCTTGGGTAGGTGGATGTAACGGCTTGATGAGGCCGCTTCCTGAATTAGATCACGGGCGAGGGTAATGTCCTCATCCATACCGACATAGAACGGGATCACCACCTGCATATCCAACGCGCCATAGTTACCACTGGTGGTCACTTCGTTTAGGAACTTGTTGTTTGGAATCGTAATGATGTCGTCGTTCAAAGTTCTCATGCGTACTGAGCGTAAACCAATAGTAATAATGTCTCCGTAGTTACCTTCGAACGTGACGCGGTCACCTACTTGGAATGGTCTATCAATCATTACGGTGATACCCGCGATGAAAGAGGCCGCCAAGTCTTTAAGTGCAAAACCAACCGACACCGCTAGGGTACCGCCAATCAGAGCCAAGATTTGGTCGTTAATGCGGAAACTCATCATGAACACGATGAGACCAGTGCTCACATAAATGAAGAATTGCATGAACGATTGAAGCTTTTGCAGCAGCATTCGATATTGCACGAACTGGCTACCGAAGCTGGTCACCATTGAGTTAATGAACTTCAATAACAGCCACATCGCTGCAATGACGATGATAGAGAAGAACACGCCACTCCAACGCACCAAACTCGCAATCTTAGAAATGTTTTCTACATTGGCTAACTCTTCTGTCGCGTAAGTCGGGAAACTTACCGCCGTCGCCAAGCCAACAAGTAATAGGACAAATAACTTCTTCATTTTACTTCACCAATAAATGTTGACGGTCGAGAACGTTAGTAATGTGACGGAACCAGTGATCAGAGATTCTTGCCTTATCTTCATTCCAGCCAATGTAACCACGGCTCTCAAAGTAACGAAGAATACCAGTGATTTCGGCAATACTTAGCTGAGTACATTCCGATAGCACCTCGGTAGACGCAATTTCTAACTGAACGATAGAGCGCAGTACCGCCAGCATAGGTTTTGGCATGTTCTCTAGTTCTTGCGCTTCAGGTACATGGAACAATCTAACTACCGCTTGGTCTGTCTCTTTGTTCCTGTTCAAAGAGAGACGGAAGAAACGCAGTGCAACGGTAGGGTTACCATCTGAATAGTGCCACAAGATACGATAGAAACCTTGGCGCGCACGTTCTTCTTCGCTCATGTCATCTTGGTCCCACTGCTTTGGTACCACTAAACCATCAAATGATAATGGCTTCTCAAGTTCAGTATTGATACGGCTGGTAAGCAACTCACCAACTTGTTTCTCTGTCCAACGCGGAAGGAAGCAAACCAAATCAAACAACAGGCGCTCGCCACGAGCTCGATCGACAAATCGCCAGCTAGACTTAGCAATCGACATCACGATTCTGTGGTTTTTCTTCGAACGACGCAGTAAGTTAGTCAATCGAATCAGATCTGAAAGACCACCAACCATTGGTTTAACTAGGCGCTGGGCATTATCAATTGCAATCAGATAAGTCGTGTCGCTCTTACGAAGATGCGCCAAGATTTGAATCTCAGTTGCGTCTTCTTCTAGGCCGATGCTTACCGCAAGGTGACACAGTAATTCTTGGTAACCCGCGTAAGGGCAGCTAACGTAAATTGGCTCTGCATTCGATACCTTGTGCAGCAGGGTATACAGAAGCGTTGTGGCACCTACGCCACGTTCACCAGAGACAATACAAATCGCCGGGCTATCAGACATTAAATAGCGCGACAGTTGTTTAACTTCGTCACCTGCATAGTCAATAAGCTCGCTGTCGATAGAGCCAGGCAGAATGTATTCGTATGTTTGATCACCCTTGATGCGCACTAGGTTTTTCTGGTTCTTATCGAGATCAGACTGCTTAGCCACTTCAATCCTAAACAGATAAGCCAGTGCTTGACTGAATACTGTGTAGTTAGAAAGCAGCGACATGATACGATGCTGGAAGTGATACACACTCAACCAAGCAATACCAAGCGCTGTCGCGAGGATGTTAAGTAAGAAGGTATCTTGGCGATTCACAGCCCAATTAACCCACACTGGACGGTCAGAGATATGCTCTAGGCTATTGAATACCTTAGCTCTCCATAAACGAAGGACCGAGATGGTCACCAACACAAACCAGAAGAATAGGACGCTATAAATCCAACTGTAAATGGTGCCTTTACCTAGCGTAATACTGGAAATCTGCAGAATCACACCAGCAACAATGAAGCTCCACACATAACGTCGAATCGTTGAGAGGCGCAGGGCAATCACTTCTTGGTTTGATGTGCGACCCATACGGTACGCAAACTCGAGAATGAAGCTGATTGCGATCGAGCCACCTAGAATCCACCATGTAAAGATCTCAAGGAATATCAGGTGTTGCAGGCTAGGGATACTTGAAAGTACACGCAGCGACAGCGTGATAGCAATTAACCAAGCAATGGCTCTATCCGCACGGCTCACATACCAAATTAAACGAATCAGGAATGGAGGGTTTGGTTTCGCCTCAAGCAGGTTAACGCGAAACAGTTCAATCAACCTTTTGCTGTTAGCTAACCACCACACTAGTGCAAAGTAGATGAAGAGTACTTTTAACGCCGCACCAATTACAGGCACCGGCGAAATGAAGATATCTTTAATAAGTGCTTTGAAGCTACGTATTTGGAAATACACCAAGTATTCAACGTTAAGCTTGGTTAACTCCCACTCTTGCTTGAACTGGGTAACACCGTAAGGGCCAAAACCGGTCAAGCGTTCTCTGTTACTCGCGGTGCTTTGCTCCAATAAGTGCTGCTTACTCACATTCAAACTATTCAACGTGACGTAGCTAGACTCCACATCGAACCACTGTTCTGGCTCGCTGTTTTCACGATAGGCTTTGAGTCGTTGGTCGAACTTAGCGATTTGCTGATTCTGGACACGAAGTACCTCTGCGAGCAGTCGGTTTACTTTGCGTTTATCTGACGCTTCCATAAACAGAGGGTCGGGCAGTTGATCGATCCGGTTATTCAGATCTTGGGCTATGTCAGAGACCTGAGGCTGTGATTGTAAGTCATATTCCAAGTTGGCATGACTCGGCCATGAGAGCATGGCTAATATGAAGAATAGGAAGCGCGGTAATGAACGCATAAAAGTCTCTTAGAATTATGAGGTTAGGATTACTATAGTTAGATAATCGAGCTTTGTGAAATCTCGTGCATTAATGAGGGCGAGTACTTTATCCCCGAATCTGGGCTCATTGTCATGAAACTGTCAGTCATTGAGCTACTATTTGTTCATTGAAGAGTGTTGTGAATAGCTTGATGCAAAGTAGGTTTGTTTGTAACAGATTACTATGCGATATATTAAATTATTAAGACGAGATATGTCTTTATATAAGACGGTTTTTACTCATTGGTTCAGTACTTTGTATGTTGCACGATTGGCTTATTTATCACTCCATAAATAGAAATCAAAAATGTGAGTTACCTCAAACTATGATTTAGCTAGGTTATCACTCACTTATTAGCGGGTAATTGCAATCAATACTTGCAGTTAAAGCCCTGAACAAGTAACGTTGCGGCGTTTTTCACATTAAAAAGGTAAAGGCATTGATCTCCACAGCAAATATCACCCAACAATTCGGCGCTAAGCCACTTTTCGAAAATATTTCAGTTAAGTTCGGCGAAGGTAACCGTTACGGTTTAATCGGCGCGAATGGCTGTGGTAAATCGACGTTCATGAAGATCCTATCTGGTGAACTAGAGCCGACTTCTGGCAACGTAAGCTACGATCCAAACGAGCGCGTAGCTAAGCTAAACCAAGACCAATTTGCTTACGAAGAATTCACGGTAATCGACACGGTTATCATGGGTCACAAAGAGCTATGGGCTATCAAACAAGAGCGTGACCGCATTTACTCTTTGCCAGAAATGAGCGAAGAAGACGGCATGAAAGTAGCTGACCTTGAAGTTCAGTTTGCTGAAATGGACGGTTACATGGCTGAAGCGAAAGCGGGTGAGCTTCTTCTTGCTGTTGGTATTGAAGAATCACAACACTTCGGTCTAATGAGCGAAGTAGCACCTGGTTGGAAACTTCGTGTGCTTCTAGCGCAAGTTCTGTTCGCAGACCCGCATATCATGCTTCTAGACGAACCAACGAACAACTTGGACATGGACACTATCCGCTGGTTGGAAGAGACACTAAACCAACGTAACTGCACAATGATCATCATTTCGCACGACCGTCACTTCCTAAACTCTGTATGTACACACATGGCTGACCTGGATTACGGTGAACTACGCCTGTTCCCAGGTAACTACGATGAGTACATGACGGCAGCAACTCAAGCGCGTGAACGTCTACTGTCTGACAACGCTAAGAAGAAAGCACAAATCGCTGAACTTCAAACGTTCGTTTCTCGTTTCTCTGCTAACGCATCTAAAGCGAAGCAAGCTACGTCTCGTGCTAAGCAAATCGATAAGATTCAGCTTGAAGAAGTGAAAGCTTCTAGCCGTCAAAACCCATTCATCCGTTTTGAACAGTCTAAAGAGCTATTCCGTAACGCACTTGTGGTTGAAAACCTATCTCAAGGTTTTGAAGAAGACCTATTCAACAAGTTCGATGCGATCTTCGAAGTAGGTGAGCGCGTAGCTATCATTGGTGAGAACGGTGTGGGTAAAACAACACTACTGAACACACTAGCTGGCGAACTTGAAGCTCGTACTGGTGAATACAAGTGGTCTGAAAACTCAAACATCGGTTACTACGCTCAAGACCATGCTCATGATTTCGAAGAAGACATGAACCTGTTCGATTGGATGAGCCAATGGCGTCAAGAAGGTGAAGACGAGCAGGTTGTTCGTGGCTTCCTAGGTCGTATGCTGTTTGGTCAAGACGACATCAAGAAATCAGTTAAGGTAATTTCTGGTGGTGAGCAAGGTCGTATGCTTCTTGGTAAGATCATGATGCACAAGCCAAACATCCTACTTATGGATGAACCGACTAACCACATGGATATGGAATCTATCGAAGCGCTTAACTTGGCTCTTGAGAACTACAAAGGCACATTGTTCTTCGTATCTCACGACCGCGTATTCGTAGACTCTCTAGCAACACGTATCCTTGAAATCAAAGATGGCAAGATCAATGATTTCCGTGGTACTTACGCTGAATTCCTAAAAGCACGTGGCTAATTAAGACTAGTGCTTCGGGCAACCGCCGTTTGTAGACATCGATAGTCTACAGGTAACGGAAAATGTCCTTATAGAATTAAAACGCCCTTATCAACATAAAGCGATAAGGGCGTTTTTTATTACCTGCAGTTTATTCAGAGGTGGTGATAGTCCACAACAAAGTAGAATACACATCAGTATTTAAACTGAGCCACAATCTTCTCTAATTTCACACTCACACTCGATACCTGTTCACTACAACGCACTGAACCTGACACGACGGTATGTGTATTACTTGCTAGATGAGCAATGTCGCTGATGTTTCGGTCGATCTCTGCAGATACCATGGATTGTTCTTCAGACGCAGTCGCTATCTGACTGTTAAGGTCAAACATCTCCCCAACTTGGAAGTGGATACCTTCAATCGCATTGACCACATCTTTAGTCTGGTGCTTAACTTGTTCGGTTTGTTCCAAGCTTGCCGACATCTTAGCGACTGTCTTCGCAATACCGGATGTCAAACCATGGATAGTCGATTCAATCTGATGAGTCGAATCGTTAGTCATCAAAGAAAGCTCTCTCACTTCAGAGGCGACCACCGCAAAGCCTCGTCCATGATCACCTGCACGTGCAGCCTCAATCGCCGCGTTAAGCGCGAGTAGGTTCGTTTGTTCGGCAATCCCTTGAATCGTCGTCACCACTTGATTGATTTCACGGCTCTGTTCTTCAAGTTGTACGATTAAGTCTTGCGACTCTGCAATGTTCTCAACCAACACATTGATACTCGCATCCGTTAAATGTGTTTCTTGTAGAGCTTGATGGGCGTTGTCTTTGATCTTCTCGGCATTAGTCGCGGCATTCTCTATATTGGCTGTGACCTCGTTACTGGTCATAACCAATTCGTTAACTGCCGTTGCGACAGACTCCGATTGTTGTTTCTGTTTCTCTGCATTGCTCATGCTTTTGATCGCGGCTTCTTCAGAGCTACACGAGCTGTCGGTCAGTACCTTCATCACACTAGACAGCTCTTTGATGTTTCCATGTAGTTTATTGATGAAGGTATCGAATGAGTGAGCGAGCTGGGCTAATTCATCGTTACCTTTGGCATTCATTCGCACCGTTAAATCACCATCGCCATTGGCAATCGACTCCATCATGACGTTAATCGCTTTAATACGCGCGAGTATGTTGCGACCAATG
This sequence comes from Vibrio chagasii, assembly GCA_041879415.1. NCBI lineage: Bacteria > Pseudomonadati > Pseudomonadota > Gammaproteobacteria > Vibrionales > Vibrionaceae > Vibrio > Vibrio chagasii. The sequence continues at coordinate 1,260,030 of CP090851.1, read as the reverse complement.
AACACCAACAACAAAGAAAGCAATGCGACGATAGCGGCACCAAACAGATGGAGTGTATTTTTAGTGTTAATGCTGGCCGCAGTAATGGCTTCGCTTATCTGAGTTTGCACTGCGTCAATCGCTTGTTCCGTTTGGTGAACATTGCTGCGGAGTGCACCTCTTAGACCAAGTTCAGCAGACAAACCAAGGTTACTATTAGCGAGTAATAGCGCTTTTACTGCACCTTCATACTCCGAGTAAGCTCGCTCAGTTGCGATGGAGGTTTGGGAGTAAGGTTTGAACTCTATGAGTGCTTGCTCTAACGCACGGTTCGTTTGATCATTCGTATGAGCAAGGTAATGGAAGTCTTTTTCGATTAGCTCCAACAGAGCAAGCTCAAGCGTTAAGTTAGACTCGTGCTCGATCGCGACTTTCAGGTCTTCTCTTCTTTCATTCAACGTCGCAACAAAACCCAATGGGGCGGTTGTTCGTTCTATATCGTTGACTTGGTCGACTATCTGATGAAATTGTTTTTGATATTGATGAAGGGTTTCTGAAATCCGAGTCATCTGATCAGATAGGTGAAGCTGGTGTGAGGTCAGGGTTTGGTTCAAAGTCACCAATCTTTCATTCAAGATGTTGGCGGTTTTATCGAAGCGTTCTGCGTACTTTTGATCATTACGGGCTAAGAAATCTTTCTCGTGACGCCTCAACATTAAGAGATCAACCGAGCTCCTGAGATTCTCATTCGCTGCTCTCTCTAATGACTCGAGTTTATCTAAACTCATTTGCTCGTAGATGGCGTATACAAAAACGGAAACAAATAGGGTGAGGTTGATTAGAATGAATTTACTACGAATTGAAAGAGACAGCGGTCTACGCTGAGGTTCCGATGGATTACTCATGGTTAATTCCCTTTAAGCCGGTGACGTTGATATTCATCTTTAATTTGTAATTAATAGATTCATTAAATTGATGAATATGTAACTAATAGCTTATTGGAGTGTTAAATCAAGATTCATTTAAGGAAAAGCTAATTCAAGACATAATACGTGCAGGTTTAGATGGTACGAGCGCCTCATGTTGGATCAAAAAAGCCTCCATTCCACAGGGGAACGAAGGCTTTCCAAAAACATCAGCGGGTCATTTTCAATATATAAAATAACAAACCCTATGCTCGTTTATATGAAACGGGCTATCAGTTAATCCGTCTTATCTAGAAGGTCTGTGTTTTCTAACCATAGCGCATTAATGATGCCAAATGCACAAGCGAGCAAGATTCCCAGAACCCAACATAAATACCACATAAGTTATCCTCTTGGTTCACCCAAATTAATACAGTGATGAACTGTTATCGTGAATGTATTTACCGTCTAATCGACCGAACATCTTGTAGTAACACCAAATTGTGTAGCCCAAGATAATAGGTACAACGATTACCGCGACAACAGAGATAATGCTTAGAGTCAGCTGACTAGAGGTTCCGTCCCATAGCGTCAAACTATGCGAAGGCACCAAGCTAGATGGCATGATCATTGGAAACAAAGCGACGCCTGCCGTTGTTATAATGCTTGCGATAGACAAGCTCGAAGACGCAAAAGCCAATCCCGCACGGTTCAGTCGAGTCATTAGTGCGCAGCTCAACATCCCGATGATGCCTAACGTTGGAATAATCCAAAGAACAGGGTAGGTTTCGTAGTTGTGTAGAAGTAAGTCATCAAACTTCACAACATGCTTCAGTAATGGATTTGAAACCGCATCTGTTACAACTGGGCTAGTGATGAGATAGCCTGGCAAGGTGTAGGCAAACAAACCACTCACAGCGAATAACCCAGCTGTAATGAGTGCCATGCATATAATGACTCTCTGTGCTCGCTGTTTTAAATCTCCCGTTGTTTTCATTTGTAAAAATGCCGCGCCTTGCGTCACAACCATGGCCAAGCTCACTAGGCCACACAATAACGGGAAGGGTGTAAGCAGATCCCAAAAGCCACCTTGATACGACATCATTAGCAACTCGTTAAATTCAAACGGGACACCAATTAATAGGTTGCCGAAACCAACACCGAAAATAACTGGAGGAATAAAGCCGCTGATGATCAGTGCAATATCACAAGCTTTTTTCCATTGCGGATTATCGATTTTTGCACGGTAATCCATACCTAGCGGTCTCAACCACAAGGTTGCGAGCACTAAGATCATTGCTAAATAGAACCCTGAAAACGCGGCGGCGTATATTGCTGGCCATATCGCGAATATTGCGCCACCTGCCGTTACTAACCACACTTGGTTACCGTCCCAGTGAGGTGCAATCGAGTTAATCATGATTCGACGGTCGACTTCCGATTTTCCAAGAACAGGAAGCAGAGTAGCGACTCCCATATCAAAACCGTCAGTAATGATAAAACCGATCAACAACACGCCAATAATTGCCCATGTAAACAGGCGGAGACTTTCGTAATCAAACATCTGAATTCCTTAATGAAGATCAATAGATTTATCTAACTGATTCGTAGTGTTGTATTCCAAAGATGATGTTGGCTCGGTATGCGTTCTCTCGTGGTGATAGCGGCCGGTTTTTAATGCACTCGGGCCCATTTTTGCGAACTTAACCATCAAGAACATTTCCACGATTAGAAACAAGGTGTACAAGAGGTAAACCAAAGCAATCGAGATCCACAGACTTGAAGCAGGTAGATTTGAAGCCGCCATATTTACAGGGAGGATTTCACCAATAGCCCAAGGTTGGCGACCATACTCAGCAACAAACCATCCGGCTTCACAGGCAATCCATGGCAGTGGTATCGCACATACGGTTGCTTTCAATAGCCAACGATTGGTTCCAATCTTACGACGGCAAATCTGGAGGAATGAAAGCCCAATGATGGCGAACATCAAGACACCGCACACCACCATGATTCGGAAACTCCAGAATAGCGGGGCAACGGTAGGAATCGTGTCTTTAGCGGCCTGCTTGATTTGATTTTCGGTAGCATCCACTACGTTGTCACTGTATTTTTTAACCAGCAACCCATAGCCGAGATCATGTTTAACCGCTTCAAAATCATCGATATTTTGTTGGGATTTATCGCCAGATCGTAACTTCTCTAATAACCCATAAGCTAAGATCCCGTTACGAACACGCTCTTCGTTTTTCGTTAATAAATCACGAATGCCGATAACAGGTGTGTCTAAAGAACGCGTTGCGATAATCCCCATCACGTAAGGGATTTTAATAGCGTAGTCTGTCTCCATCGTTTCTTGATTTGGGAAACCAAACAGAGTGAAAGAGGCCGGTGCTTCTTCGGTGTGCCATTCAGCTTCGATAGCGGCCAGTTTTACTTGCTGAACATCACCTAACTCATAGCCAGACTCATCACCAAGCATCACGGTTGAAACAATGGCAGCCATACCAAAGGCACTCGCTATTGCAAATGAACGACGAGCAAACGGTAGATCACGACCTTTCAACATGTAGTAGGCACTGATACCCATGATGAACAACGCGCCGGTTGTATAGCCCGCGGCAACGGTGTGCACAAACTTCACTTGAGTCACAGGGTTAAAGATCACCTCTATGAAGTCTGTCATCTCCATGCGCATGGTTTCGAAGTTAAACTCGGCACCAACTGGGTTTTGCATCCAACCGTTGGCCATCAAAATCCATAGACCAGAGAAGTTAGAACCTAAGGCTGTTAACCAAGTTACAGACAAGTGCTGACGCTTTGATAACTTGTCCCAACCAAAGAAGAACATACCGACTAAGGTGGATTCCAAGAAAAACGCAATCAAAGCTTCGATTGCGAGCGGTGCGCCAAAAATGTCACCCACGTAGTGAGAGTAGTACGCCCAGTTAGTACCAAACTGGAATTCCATCGTTAAGCCGGTTGCCACACCAACCGCGAAGTTAATACCGAACAATTTACCCCAGAACTTAGTCATGTCCTTGTAAATTGTCTTATTGGTCATGACATACAGCGATTCCATCACTGCAAGTAAAAAGGAGAGGCCTATCGTTAGCGGAACGAATATAAAGTGATAAAGCGCGGTACTCGCGAATTGAAACCGCGACAGATCGACGACATCTGTAAGCATAAAAACTCCTTCCCGCCACGTGTGTGACGGGTAAGATAATGGAAAATAAAATGATAATTAGAGAAAGCTAATTAGGAGGTTACATATACCGCTATGGCGATAAACGTAACTGAGGTTGATTACCAACGAAGTGCTTTGTCTTGTTTTTTAGAGAACTGTTTGCGTAGCCAGTAATCAGCACTTACGTAGCGACCGCCACCGAAGACAAGAAGAACCAATAGCATGACAAAATAGGTGCCTGCGAACTCCATGCCGTTATTCAGCATTACCGGGTCGCCAAGCTCAGTGATGTAGTTGTAGCGGCCTGGGAAGTTAATTGACAACCACTCGATGAAACCATTCAGTCTAATGGTCGCTTCCATACCACCCGTCGCGATTGCATCCCAACCGTGTTTCCAGTGAACCATGGCACTGGCCACACTCATCATGAAAATCATCGGAATTGAAATAAAACGAGTGAATAAACCCAATGCGATACAGATACACCCCAGTACTTCGGTTGCTGCCGCTAAGAAAGCTAACAACTCAGGAAAGGGAAGGTTAAGGCCTCCATCTGCTGCAGAAGCCCCAAACCATGCAACGGTTCCAGAGAAGCCAAGTACCTTTGAACGAGCACCGACATAAATCACAGGAATCAAGTAAAGGCGCACCAAAAGCAGTGCTAAATAATCGTATTGTTTGCATTTTTCAACGATAGCGTCGTACCAGTTGAGGGCTGACTTAATCATAAATTTTCTCCTAAAGAGTGAACGCCAATCAGCTCTATCTCGCTGAAGTGTTCAACCCAATTAATAAACTCGAATCTCGCCAATTGTTGAGCAATTATTTGTTTTGTATTGGCTAGAGGTTGATTTGGCTGTTGTTGGATCATTTGGATAATCGCAACATCGATTTCTCTAAGTTTTATGGTATTAACGCGCTGGTTTGAGTCTCGGTAAATCGCGTAATACACAGGATGGCGCCTTTGTGTCAGAAACGTCAGTGACTCACCATGAATCAGGAAAGGCACCTGAACGAGCTTCATTGTTTGATTCACTGACAGCCCTAGCTGAAGCTGTTGCTCATCCACTCGAAAGTCACATGTACACGCAACTGGCAGCGCTTTTTCTGTTGAATCAATCTCAACGCAAAACGCACACCACTCATATTCGAGAACTGCCAACTGGTCTGTTGATAGAGCGTGGGCTGCAGTTAGACGACTGCCATACATGGCTTCAGTTCGGCGTTGGATAAAGCTGACAAACTCAGTCGCGATATGATGAAACTCGGGCTCAGAGGCGTAATGTACGACCACAAACTCATCCACCAATATCAACAATTCATCCTGTTCAACTTGTTGGCAAAATAGAGGGAACGTGTTGCTCAATACCCCGAACACATTGTCTCTAATGAATTCGCTGTATCGGCACACAGCGTTGTCTTCAAGCGGCGAGCGTATTGACGCGGTTAACGCTTGTGTCTGTGCTACCAACATACTCGGAGGGTTATGCATAAACTAACTCCTGAGGAATAGGGGGATTCACCACACCGCCACCAATGACCTGACTATGCATACTTCGCAACTCCTCGGTAAGCACAACTAACGGCGGCACGTTATTGTCTCGTTCCAGTAACAAAGGCTTGCTTCCGTGAAGCGCAAAGGTATAACGTGCCAGGTCA